>NZ_JBFBJZ010000042.1:0-69370 GCF_040686255.1 Kitasatospora sp. NPDC085879 | reverse complement strand
CCGGGCCGCCGACCCCGGGGGGTCGGCGGCCCGGTCGCGTTCGACCGTGGCCGTGTCGGGCCGGTCACGCGCTGAGCGACGAGGGATACGAGTTCGCCCACCGGCGAACGCCCGACCCGGCCCGGCCCGTCCTCCCGTCCGTGATCCGGTGCGGACGGTGGGCGTCTCAGGCGACGCCCCCGTTGGTGTACACGACCTGACCGTTGACCCAGCGGCCGGGGCCGGCGAGGAAGGCGACGGTCTCGGCGATGTCGTCCGGCGTGCCGAGGCGCTCCAGCGGGGACTGGGCGGCGAGGCGGTCGACGGTCTCCTGGTCCTTGCCGTTGAGGAAGAGCGGGGTGGCCGTCGGGCCGGGGGCCACGGCGTTGACGGTGACGTCGCGGCCGCGCAGTTCGCGGGCGAGGATCAGCGTCATGGCCTCGACCGCCCCCTTGCTCGCCGCGTAGGCGGCGTAGCCGGGGAAGGAGAGCCGGGTCACCGAGGTGGAGAAGGTGACGACCGCGCCGCCGGACCGGACGCGGCGGGCCGCCTGCTGGGCGACGACGAAGGTGCCGCGGATGTTGGTGCGGTGCATCCGGTCCAGTGCGGCGAGGTCGAAGTCGGCGACCGGGCCGAGGAGCATCTCTCCCGCGGTGTGCACGACGACGTCGACGCCGCCGAAGGCCTCCTCGACCGCGTCGAAGGCCTCGGCCATGGCGTGCTCGTCCGCGACGTCGCCGCCGACGGCGACCGCCCGGCCGCCGGCGGCCCGGATCTCGGCCGCGAGCTCTTCGGCGGCAGCCTTGTTGCCGGCGTAGTGGACGCCGACGGCCATGGTGTCGGCCGCCAGCCGCCGGGCGACGGCGCTGCCGATGCCGCCGGTTGCCCCGGTGACCAGAGCGACCCTGGTGGTGTCGGTCATGGCGGTACCTCCTGCGCTTCGCACGCCAGTCAAATGAACGATAAGTCCATATAAGCATATGGTGAACGCCGCGTCCATATGTCAGGGTGGGGGGCAGATCACCCGCCACGCACCCGAAAGGTCCGCCGATGCCGGAACCACTGCCCGAAGCACTGCCGGAAGCACTGCAGGAGACTCCCCCACGGGCCCGCCGGGGCCGGGGCCGGCGCCCGGCCGCCGAGGTGCGCGCCGAGGTCCTCGACGCCGCGGGCGCGATGCTCCTCGAGGACGGCATGGGCACGTTCACCATCGAAGGGGTCGCGGAGCGGGCCGGCGCCAGCAAGACGACGATCTACAAGTGGTGGCCGTCCAAGGGCGCGCTCGCCCTCGACGGCTACTTCCACGCCGTCGAGTCCACCCTCGCCTTCCCCGACACCGGCGACATCCGGGCCGACCTGACCACCCAGATCCAGGCCTTCGCCCGCCTGGTCACGCAGACACCCGCCGGCCGTGTCATCGCCGAACTCGTCGGCCAGGCCCAGACCGACCCGGACCTGTCCGCCGCCCTGCTCGAACGCTACTCTGGCCCCCGCCGCCGGCTCGCCGTCGAGGCGATGCGCCGCGCCCAGGATCGCGGCCAACTCCGGGCCGAGGCCGACCCCGAGATCCTCGTCGACCAGCTCTGGGGCGCCTGCTACCACCGCCTCCTGCTGCCCAACCTGCCCGTCACCGAGGACTTCGCGGCCGCCCTGGTCGCCAACCTCTTCGACGGCGTCCGGCCCTGACCGACTCGGCACCACGGGCGGGACGGCCGTGGCCCACCGCGCGCAGGCCGGAGCAGCTGTCGGCCCGTCACCGCGGGCCACAGCGCCCGCTGTTCCGAGCGGATCGGGGGTTGAGACCGGTGGGCTCGCATGTCGGTCCTGTGCATGCAGGCTCCATTGCATGAGACTTCGGGGCGATCGAGCGCAGGAAACGCTTGCCCACCCCGCTGCGCCGGGCCGGTTCACTGAGCGGTCACGCCGTCACACGCCGAACCGGATCCGGTGCGTGACGGCGGTGCTCTTCGGGGTTCAGACGCCGATGGCCTGCAAGATCGGCAAGCCCAGCGTGCCGAGCCAGCCGGCCAGTGACGAGATCGGTCTGATCAGCCCGGCGCCTGCGCTGACGAGGGCGCCGGCCGAGGTGAGCAGGCGGGTGATCCGGGTCAGCCGCCCCGCCACCGCCTCACGGTCCGGGTCCGGCCGGGCCACCTCCGCGTCCAGCGACTCCAGCTCGGACCGGACCTCGGGCGCGACGGCCGGTGGCAGCTGCGCCCGGTCGACGGCCGAGCGGAGTTCGCCGACCAGGGCGCGCACGTCCTGTCCGTCCGCCGTGAGGTGGCCGGACAGGACGCCGTGGACGGTCTGGTCGCCGGCGACGTTGTTGACGACGCCACCCTGCTGGTTTCCGATGTTGAAGACCATGGCGGTCCCTTCGCCGTGGACCCCCGCCGCCTCACCTCGACGACGACCGGTCCGGATTCAGCCGACGATCCTCCTCCCGCTCGTACCGGCGCTGCCGGAGCACGGTCGCGGCCACCAGGGCGCCACCGATGACCAACAGCACCGTGCCCGCGATCCCCACCCCGAGACTGATCACGTCGACCGCCACGCCCCCGGCGTCCGGGTCGAGCGTCTGCTGCTCCGAGGTCAGCCACGCCCAGAACGCGAAGCCCAGAACGGCGAGCAGCAGTCCCACCAGTGCCAGGTGCCGGCCCGTTCTCCTGGTGGCCCTGAGCTTGCGGAAGTAGGCCTTGCGCCGGGCCAGCAGGATGCGGTCGTCCTGCATGAGGTAGTTGTACTGGTTCCCGCCGACGTTGCTGAGGTTCCCTGTCGCCTGCTGCTCGGCCACGTCGAAGCGGCGCTCGGTCCCGGCGTGCGGCGTCTCCGGCGGTGGTGTGCCCGGTGGGGGTTCGTCCGGCTGTGGTGTGCGCGTCCGGTCCGGGAGCGGCCCGAAGGCCGGCGGCACGGGTGGCTGCGGCGGAACGGTGTCCGCGGGCGGCCCCCACCACGGTGGTTCCTCCGGCTCCTCCGGAGCCGTTTCCTGCGGGGCGGTCTCCTCCTGGGCCGTTGCTTCCTGGGCGATTTCTCCCCGGACCGACACCGGCCGGGCCGCCGTCGGCTCCGGCGGAACCTGCCGTGGCGGTTCCGGAGGCGCGGCGTCCTCGTGCAGGGGTAACGGCGGGTCTCCGCCCGTGACGACGGTCTGCGCCTCCCGTGCCGGAACCCTCGTCTCCGGCTCGGCGACCGCGGTGGCGGCCTCCTCGCCCGGTTCCTCGTAGTGCACTTCCAGTGGCCCGAAGTCCAGGACGTCCCCGCTGTGCAGAATCTGCTGTCCCAATACCAGGTGACCGTTCAGCCGGGTGCCGTTGGTGGACGAGAGGTCCTCCACGGTGGTGTGCCCGTTGGCCCACCACACCAGCGCGTGGCGTCGACTGATCTGCGGATGGAGCAACTGGATCTGGCAGGCGGAGTCCCGGCCGACCAGCAGCGGCTCGAAGTCGAGTACGTGCACCTGCCCGCGAATCCGGTCCGGGCTGTCGATGACGAGACGTGGTAAGGCCTGATCCTGAGAAGGCGGGTTCATTGCACGACCTCCTGCCGGGTGCGACCGGCGAACCGGTGAACCACCGGCGGCGGTGAAACGTCTCGCCGCCCGGCTGGCTCCGATGCCTTCCCTACCAGTAAATGCCACTCCGCCCTGCGGCACAGCCCGAACCGGCCCGCTGGATCAGTCCGCTGGGCTCGCGCTGCCTGTGGTCCTCCATGGCTCTCGCCTTGAGCGGACATCTCGGCGGCCGGGGGGACCGGGGGGATCGAACGCGGCGGAACCGTCAGCCGGCCAGGCGCTCGACGAGGAGGAACCCGCCGATGGCGACCATCTGGCACCGCTGACGCGGGTGACCGCCCGCGCCGCTGCCGGCCGGGCCTTGAGCACCGGGCGGGCCGACACGCCGACGGCGAGGTACACGGCGGCGCACGCCGGCATGTGTTCATGGACTCGGCGGTCGGTTCGGGGTGCTGTGCAGGGAACCGCGGCGAGGTCGTCGCCCGCACCGCGACCGCCGAGGAGGCCGTCGCCCTGGTGGTGGCCGCCCTCCCGGAGGGCTCCGGTCCGGCGCGCTGACCCACTCCGCGGACTCTGACCGCACTCGGCCGGGCCTCAGTCGCGGGACCCTATGGCGGCCGACAGGTCCTCCGCCGTGTCCACCGGGCTGTGCCTGCCGTTGAGCAGGGCCGCGCATATCGTCACCTGGTCCGACCATTCGATGACGAGCCGGTCGTTGCCGCGGACGTAGCAGTTCCGGCCCCAGACGCTGCGGCGCCCCAGGATCTCCGGGAAGTCGGCGAAGCCCGGCGCGAGCACGCGCGACCAGCCCGCCCGCTGTATTTCGATGTCCCAGAAGCCCGGGCCAGCAATCATGACAACCTCCTTCGAGGTGCACGATACCTGCACATCCCGGGCCCATTCCGGACATGTCCCGGCCACCGCACCCGGCTCCCCGGGTACGGCCGGGCGGCGGCCCGTCCCGGCGGCGGTCAGGCGCGGGCTGTCGCGGGGGTGGGGCTGTCGGTGGCGGGCCGTGGTGCGGTGCGGTGGGCGCGTTCGACGGACTGGCCCCAGTAGGTGCCGGCGACCATGAGGACGGCGCCGAGGGCGGCCGGGGCGGTCAGCCGTTCGCCGCCGAGGCCGATACCGACGGCGACCGCCCAGACCGGTTCGGTGCCGAGCAGCAGGCTGGCCCGGCTGGCGGAGCTGCGCTGCACGGCCCAGGTCTGGGCCAGGAAGGCGAAGACGCTGCAGAACAGGGCGAGGTGCAGGAGGGCGCCCCAGGTGGCGGTGGAGGCGTGGCCGAGGGCGGACAGCCCGGTGGCGGCGGGGGCGGCGAACACCACGGCGCCGACGACGGTCTGTACGGCCGTCAGGTGCAGCGGGCGCAGGTCGCGTCCGGTGGTGAGCCTGCCGACCAGGGCGACGTGCCCGGCGCGGACGACGGCCGCGGCGAGCATGAGCAGGTCGCCGAGGCCCGGGGTGTGGAGTCCGGTGCCGGACATCAGGAGTCCGACGGCCAGCACGCAGACGCCGGCGGCGGCGAAGAACCTACCCGGCAGCGGGCCGCGTCCGCCGGTGCGGTCGAGGAACGGGGTGAGGACGATCGTGAGGCTGATGATCAGACCGGCGTTGGCGGCGCTGGTGTGCGCCACCCCGTACGTCTCGATCGCCAGGACGGCCGCCTGGGTAAGACCGAGCACCGACCCGTACCGCAGCTCGGCCCGCCGGAACCCCGCGGCGGTGCGCGCGTCGACGGCCGTGCGGGCGGTGCGCCCGCGGAGGGCTGTGCGGCCGCGGATGGCCGCGCCGGCGGCGATCACGGCGAGGGCCGCGAGCGCGGAGAGCGCGTAGCGCGCGAACAGGACGACGAGGACGGGGGCGGCGCCGGTCGCGGACTTCGCGGCGAGGTAGCTGGAACCCCAGACGATCGCCACGAGCAGCAGGACCAGGTCGGTACGGCGGGAATCAGGCACGGCCACCACGCTGCCGGAGCGTGACCGTGAAGCCAAGACCCAGCTTCTCAAACGATCTTTAAGCGACGCCTACACTGTCCGGGTGGACGAACGCCAACTCAGGGTCCTGCGGGAGCTCGGCGAACTCGGCAGCGTCACCGCCGTCGCCGAGGCGATGATGGTGACGCCCTCGGCCGTCTCGCAGCAGCTGCGGCTTCTGCAGCGCTCGGTGCCGGTGCCGCTGACCGAGCGCGACGGGCGGCGCCTGGTGCTGACCGAGGCCGGACGGGCCCTGGCGGACGCCGCGATCGACGTGGCTGCGGCGCTGGCCCGGGCCCGGCACGCCGTGGACCGGTACGTGGAGCAGCCGCAGGGGCGGGTGTCGGTGGCGGCCTTCCACAGCGCGGCCGCGGCGTTCTTCCCGCCGCTGCTGCGGCGCTCGGCCGGCGACGGCGGCTTCCCGCGGCTGGGCCTCGCGGACGAGGACGTGGCGCAGGACCGCTTCCCCCGGCTGACGCGTGAGTACGACCTCGTACTGGCGCACCGCCTCGACCACACGCCGGCCTGGCCGCGCACCGTGGCGGCGACGCCGCTGCTGCACGAGCCGCTGGACGTCGCCCTCCCGGCCGGGCATCCGCTGGCGGAGCGGGCCCGGCTGACCCCGCACGACGTGGCCGGCCTGCCGTGGATCACCGTCCACGACGGCTTCCCGCTGCTGGCCACCATCGAGGCGGTGGCCGCCGCGGCGGGCCGGGCGCCGGACATCGTGCACCGCATCAACGAGTTCGCGGTCGCCGCGGAGGTCGTCGCCGCGGGCGGCGGGCTGGCCCTGATGCCGCGGTGGACGGCCCGGCGGCACCCGGCCGTCGTCCTCCGCCCGCTGACCGGTGTGCAGGCCCGCCGTCACATCGACGTCCTGCACCGCCCCGAGACCACGGCCCGCCGGGCCGTCCGTACCGTCCTCCGCGCCCTGGTCGAGGCGGCGGACAGCATCCGGGGCAGCGGCGAGGCGCCGCCGGCCCCCTGACCCGGGGCCCGCCGCTCAGAACGACGCGGCCACGCCTGCGGCCACGGCGCCGGCGGTGACCGCGGCGTAGACGGCCGTGATCGCGGCCCGGATGCTCTCGGCCACCCACTGGCCCTCGGCGAGCTCCTTCATCCGCGGCTCGACCTGCTTGCGGGGCACGCCCGGGAAGGCCGCCCGGTGCAGGCCCGCGGCGTGCAGCACGGCGACCAGCGCCGCGGTGCGCTCGTCGGCCTCCTCGCCGCGGAGCACCGCCGCGGCGAGCCGCTCGCGCACCTCCTGCTCGACCGAGCCGTCCACCTCCGGGTAGCGCCGGCTCGGGAAGATGCCGAGCAGCCGGTGGTTCTCCTCGGTGACGAGGCCGCGGCGGCACAGGCTCTCCTCGACGGCGCGGACGGAGGTGCGCTGATCCTTCATCAGCCAGTCGCCGACCTTCGCCTTGCGCCGCCCCTCGGCCCACGCGGCGAGCGCGGCCAGCCGGCCGTCCAGCAGTTCGTCGCCGAGCGGTGCCGTGTCGACCACCTGCAGCAGACCGTCGGCGACCGCGACCCGCCCGGCGAACGAGAGCTCGAGGACGAGCGCGCCGCCCAGCGGCCAGGCCAGCATCAGCCGCCCCTTCGCGGTGCCGGACTCGTCGTCCAGCGACAGCAGCATGATCTCTTCGGCCAGTGTGACAGCCACGTGCGGGCCCCCTCCGTGTGTTCGTACATCCGGTCGACGTCGGCGCCCGCCCACAAGTTCCCGTGGAGGTGCCGCCGTTTCCGACGGAGGGTCGGACCCGTCCGTCGCCCGGTCAGGCCGCCCCGGTGATCGTGACCTTGAGGTGCTTCATGATCGGCTGGTCGCTCTGGGTGCTGAAGTCGCCGATGGCACAGAGGACGTTCATCTCCGGCATGTAGCCGGCGGCGCAGCCGCGCGGGATGTCGTAGGGGACGGCGAGGTAGCCGTTCAGGGAGCGGGTGGAACCGTCGCGGGCGGTGCTGGTGATGTCGACGGGGTCGAACTCCGCGATGCCGCGCTCGCGCATGTCGTCCTCGTTCATGAAGACGAGGGTGCGCAGGTTCTTGATGCCGCGGTAGCGGTCGTTGTCGCTGTAGATCGTGGTGTTCCACTGGTCGTGGGAGCGCATGGTGCCGAGGGCGAGGGTGCCGGGGGCGGGGACGACGTCGGGCAGTGGCGCGGCGGAGAACTCGGCGCGGCCGGACGGGGTGAGGAAGACCAGTTCGCGGGCGGGCTGCCTGATCCGGAAGCCGAGCGGCAGCCGGACGCGGCGGTTGAAGTCCTCGAAGCCGTCCAGGACCTTGGCCATGGTGTCGCGGATGCGGTCGTAGTCCTCGACGTACCACTCCCACGGGGTGGCGCTGTCGGGCAGCGCGGCGCGGGCCATTCCGGCGACGATCGCGGGCTCGGAGAGCAGGTGGGGCGAGGCGGGGCGCTTCATCCCGGCGGAGAGGTGGACCATGCTCATCGAGTCCTCGACGGAGGTGCTCTGTTCCCCGGCCCGCTGGTGGTCCTTCTCGGTGCGGCCGAGGCAGGGCAGGATCAGCGCCTGCCGGCCGTGCACCACGTGGCTGCGGTTGAGCTTGGTGCTGACCTGCACCGTCAGGGCGCAGGTGCGCAGCGCGGCGTGCGTGTGGGGGGTGTCGGGCGCGGCGAGGGCGAAGTTGCCGCCCATGCCGACGAAGACCGTCACCTCGCCGCGGTGCATGGCCTCGATGGTGCGGACGGTGTCCAGGCCGTGGGCGCGCGGCGGGTCGATGCCGCAGACGTCGCCGAGCCGGTCGAGGAACTCCCCGGGGGGCCGGTGGTCGATGCCGCAGGTGCGGTTGCCCTGGACGTTGCTGTGGCCGCGCACCGGGGAGGGGCCTGCGCCCTCCCGGCCGAGGTTGCCGCGGAGCAGGAGCAGGTTGACGATCTCGCGGACGGTGTCGACGCCGTGTTCGTGCTGGGTGACGCCGAGGCACCAGCTGACGATGCTGCGGTCGGCGTCGCGGTAGATCCGGGCGGCCTTGAGGATGTCGGCGCGCGGGACGGCGGACTGGCGCTCGATCTCGCCCCAGGAGGTGGCCTCGCACACGGCGCGGTAGTCGTCGATGCCGGAGGTGTGGCGGTCGATGAACTCCTGGTCGACCGCCTTCGGGTCGGACGGGGCCTGTTCGAGGACGGCCTTGGCGATGCCGCGCAGCAGGGCCATGTCGCCGCCGATGCGCGGCTGGAGGTTGAGGGTGGTGGTTCTGGTGGGGTGGAACAGCGCCATGTCCACGAAGTCGTGGGGGACGATGGTGCGGGTGGCGGCGGCCTCGACCAGCGGGTTGATGTGCACGATGCTCGCGCCGCGCCGGTGGGCCTCGGCGAGCGCGGTGAGCATGCGGGGCGCGTTGGAGGCGGCGTTGACGCCCATGATGAACAGGGCGTCCGTGGTCTCCCAGTCCTTGAGGTCGACGGTGCCCTTGCCGGTGCCGAGGGAGGCCTCCATGGCGCGTCCGCTGGCCTCGTGGCACATGTTGGAGCAGTCGGGGAGGTTGTTGGTGCCGAGTTCACGGGCCATCAGCTGGTAGAGGAAGGTGGCCTCGTTGCCGAGTCGGCCGGAGGTGTAGTAAGCAGCACCGTTGGGGTCCTCGAGGTCGCGCAGGGTGCGGCCGACGAGGTCGAAGGCCTCCTGCCAGCCGATCGGGACGTAGTGGTCGGTGGCGGCGTCGTACACCATCGGCTCGGTCAGCCGGCCCTCGTTCTCGAGTGCGAAGTCGGACCACTCCTCGAGTTCGGTCACGGTGTGTGCGGCGAAGAAGTCGCGGTCGACGCGCTTGCGGGTCATCTCCCAGGTGACGTGCTTGATGCCGTTCTCGCAGATGTCCAGGTGCAGGCCCTTGGTGTCGTCCGGCCAGGCGCAGCCGGGGCAGTCGAAGCCCGTGTTCTCGTGGTTCATCCGCATGATCGCGCGCGGGCCGTCGACGAGCGCCCGTTCGCGGAACAGGACCTGGCTGACGCTCTTCGCGGCGCCCCAGCCGGCCGCGGGGTGGTGGTAGCGCCGGAATTCCGGGTGGCCGTCGGTGGCCGGTCCCTCGCCGTTGCCGTTGCCGGCCTGCGTGTCCTGCGCGTCCCTGGCGGCCTTGACGGCCTTGGCGTGGTCGGAGGCTTTCACGGCGGTCACCTTTCGGCGTCGGGCCTTTCGGCGCCGGGCCCTTCGGCGTCGGGGCGCGTGGGCCCGCGCCCTCCGGCCAGGCTATGCCCGGTGGGCGGGCCCCGCCCCGGCACGGGGGCCGTGGAGGGGGGCCGGGCGGACGCCCAACGCTGCCGTCCGTGCGCGCGGCCGGCCCGGCGCGCGGCCGACAGGGCAGCCAGCGGGGCCTGCCGCCGACGCGGACTCCCGCTCTCCAGCCCTCGATGTGTCTCCATACCAAGAGTTTCAGAACATAAAATCTCTGGGACGGTGAAGAAAGTCCCGTCTTGACGCGGCCCTGATCCGCCGCGAGGAGGAGGTCGGTGTGCAGGTGGTGCGGGGGACGGCTGGGTACCGCGAGGCGGCGGATGCGCTGGCGGTGCAGTACGAGGAGATCACGTTCGAACAGGTGCACGGGGACGTGCTGCACCTGGTGCCCGCCGGACCGGGGCACGTCCTCGACGTGGGAGCCGGGACGGGACGGGACGCCGCCGCGCTGGCGGCGCGCGGGCACCGCGTGGTGGCGGTCGAGCCGACCGCGGAGCTGCGGGCGCACGGGCGGCGCCTCCATGCGGGCAGCGGCATCGACTGGGTCGACGCCGCCCTGCCGGACCTCGTGCTCGACCGGCCCGGGCAGCGGTTCGACGCGGTGTTCGCCACGGCCGTCTGGATGCACCTGGACGCGGACGAGCGCCGCCGCGCGATGGCCGTGATCGCGGCCCTGCTGCTGCCCGGCGGCCGCTTCTTCGTCAACCTGCGCCACGGCCCGGTCCCCGACGGCCGGCACATGTTCGAGGTGTCCGCCGACGAGACGGTCGCGCTGGGACGGGCCAACGGCCTGCGCCCGGTCCACTCCGGGGAGCGGCCGGACCTGCACGGCCGGGCCGACGTCCGCTGGAGCAACCTGGTGCTGCAGGCGACGGAGTAGGGGCCCCGCCACGGCGCGTGAGCCGTGTCCGTCAGCGGCGCGTCGCCCGGCCCAACGGCCGGCGCTCGACCGGGACGCCGGCCCGGCCGCGCCGCGGCAGCGACCCGCACAGCGCACCGACCGCGGCACCGGCGACGGCACAGCACAGGACCAGGTGGGAGGCGCGCGACCAGGCGGTGATCGAGCCGTGTGCCCACAGCAGGTACGGGACGAGGGCCAGCGCGCCGACGACGGTGCCGACGAGCGGGGCGTCGAAGCGCGGGAGGCGCGCACGGCCCTCGGGGGTGCGGCAGAGCAGCACGGTCATCGGCAGCAGCAGCCAGGACGAGACCACGCCGGCCACCAGCCAGCCCGGCAGCACCCACATCACCCGCGCACCGCTCAGCGGTCCGGCGATCAGGATCCATCCCAGGCAGAGGAGTTGGCAGCCCAGCATGCCCGCGAGGAGTCGCGGCCGGCGGTCGGCCGGTTCGGTGCGCAGGCGGCGGGCACCGATCGCCGCGAGGGCGGCCGTCCAACCGGCGACGACCGCGACGGGCAGCCCCCTGGCCCACGACTCCGACCGCGGCCCGGCCGGCCGCAGCGTCGGCCGGTACACCGGATAGGCGCGCACCGACCAGGTGCCGTCGGCGTCGCGAAGGGCGAGGCCGCGGCGCGGGTAGTGGACGAGCACGGCGGGGCCGCGGTCGGTCCCGAGCAGCATGACCTGGCCGTGTTCCCAGTGCCCCGCGCCCGTCGCCGACCCGCTCGGGCTCCCGGCCGGGGCCGGGCTCTGCGCCGAGGTCTGCGGGGTCTGCGGCGTTTGCGGGGTCTGCACGGCGCTCGGCCGGTCGGTCGGCGCGGTGCTCCAGAGCGGGCGGGGGTCGAAGACGGGCTGCCAGCTGAGGCCGCCGTCCCGGCTGGCCTCGATCGGCGAGACGGCGTCGGGCAGGCGGTAGCAGAGCATGGGGTCGGCGGGCGTGCAGGTGCTGTCGGTCAGCTGCGGCACCGGCGGCCGTCGGGCGTTGCGGTCCGCGAAGTGCTCGACGAGTGTCCAGGTCGCCCCGCCGTCCGGGCTGGTCCAGCGGTCGTCGGGGGTGTCCAGGACGGGTCGGCCGTCGGCGCCGGACAGTTCGTGGCGGGGCGGCACCGCCGAGGTGGCGACCATGGCGGCGACGGCCAGCGGCACGGCCAGCAGGGCGGCGGTCCGGCGTCCGCCGTCCGGGCCGCTGCGGGCCCGACCCCACAGCCACCCGCTCAGGGCGAGCACCGGCAGCGCCGCGAGGTCGGTCGGGTCGCCGACGATCCGGCTGGGCACACCGCTCGACGACCACACCGCGGAGGCGAACGCGCCGCCCGCTGGGCCGGACTTGGCGACCACGAAGGCCAGCGCCGCGACGGCCAGTGCCACCTGGGCCGGGCGGTCGCCGCGCAGCCGCAGCACGGGTGTCAGCAGCAGTGCCACCACCGGGGGCGCGGCCAGCATCCAGGCGAGGTCGCTCACCTTGCCGGTCACGACTCCCGGCCACAGCCGCTTCGCCACCTGGTCGTTGAACGCCAGCACCAGGACCGCGGCGACGGTCGCGGGATGCCCCGCCCACCGTACGACAGCCCCGGTCGCGGCCGGTCCCCCCGTGATCCGCATACCTCCGAGTCTCGCGTCCGCCGATCACGGCCGCGGCACGCGGAGATCACGGCTCGTCACCGGACGGACCGTCAACTGGCCGAACCCGGGAGCACACACTGTCCCGGGCCCGGCCGGCCGGGTGCGGCGGGTGTCAGCCGCAGTGGCCCCAGTCGCTGAAGTACGAGCTCTGGTCGGACTCGCTGAACCAGCCGCCCCACCGCACGCACTTGCCCGCCGCGTACGCGTAGACCGGACCGGCGTACTTGGTGTACGAGCCGGTGTCGTCCTTCTCGCTGCTGCCCTGGACCTGGAGCCGGGCCGACATCTTCACCGCGGGGCCGCTCTCACCGCGGACGGTGACGACGCAGTTGTAGCCGTTGGAGCTGTTGTAGAGCAGGTAGGTCCACACGTCCCGGTTGATGAGCTTCTCCGAGTCGACGACGCTGTAGCCGGAGCCGCAGACGGCGGTCGGCGACGCGGCGAGGGCCGAGGCCTGCGGTGCCGCCATCACCGAGACGGCACCGGCCATCGCCACGGCACCGAGGACTGCGGTCAGTTTCTTACGCAAGGGACGATTCCTTTCATGGACCGAAATACCGGCACTCCGGTGGCGGGAATTTCTGCCCGTCTTCCCGGATGCACAGCCCGGATGCTAGGCAGTTCCGCCGCGGTCACGCCAAACCGAAGTCCCTGGTGGGGAGGGTCGGCGCAGCCTTTCGGCCAATCACCGGAAAGGTGCCCCGCGCGCGTGTTCGCCACGATTTTCTCGACGCCGCCCTGCGGTCGGCCGGGCGTCCGGGTTCCCTTGTCCCTGTTGATTCCGATGTAGCGGCGGAGTATCGCGCCGGAATTCCGGTATTGACGGAATGCCGCGGATGTGACGCCGGGGTTGCGGCGGCACGCCCCGGTCGCCGGCGTCCCGCGGACATTGGCGTGAATGGGGCGTCCGGCGGATCGGCGCGGGTCTCAGCCGCCGGGTGCCGCGGGAAGGCCGGCCGCGGCCAGTTCGGCGCGCAGCCGCGGCCAGCTCGCGGCGAATCCGGGGTGGAGGCGGAGCGTGTCGATCTCGGCGGGGAGGCACCACCGGTGGGCGCTGCCCTCGCCGTCGCCGCGGCGCGGGCGGAACGGCTCCTCGACGGCCGCGACGACCGTGTGGTACGCCCAGCCGCCGTGGTCGTCGACGAAGGTGTGCAGGTGGCGCAGGGCCGGGACGTCGCCGAGTTCCTCGGCGCACTCGCGGCGGGCCCCGTCCCAGGGGCTCTCGCCCGCGCGCAGCGCGCCGCCGGGGACGCTCCAGGTGCGGCCGTGGTGGACCCGCCAGGAGCGGCGCTGCAGCAGCAGCCGCGGCCCGTCGCACAGGAGGAGACCCGCGGCGCCGTACCTGCCCCAGTGGCGGCACCCGCGCCGGTCCCTGACGAATCCCTCGCCGCTGTCGGCCATCCTGTCCCCCTGTCCGGTGTCCCCCCGACGATTCTCCCCCGGCCGGGCACCTACCGGGGGCTCGCTCCTTGTCCGAAGCAGTCGGTACCGTACGTGGTGTGCCCGTCCCCCTCTCCGACCTCGTCCGGTTGCGCCGCGCCCGCGACCTGATGGACCGCGAGTACGCCCGCCCGCTGGACGTCCCGGCGCTGGCCCGGTTCGCCCTGATGTCGCCGGGCCACTTCTCGCGCAGCTTCCGCGCCGCCTACGGCGAGACGCCGTACAGCTACCTCATGACCCGCCGGATCGAGCGGGCGAAGGCGCTGCTGCGGCGCGGCGACATGTCGGTGACGGACGTCTGCATGGCGGTCGGTTGCACCTCGCTGGGCTCGTTCAGCTCGCGGTTCACCGAGCTGGTCGGCGAGAGTCCGAGCGCGTACCGGGCCCGCGACCACGACCACGGTGCTCCCATCCCGGCCTGTGTCGCCAAGATCTACACGCGGCCGGTCAGAAACGGAGAAGCGAAAGGCCCTGCCGGTCCGTAGCGTGAGATCCATGGAAATCAAGCTCTCGCAGTGCTTCATCGCCGTCGACGACCACGACAAGGCGCTCGCGTTCTACCGCGACGCGCTCGGTCTGGAGGTGCGCAACGACGTCGGCTTCGAGGGGATGCGCTGGGTGACGGTCGGCTCACCGACGCAGCCCGGTGTGGAGATCGTCCTGGAGCCGCCGCTCGCCGACCCGAACGCCTCGGACACCGACCGGCAGGCGGTGGCCGAGCTGATGGCCAAGGGCATGCTGCGCGGCGTCATCTTCGCCACGGACGACTGCGACGCCACGTTCGAGCGGATCAGCGCCGCGGGCGGCGAGGTGATCCAGGAGCCGATGGACCAGCCGTACGGCGTGCGCGACTGCGCCTTCCGCGACCCGGCCGGGAACATGCTCCGGTTCACCCAGCCCCGCTCGTAGCCCCCGGAAGCACCACGGCCGGGGCGGCGCCGCGTTCTGCGGCCCCGCCCCGGCCGTCGGTCCGTCGACGCGGTGTCAGATCCGTTCGAGCAGTTCGGGGAGCTTCCCGATCAGTCCGGTCGCCCCGGCCTCGGCGAGCCGCTGCGCCGGCATCAGCGCGGTGTAGCCGAGTACGTCCATGCCGGCCGCGCGCGCGGCCAGGACGCCGTTGGGGCTGTCCTCGACGACCAGGCAGTCGGCCGGGGCCACGCCGAGCGACGCGGCCGCGTGCAGGAAGAGGTCCGGCGCGGGCTTGCCCACTCCGCCGACGTCCTGGGCGCTGAAGACGAGCTCCTCCGGCAGGTGCGGCCGCAGCCCGGCCCGGTCGAGGGTGAGGTCGATCCAGGCGTGGTCGGAGGACGAGGCCAGACAGTACGGGAGGCCCCTGCGGCGGAGTTCCACGAGGACGTCCCCGGCGCCGGGTGTCGCGTCCAGTCCCTCGCGGAACGCGGCGAAGACGCGATCGTGGCAGCGCGCCGTGAACTCCTCGGGCAGGGTGCCCCCGAAGCGGTCCGCGACCACCGTGTGGACGTTGCGTCCGGCGTTGCCCAGGAAGTGGTGGAAGGACTCTTCCACGGTCGTGGGGTAGCCCAGCTCGGTCAGGTAGCCGGAGAGGATCCGGTGCGCGGTCGGCTCGCTGTCGACGAGCACCCCGTCGTTGTCGAAGATCACCAACTGGTAGGCCATCCGCGCAGACTAGCGGGCCCGGCGGTTCGGGGCGGCCGGGACCGCGCCCGCCCAACCCGGTGCCCGCCGCCGACGGGGCGTCAGCGCGAGGCCTTCTCTGCACCAATTCGATGGTCACCGCGGCCCTGCGTGAGGATCCGGACCCACGACGTCAAGTGCCGGGGCGCCCGCCCGTCCCGTTCCGGTCCGGCGACCGCCCAGGTTTGCATGTCCGGGTAGAGGGCGGGGACCGCCTCAATCACGCGTCCAGGTGCAGCCGGGCCTGGTTGCCGAAAGGCCGTGCCGGTGCGCTGGGCGCTCCGACGGTCGGGTCGATCGGGGTCATCGAGGTGCTCCTCGGATCCGGGGGCGGCCGGGATCCGGGCGCCGCCCCCTGAGGACGGAGTGTCACCGCGATTCGTGACACCGGCGCGGCGGTCGAACGCTTCGAGGAACGCGGGTCCGCCGCCGTCGCGGGCCTCCGCGGCCGATTCGGCGAGCCGCTGCCGGACACGACGGCGGTGAACCCTCGGCACGGCGACGGGAGCGCTCGGCGGTCCGGCAGGTTCCGGCTCCGCAGCCCCGGCCGTCGACCCTCAGCGGGCGGGGATGCGGAGGGCCCCTCCCGCTGCGGGGCCGCCGACGGCATGATGCCCTTGTCCGCCGTCCCGACCGCCCCCGACCGCCGTTCGGGTCCGACGCAGAGTCGGGCCCGTAGCGGCCACTGCCGTCCTGCCGCCGAAAGGGCCCGCCCTGTGACGAGTACCGCCCCGACGTCCGCGACCGCGTTGGCCGTCGATGCCGCCTCCGCCGAGGCGGCGCAGCGCCGTGTCCTGACCGTGCTGGTCGTCTCCCAGGTGCTCAGCGGGGCCGGGCTGGCCGCCGGGATCACCGTGGGTGCCCTGCTGGCGCAGGACATGCTCGGGACGGCCGGTCTGGCCGGGCTGCCCACTGCCCTGTTCACGGCGGGCAGCGCGCTGGCGGCGATCGCGGTGAGCCGTCTGTCCGAGGCGCGGGGGCGCCGCCCGGGGCTGGCCGTCGGTTATGCCACGGGGGCTGTCGGCAGTGCGGGTGTGATCGCCGCCGCGGTCGCCCACAGCCCGGTGCTGCTGTTCGCGGCGCTGCTGGTCTACGGCGCGGGGACGGCCACCAACCTGCAGGCCCGCTACGCCGGCGCGGACCTCGCGGCGCCGACGCACCGGGCCCGCGCGGTCTCCACCGTGCTGGTCGCCACCACGCTGGGCGGCATCGTCGGCCCGAACCTGGCCGCGCCGACGGGCTCCCTCGCCGTGGGGCTCGGTGTTCCGCGCCTGGCGGGTCCGTTCCTGCTGGCCGGCGTGGCGTATACGGCGGCGGCCGCCGTGCTGGCGGTCTGGCTGCGCCCGGATCCGCTGCTGCTGGCCCGCGCGCTGGGCGCGGCCCGGCCGGCCGGAGCGGGTGGTGCGTCCGGCGCCGTGGAGCGGGCGGCCGGGGTGCGCGGCGCGGTGGTGCTCGGCGCCCTGGTGATGGTGCTCACCCAGGTGGTGATGGTGGCGGTGATGACGATGACCCCGGTGCACCTGCACGACATGGGCCACGGCACCTCGGCCGCCGGCCTGGTGATCGCGATCCATGTCGGCGCGATGTACCTGCCCTCGCCGCTGACGGGCCGTCTGGTCGACCGGTACGGGCGGGCCGCCGTGGCGGCCGCCTCCGGTGCCACGCTGCTGACGGCGGGTGTGCTCGCGGCCTTCGCCCCGGGCGGGTCCGTCCCGTTGCTGGCACTGGCCCTCGCCCTGCTGGGCCTGGGCTGGAACCTCGGGCTGGTCTCCGGCACGGCGATCATCACGGACGCGGTGCCGCTGGCGACCCGGGCCCGGACGCAGGGCATGGTGGACGTCGCGATAGCCGTGTCCGGTGCCGCCGGGGGCCTGGCCTCCGGTGCCGTGGTCGACCTGGCCGGCTACCCCGTGCTGGCGCTCGGCGGCGGGATCGTCGCGCTCGCGCTGCTGCCGGCCGCCGCCGCGACCGCCCGGGCCCGCTGAGCGCCGGACGGACGGCCGAGCAGGCCCGGCACGCGGGACTGCCGCCGCCGGAACGGTACCGGCGGCGGCAGCAGGTGCGGGACGGGCAGCCGGTGAAGGCCTCAGCCGGTGAAGGCCTCGACGACGGACCAGAGCGCGAGGCCGGCCATGCAGGCACCGCCGACGCGCTGCACCATGCGCAGCGGCACCCGCTTGGCGATGAACCGGCCGACGATCAGGGCCAGGGCGGAGACGCTCATCAGCGCGGCGGCCGAGCCGATGGCGGTGGACAGCACGCCGTTGGTGGCGGCCAGGTTGGCGGTGGTGATCTGGGTGAGGTCGCCCCACTCGCCGATGAACACGGCCATGAAGGCCGCCGTCCACACCGGCCAGAAACCGGTGACGGTGTTCCCCGCCTCGTCGGCGCCGTCGTCGTCACCGCCGCTGCGCAGCAGCATGAAGGCGCCGAAGGCGAACAGGGCCGCGGAGACGAGCTTGACGACGAGGTTGGGCAGCAGGCCGATCAGGCTGCCCGCGCCGACGGCGATCGCGACGTGGACGACGAAGGCGCTGGAGGTGCCGAGCCAGACGTAGAGCGGGCGCATCCGCGTGCCCATGGCCAGCGACGCGAACATCGTCTTGTCGGGGAGTTCGGCGAGGAAGATCAGGCCGAAGGCGGTGAGGATCGCCAGGGGGTCGAGGGACATCCGGGGGCTTTCTGCTGGGGCCGGGCCGGACTTCCTTCGGCGATCACCCGTGGCGGGCGGTGCGGGGAGGACTCGGCCCGGCACGACGAGTCGGCCCCCGCGGTCGCGGGCGCCGGTCATGCCTTGGCCGAAGGTCTCGTCCACCGCGCCGCCGAGGCGGTGCGGCCCGGTGGCCGGGCCGTCCGCTGGTGTGCGGGCGTCCAGTATGTCGACCTACCGGTGTTGCGGGACTACTCCCCTTCGCAGTCTCCAGTGTACCGGGGCTGTGGGGCGCCCGGGCCTCCGGGTCGGGCCGTGCGGCCGCGGCCAGTCGACGGCGGGGCTGCGGCGTTCGAGCAGGACGACGTCCCGCCAACGGCCGTGGTGCCGACCGACGCGCTCGCGGGTGCCGACGACCCGGAATCCGGCGCTGGCGTGCAGGACGAGGCCGGCGGTGTTCTCCGGGAAGACGCCGGACTGCACCGTCCAGATGCCGGCGGCGTCGGTGGAGGCGAGCAGGGCCCGGAGCAGGGCGAGGCCGACGCCCCGATGGTGCGCGTCGGGGTCGACGTGGACGGAGTGCTCGACCACGCCCGCGTGGGCGGGCCGGGCGGAGACCGGGGAGACCGTGGCCCAGCCCAGCACCCGGCCGCCGCCGTCGACGGCGACCAGGCGGTGCTGCGGGAGCCGGGCGGCGTCGAACGCCGCCCAGTCGGGGGCGGTGGTCTCGAAGGTCGCGTCGCCGCCGTCGATCCCGAGCCGGTAGATCGCGAGCACCTGCGCGGCGTGCTCGGGGAGCATCGCCGTGACGGTCACCGGCGCGCTCATGCGGCGGCCCGGGAGCGGTCGGTCGGGATGACGAGGCTTCTCCTTCGCGGGCGACGGTACGGCCGGGGGCACGGGTCGATCCGACACCTCCGGACCTCCCCCGCCCCCTGTTCGGTTCTGCGATCGGCCTGCCCTGGGACCGCCCGGACGGTGGGCCGGAGATGCGGGCGGGCGACGGGCGGGCCAGGCTGGGAGTGATGGTCCTTAGGTAAGCCTAACCACAGGGGGTCGCGGTGCTCCCCGGGAGGGTGTGTCATGTCCGGTCCGCAGATCGCCCTGCTCGGTGCCGTCGCGGGTCTCACCATCTTCCTCGGCCTGCCGGTCGGCCGGCTGCGCCGTCCGGCGCCGCGGCTGCGGGCCGCACTGAACGCGACGGCGATCGGCATCCTGCTGTTCCTGCTCTGGGACATCCTCGCAGCGGCCTGGGAGCCGGTCGACACCGCGCTCGCCGACCACGACTGGGGCACCGCGGCGCAGGACGGCGCGGTGCTGGCGGCCGGCCTGACGGTCGGTCTGATCGGTCTCGTCCGCTACGACCGGTGGGTGGCCCGGCGCAGCGCGCCCGCCCCGCCGCTCTCCGCCGGCCCGGGCGCCGCGGCGGCCACCGAGCCGGCCGTTCGGACGCGTTCCCGTGCGGCGGACCTCGCGCTGATGATCGCGGTGGGCATCGGTCTGCACAACCTCGCCGAGGGCCTGGCGATCGGCAGCGCGGCCGCGGCGGGCGACATCTCGCTGGCCGTGCTGCTGGTCGTCGGCTTCGGCCTGCACAACGCCACCGAGGGGTTCGGCATCGTCGCCCCGCTGGCCGCCGAGGGCGAGCGGCCCTCCTGGGGCAGCCTGGCGGTGCTCGGGCTGATCGGCGGCGGGCCGACCTTCGTCGGCACGCTCATCGGGCAGCAGGTGGTGGACGAGACGGTGAGTGTCGCCTTTCTGGGCCTGGCGGCCGGCTCGATCCTCTATGTGGTCATCGAGCTGCTGGCCGTCGCGCGGCGGGCGGCGATGAAGGAGCTGACCACGTGGATGATCCTGGTCGGTCTGCTGCTCGGCTTCGGCACGGACGCGGTGCTCGTCGCCGCAGGCGTCTGAGCGGCCTGCCTCGCTCCCCCGTTCAGCTGCCGGACACCGCGATCGTCCAGGGTGCGGCAGGTTCGGATCCGTCCCGGGGGGAGTCCACGATGTCCACACCGACAGCGCAGGCCGGGCCGCCACGGCTCGGACGGCACCTGGGCCTGTTCGACGCGGTGGTGATCGGCCTGGGTGACAAGGATCGTTCCGGCGGCGGCAGCGGCGTCCGGGTGCGGGGTCAGGGCGCGGGCGCCGGCCGTCGGCGCATTCGTGCGCATGGGTGGGGGTGGGCGGCCGATCCGTGCGGTTCACGGGAGGCCGCGGTGGGCGGGGGGACGATTCGGGGACCGTCTACCCAGGAGGAGTGGCCATGTCGGCTCCCGTTCATCTGTCCGCGCTGCGCGAGTCGGCCGAAGAGCTGCGACCGGGCCTGGTGGAGCTGCGCCGGGCCCTGCACCGGGAGCCGGAGATCGGGCTGGACCTGCCGCTGACCCGGGCCCGGGTGCTCGCGGCGCTGGACGGGCTGCCGCTGGAGATCACGCTCGGCGAGAAGCTGAGCTCGGTGACCGCGGTGCTGCGCGGCGGCCGCCCGGGCCCGGCCGTGCTGCTGCGGGCCGACCTGGACGCGCTGCCGGTGCAGGAGACGGCGGCGTTGTCGTACGCCTCGCAGGTACCGGGGGCGATGCACGCCTGCGGCCACGACCTGCACACCGCCGCGCTGGTCGGCGCGGCGAAGCTGCTGGCGAAGCGGCGGGAGGAGCTGGCGGGCAGCGTGGTGTTCATGTTCCAGCCCGGCGAGGAGGGCGGCGGCGGCGCGGAGCTGATGGTCGGTGAGGGGGTGCTGGACGCGGCCGGCGAGCGGGTGGTGGCGGCGTACGCGCTGCACGTGGGCGCGGCACTGCTGCCGGGCGGCTGGGTGGCGAGCCGGCCGGGCCCGATCATGGCGGCCTCGGACACGCTCCGGGTGACGGTGCGGGGCCGCGGCGGCCACGGGTCGAGCCCGCATCTGGCGCTCGACCCCGTCCCGGCGGCCTGCGAGGCGGTGCTGGCGCTGCAGACGATGGTGACCCGCCGGTTCGACGTCTTCGACCCGGTGGTGGTGACCGTCGGCACGTTCCACGCGGGCACGGTGGAGAACGTCATCCCGGACGAGGCGGTGTTCGCGGCGACCGTCCGCTCCTTCTCCCCGGAGGCACGGGCGCGGGTCGCCGAGGAGGCGGTGCGGGTGGTGCGCGGTGTCGGCGAGGCGCACGGCATGGAGGTGGCGGCCGTGTGGGAGCCGGGCTACCCGGTGACCGTCAACGACCCGGGCGAGGCGGCGTTCGCCGCGGACACCGCTCGGGAGCTGCTGGGCGGCGACCGCTACGTGGAGATGCCCCGGCCGTTGGCGGGCTCGGAGGACTTCGGAGTGCTGGCCGAACTGGTGCCCTCGGCCTACCTGATGGTCGGCGCCTGCCCGGCCGACCGTGATCCGTTCACGGCGGCGTACAACCACTCGGCGCAGGCGGAGTTCGACGACGCGGTGCTCCCGGACGCGGCGTCCCTGCTGGCCGCCCTGGCGCTCGGCCGGCTCGCCCGCGGCTGACGCACGGACACACCGCTCGACGACCGAACCGCCCGGGGTCCACGGCCCACGCCCCGCCGTGATCGCCCTGGGCGGTTCGGCGTGTCCGTCGGGGGCGGTCCGCCGGCCTCACCGCCCGTCCCGCTCGCCTCCGTTCGGCCAGGGGTCGATCGGGACGTAGCCGTGGGCGCGGCCGTCCGCGGTGAGCAGGCGGCCGACGAGTTTCACCGTGCGGAGCGTCACCAGCCGGTCCCGTACCCGCAGGTCGGGGATGCGCCGGGTCAGTTCCTCCTCCAGCCTGCGCAGTTCGGGGAGGCGGTGGACGATCAGGTAGAGCGCCAGGTTGGCCTGGCCCACGGTCACCGCGCACATCCGGGCCTGCGGCAGGCCGGCCAGCCACCGTGCGGCCTCCTCCAGGCGGCCGGCCGGGGCCTCCAGCCAGAGCAGGACGGCGAGCGGGCTGCCGGTGACCCGCGGCGAGGCGTCGCAGCGCAGCACCATCCGTCCGGAGTCCCGCAGTTCGGCGAGTCGGCGGCGGACGGTGGAGGTGGGCAGGCCGGTCCGCCCGGCGAGTTCGGCGTACGGCATCCGGCCGTCCCCGCCGAGCGCCTGCATGAGCGCGAGGTCCTCCTCGATCTGCCGGGTGGCGCGCGGGTTGCGGACGGTGCCCGGGGGTTCGGCGATCGCCCGGCGCTGTTCGGCGTCGAGGGCGCCGCCGCTCCACCGGCTGCCCTCGCGGAGGGTCCGTTCGACCAGGGCCGTCCGGGTGCGCCGGATGCCGGGGACGGCGCAGATCTGCTCCAGCAGGTGTCCGGCGAGGGCGGCCGGGTCGGCGGCGGCGACGGTGAGCAGCAGGTCGGCGCTGCCGGTGACGATCTCGACGGAGGCGATCTGCGGGTGTCCGGCCAGGGCGTGGGCGACCTCGGACACCCGGCCGGAGCGGCATTCGACCTCGACCAGGGCGGTCAGTCCGCGGCCGATCCGGTCGGCCGAGGGGTAGCAGGTGACCCAGGCGTCGCCGTCGGCCTCCAGGCGGGCCCAGCGGCGGGAGAGGGTGGCCGGGTCGACGCCGAGCGGGCCGGCCAGCCGGGACCACGGTGCCCGCGGGTCGACCCGGAGGGCGTCCACCAGGGCGAGGTCCAGCTCGTCGATCATGGCCGATCCTTGCGCGGAGGGGGCCGCAGATGCGAAATCGTGCGGCTGGGGCTCGTCGGCCCCCAGGTTAGCCATCCTTACGGCCACCCCCACCGCCCCCTCCGGCCCCCACGGATGTGCCCATGACCGATACCCTCCCCGCCGCGGTCGCCCCCGTCCGGACCGCGGTCCGCGCGACCGTCCCGCTGCTCGTGCTGGTGGAGTTCGCCAGCGGCGTGCTGCAGGGCGGCTTCCCGATCCTGCTGCCCCGCCTCGGCGAACGGCTGCACCTCGACGCGGCCGATCTCAGTCTCGCCCTCGGTGTCGAGTTCCTGGTCTCCGGTGTCGCCGTCCCGCTCACCTCGCGCCTCGGCGACCTGTACGGGCACCGGCTGATGCTGCGTGCCACCGTCGTGCTGACGATGCTCGGCGCGCTGTGCACGGCGGTCGCCCCCGACCTGCCGGTGCTGCTGCTCGGCCGTGCCCTGGCCGGGTTCCTGGCGTGCTGGCTGCCGCTGGAGTTCGCGATCCTGCGCGACGGCCTCGGCGAGGAGCGCGGCGGACGGGCTGTGGGCCCGCTGGTGGGTTCGCTGACGGTCGGCTCGACGCTGGGCGCTCTGGCGGTCGGCGGGCTCGGGGCCGGTGACGGCGCCACCCGTCCGCTGCTGTGGGCGCTCGCGGTGCTGCCGCTGCTGGCGCTGCCGGTGGTGTGGTGGCTCGTGCCGGACTCGCGGACCCGCGCGCAGGGCCGGATCGACTGGCCGGGCGCGGTGCTGCTCTCGCTGGGCCTGAGCCTGCTGCTGGCCGGACTCGGCGGCAGCGCCGTCCTGCCCGGGGCGGTCGCCGTGCTGCTGCTGGTGCTCGGCCCGGTGCTGCTCGTCCTGTTCGTCCGCCACGAGCTGCGCGCCGACGGGCCGATGGTGGACGTCCGGGTGCTGGCCCGGCGGGCGACCGCGCCGGTCTTCGCGCTGAGCTTCCTGCTCGGCTGCGCGCTGTACGGCGCCCAGGGCCCGACCCTGGCGTTCGAGGCCGCGGACCCGGCCGAGACCGGGTACGGCCTCGCGGCGGTGCCGCTGCAGCTCGGGCTGCTGTACCTGCCGCAGACGGTCGCCGCGATGGCCGGTGCCGTCCTCGCCGACCGGCTGGCGCGGCGGTTCGGCGCGGCGGGTGTCCTCGCCGTCGGTTTCGCGCTCTGCGCCGCGGGCTACGCGGCGATCGCCGCCGGCCACCACGCGTTCTGGCAGTTCGCGGTGCCGGGCGCGGTCTGCGGCTTCGGGGCCGGGCTCGGACTCAGCCTGCTGCCGGGGCTGCTGATGCGGCGCCTGCCCCGGGACCAGACCGGGATCGGCACCGGCGTCTACAACACCCTCAAGTCGCTGGCGGGTGCGGCTGCCGGCGCCGGCGCGGCCGCCGTCCTGGACCACCTGCTGCTGCGCCCGGGCGTGGCGCAGGAGTCCGCCTACACCGCGGTGTGGACGGTCTGCGCGCTCGCCTGCGCGCTCGGCACGCCGATCGCCCTGGCGCTGCGGCCCCGCACCCGCTGACGTCCGTTACTGCCGCCCGACCGGGTCGGCAGGGCGGCAGTAGCGTCGGACCAGCTCCTCGTGCCCGGGGAAGCGGCGCAGCAGGTCCTCGGTCCGGCCGAGGGTCATGTCGGCGTAGTCGAAGCCGGGGACCACCGCCTCGCTGATCAGGCCGTGGTCGCCGGCCGTCAGGTGGGAGGCCTTCCAGACGCCGCCCGGGACGGCGAGGGTGAGGAGCTGGCCGCGGCCCGGGTCCTGGCCGAGGACGGCGCTCTCGTGGCGGCCGTCCGGGTGGAGCAGGTGGTAGGTGATCGGGTCGCCGTGGTGGTGGAAGTGCAGGATGTCGGACCGGTTGAGGTGCCAGTGCCCGATCGGCGACCGACCGGTCAGCAGGTAGTGGATGGAGGTCACGGCGTACCGGTCGCCGGCGGGTGTCGGCACGGGCGGCCGGTGGTCGGCCTGGTAGGTGCGCCGGAAGTAGCCGCC
The DNA here is from genome assembly GCF_040686255.1 of Kitasatospora sp. NPDC085879. NCBI lineage: Bacteria > Bacillati > Actinomycetota > Actinomycetes > Kitasatosporales > Streptomycetaceae > Kitasatospora > Kitasatospora sp. NPDC085879. The sequence goes on along the minus strand of NZ_JBFBJZ010000042.1, from coordinate 44,843 downwards.
CTCCACGTGCGGTTCCAGTCCCAGTGCGTCGATCCACTGCTGTGCCGTCGTCATGGTGCCTCTCCGTTCTCGGTGGTCGGGTGTCCCGGCTGCTCCTCGGGTACCTCGACGATCACCAGGGTGCCCCGGCTTCCGGCCCGGACGGAATGCCGCGCGCCGGCCGGGACCAAGGCCATCTCGCCCGGCCCGACGGTGGTCTCGGTGCCGTCGACGACGAGTTCGAGCCGGCCGTCGAGCACCAGCAGGGCTTCGGCGGTGGGGTGGGACTCGGTGTCGAGCGGCCGTCCGTCCATGCGCAGGACTTTGACGGCGGCGCCGCCCACCCGGCCGAGCGGGTGGGAGTTCCAGGCGGCGGGCAGTGCGGCCGCCGCCGCGGCCAGGTCGACGGGTGTCACGGCGTGCCTCCTCTGCGGTGCGCGCCGTCCTTCCGGGCGGGCGTCCGCGGTGCGGGTCGAAGGGATGCCTGGAGGCTATCCGGGCCGGGCCCGCGATTGGTCGACCGTTCGGTAAAACCTGGCGGGGCCTGACGACGGCTCAGGGCCGGGCGGCTTCGAGGGCGGTGATGGTGTCGGTGAGCCAGGCGCGCTCGGCCTCGCCGGAGGCTCGGGCGACCAGCAGCATGCCGCGCCGGAAGGGGTTGGGCTCGTTCTCGGCGGTCACCGGTGCGCCGTCGCCGTCGTAGAAGAAGCTGCTGGGTTCCTGGAGGAAGGCGAGGCGGCGGCGGAGCACCGCGGCCTGCCGGGCGGGGTCGGGGAGCAGGTCGAGGAAGGCCGCGACGGTGAAGAAGCGGATCTGGTCGGAGATCTCCACGGGTTCGGGTTCGGCGAGGCGGCGGAGCAGCTCGGCTCGCCCGGCGCCGGTGAGTTCGAGGACCTGGCGGGGGGCGGCGCCGCTGCCGGGTTCGGTGCGACGGTGGAGCAGGCCGGCCTTCTCCAGACGGGTGATGGCGGGGTAGAGGGCGCCGTCGCTGACCGGGCGGATGTGGCCGGTGAGCCCGGTGATGCGGGATTTGAGCTGGTAGCCGTGGAGCGGCCGGTCGTACAGGAAGCCCAGGATCGCGAGTGTGAGCACGGCCCGTCCTTGTCGGTGTGGTGTTCCCGTCGGTGTTGTGTTCCCGCCGCCCGCCATGCTACCTCTAATCGAGATACCTCGATTAGAGGTATTGCGGTTCGGGGGTCCGGACCGCCCTGACGGGCACCACGGGGGGACGCATGCGGAGGCTGTCGGCACTGGCGGGGCCGGTCTATCTCGAACTGCTGTCGGGGGTCGCCGCGTCCGTCGTCGGCACGTTCTGGGTCGCCGGCCTGGGCGGGAACGCGGTCGCGGCGGTGGCGCTGGGCGGCGCGGTCGAGAACCTGCTGCTGGGCCTGATCCTGGTGGTCTCCTCCGGCGCCGCGCTGCGGCTGTCGCACGCGCTCGGCGCCGGGGACACCGCCGCAGCCGGGCGGGTCGCCCGCGCCGCCTGGCGGCTGTGGGCGGCGGCGGTGCTGCTGCTCGCCGTGCCCGGCTTCCTGCTGCGCGAGCCGCTGGCCCGGCTCTTCCTTGACGGGCCGGCCGCCGCCCTCGCGGCCGCGTACTTCGCGGTGGCGATGCCCGGCCTCACGGTCTTCTTCGCCCAGCGGGTCGCCGACGACCTGTTCAAGGGCACCGGTGACACCCGCACCCCGATGCGGCTCGCCCTGCTGGGCAACGGGCTGCTGCTGGTGCTCGATCCGCTGCTGGTGCTCGGCCCCGGCCCGCTGCCCGCCCTCGGGGTGACCGGCGCCGCCGTCGCCCTGGTCGCCTCCCGCACGGTGGCACTCGCGGTGACGCTGGCCCTGCGCCGGCGCGCCCCGCTGCGCTCGCCCGGCGGCCGCGGCGCGGCGACGGCGGGTCGTGTGCTGGCCGCCGGGGCCCCGTTCGGGATCGACTTCACCGCGCGGATGGCGGTCGGCACCGCGCAGCTCGGCCTGGTCGCGGCCTTCGGCATCCCGGCGGTGGCCGGGTACGGCATCGGGTACCGGGTGCTGCTGGTCGCCACCATGGCCCTCTACGCCGTCCGGCAGGCCGCCGCGATCGAGGCCGCCCGGCTCGCGGGCGCGGACCGGCCCGGCGCGCTCGCCGCACTGACCCGGGACACCGCGCGGCTGGCCGGCGCCGCGGGGGCGGTCGCCGCCGTCGTCTGCGCCGGTGCCGCCGTACCGCTCGCCGCGCTGTTCACCGACGACCCGGCGGTCGCCGCGCAGACCGTCGGGTACCTGCGGATGGCCGCGCTCTACCTCCCGCCGTACGCGCTGGTCGTGGCGCTCGGCGGGGTCCGGCAGGCGACCGGGCGGGGGCGGGCCCTGGTGGCGGCCACGATGACCGGGCTCGCCGTCCAGCTCGCCGCCGCCCACGGGCTGTCCGGCCCGGCCGGCGTCGACGGCATCTGGGCGGCGAACGCCCTCGGCGCGCTCGTCCAGCTCGCCCTGCTGGGGCTGCTCCCCCGCCGCGGCGCGGATCGACGGCCCGCCCCGTCCGGCGCGGGTCTGTCCAGCACGGGGACGGCGCAGGCGGTGGTCAGTCCGCGACCGCGCCGCAGGTGATGTTGACGGACGCGGCGGTGATGCTCCCGGCCCGGTCCGAGGCGAGGAAGGCCGCGACGTTGCCGACGTCGGCCAGGTTCGCGGCACGACCCAGCATCGTCCTGCCCACGATCATCCCGGTGATCGCCTCGCGCCCCGGCTCGGACGCCGGGATCGTCTCGGGGATTCCCCCGGTGTGCAGGGTCACCACGCGGATGCCGTGCGGCCCGAGCTCGGCGGCGAGCTGCCGGCGCAGGGTGCCGGTTGCCTCCAGTGCCACCTGGAAGCCACCGATGAAGTAGTCGCGGATCGGGTCCCGGCCGCCGTCCCCGCCGAAGTTGAGGATCACCCCGGACCGCCGCGGGATCATGTGCCGGGCGGCGGCCCGCGCGGTCAGGAACATCGACCGGACGGCGTTCACCACCGGCCGTTCGAACAGCTCGAGCGACATCTCGGCCAGCGGCGTGCCGTGCACGTCGCCGTACGAGATCAGGTCGAAGGAGATGTCGATCCCGCCGAACCGCGCGGCCACCGCATCGGCGTGCCGGTCGACGGCGGCCTCGTCGAGGGCGTCCACCACCGCCGTCTCCACCGCCCCGCCCGCCGCGCGGATCCGCTCCGCCACCCGGTCGAGCGGCCCCTGCGTCCGGCCGGCCAGGTGCACCCGGGCGCCCTCCCGCGCGAAGGCCAGCGCCACGGCACTCCCGATCGCCCCGCCGCCGCCGTAGATCACGGCGTTCCTGTTCTCCAGCAGCACCCGTCCTCCTCATGCCCGGCCCGCCTCGTCCGGAGAACCGGCCGCCCCCTCCAGGGAACCGGCCGGCCCGCCCGCCGCCCGGCAGCCGGCCCCGGCGCGTCCGGGTGAACCCCGCGCCCCAACCGCCGGGCACCCGCCTGCTAGCCGCCGATACCGCCTGCTAGCTATCCTGGGCGGCATGGCGAAGCAGACGAACATCCGGTTGGACGACGAGGTCCGCGCGGCCGCCGAGGAGCGGGCCAAGCGGCGCGGCCTGAGCCTGCAGGGCTACGTCGCCGACCTGATCGAGCAGGACGTGAACGAGTCCCGGGCCGCGTTCCTGGCCGGCGCGCAGGCCTTCATCGCGTCGTACGCCGCCGCCTTCGAGGAGGAGTTCGGCGAGGACCACTACCCCGGCCTGCCCGCCCCGGCCGCCCACGAGGCGTCCCGGGACGCCGCGTGAACCTCAGGGTCGACCTCGCCTGGATCCTCGCCCTGGCCCAGCAGATCCCGGGCGACCCGCAGGTCGTGGACTACGGCGTGCCGATCGCGGCGGAGGCCCGGCACCGCGCCGAGGTCCTCGGCCGGGAGGTGTACCCGGAGCCGCACCACAAGGCGGCGGCCCTGCTGTGCGAACTCGCGCGCAACCCCAGCCTGGAGGTCCGCAACCTGCTGTACGCGGCCGCCGTGACCGCCGCCTACCTCGCGGCCTGCAACCTGCCGGTCAAACCGGGTCTGGACACCGTCCTGCCCCTGGCCCGGGAGGCCCGCGACGGCCTGCCGGTCCGCGAGGTCGCCGCCCGGCTGCGAGGCTGGACCGACTGACCGGCGCCCGGGGGGCGGGCTCGGCCGCGCGACAGGGCGTCAGGGCCCGGTCCGGGTCCCGGCGGAGCGGGCGGCGACGCGGCGGAGCCTGTCGGCGAAGTGGGCCTGCGGGTCGGGCGTGAAGCGGTGCAGCGCGACCATGGCCGTGATGACGACGTCGCACAGTTCGTCGGCGACGTCGGCGTCGGTGTGGGTGATCCCCTTGCGGGGATTCTGGCCGAGCGTGCCCGCGTAGGCGGCCACCGCCTCGCCGGCCTCCTCGGCGATCTTCCTCAGCCGGAGGGCGGTCTCCTGTCGCCCCGTCCCGTTCGACCGGTCCAGCCAGGCGACCTGTCCCTCGATCAGCTGCCAGACGTCCGCCTGTTCCTGGCTGTCGGTCATGTCGTCTCCTCGGTCGTCCGGGTGGGCGCTCTCGCAGCTCCACCTGCCCCGACGCGGGGGCGGACACGCTCCCCGCGAATCAGGCGGTGACCTTGCCCGCGGCGACCAGCGCGGTGAGGGCCGTCCGCTGGACGTAGGCGAGCAGGACGACGGTGAGGGCGGCCATCACCACGGCGAACAGGACGTGGCCGAGCGTGGAGGCGACGGCGAGGCCGAGGGCGCCGAGCAGGACGTGGCTGCCGACCCGCAGGGCGACCAGCGCGAGGGCGACCTTGCGGGTGCCCTTGCCGCGCCACAGCAGCCTCGCGAGCCGCAGCCGCTTGCGCAGCAGCGTCAGCGAGACGGTGATGTTGGCCGCCACGAGGACCACCAGGGCGGGCCAGGCGGACGGGAAGGCCCGCAGCAGGTCGAAGGCACCGGCGAGGACACCCTCGAAACCGAAGAACCAGGTGGGCAGCCGCATCTCGCCGAGGCCGGGCGGTACGGTGGCCGCCGCGCCCGTGGTGTCGGTGTCGGCCGTGCCGGTCCCGGTGCTGCTCATGGTGTCCCCCGCTGTCCTCGTACCCGCCCGGGGCGCCCGCCCCGGTGATGATCACCAGTGTGGCCGAGCGACGCCGGTACCCGGTAGGGACGTCGCGTCACCAGCCGGACATGACAGACGTCATACGCCCGCGGCGGCGCCGGGCGCGCCGGCCGTCACCACCTACGGCGCCAGCAGTGTGCGGTAGTGGTCGATCTTCTCGGCGAGATGGCCCTGCTGGGACTGGAGGTGGGCGATCCGCTGCTGCACGGCGGCCTGGTGGCGCTCCAGCAGGTCGAGGCGCTCGCGGACGGCGGACGGACCGTCGGCGCGGGCCAGTTCGGCGTAGCGCCGCATGTCCGCGATCGGCATGCCGGTGTCGCGCAGGCACCGCAGGACCCCGAGCCACTGCAGGTCGTCCTCGCTGAACCGGCGGTGCCCGCTGGCCGACCGCCCGACCCCGGAGAGCAGGCCGATCCGCTCGTAGTAGCGCAGGGTGTCGAGGCTGAACCCGGACCGTTCGACGGCCTCGGCGGGTGTCAGGCGGGGTGTCGCGGCTGCGGTCATCGGGCCATTGTGCCGCCGCTTGACCTGGAGCGCGCTCCAGTTGTGAGCATCGGAGCACACCACCCGTGATCACTGCGACCGAAAGCAGAGGACATCCGTGCGCTACCGCACCATCGGCACCCGGCAGGTCTCCGCGCTGTGCCTGGGCACCCTTCCGTTCGGCACGGTCGTCGACGAGGCGACGGCCTTCGCCCTGCTCGACCGTTTCGTCGAGCGGGGCGGCACCTTCGTCGACACGGCGAACTGCTACGCCTTCTGGCACCCCGGCAGCGACGGCGGTGACAGCGAGCGGCTGCTGGGGCGCTGGCTGGCCGCCCGCGGCAACCGGGAGCAGGTGGTGCTGGCGAGCAAGGTCGGCGCGCTGCCCGGCGGTCCGGGCGACTGGCCGGCGAACCGGGAGGGTCTGTCCGGGGCGGTGGTCGGGGCGGCCGTGCGGCGCAGTCTGGACCGGCTCGGCACCGACCGGCTCGACCTGCTGTACGGCCATGTCGACGACCCGGCGACGCCGCTGCGGGAGACCGTCGACGCCTTCGCCGGGGCCGTCGCCGACGGACTGGCCGAGCAGATCGGCATGAGCAACCAGGGTGTCGGGCGCTTCGCCCGCTCCCGCGAACTCGCCCGGCGGGCCGGTCTCCCCTCGTACGTGGCGCTGCAGCAGCGGCACACCTTCCTGCCGCCCGCGCCGGACGCCGACTTCGACTACCAGGTGTCGTTGGACGAACCGATGCTGGCGTACGCGGCGGACCACCCGGAGGTGACGGTGCTGGCGTACAGCGCGCTGCTGAACGGCGCCTACACCGATCCCGGCAAGCCGCTGCCCGCCGAGTACGACCACCCGGGGTCGGCCCGCGCGCTGGCCGAACTCCACGCCGTGGCGAGGGAGACGGGCGCCACCGCCAACCAGGTCGTCTACGCCTGGCTGCTCGGTGGTTCGCCCGCCGTCCTCCCCCTGGTCGGCGTCAGCCGGCTGGGCCAGCTCGACGAGGCCCTGGACGCCGTCGACCTGGATCTGACGTGCGACCAGCGAGCCCGGCTGGACGCCGCCCGGGCCGTCGCGCGCGAGGCTCGGCCGAGGCCGGTCGCCGTTGCACGGTGACCGCGTCGCGAGCGGATGTGACGGTGTGCCGGCTCACGGCCGGGAGGCGGTCAGCAGCCGTGCGGCCGTCTCGGTGCCGTCGGTGCGCACGGTGCGGGCGACGGCCTGGGCCCGGGCCGCGGTCTGCGGGGCGAGGGCGCGGGCGAGTGCCTCGGTGAGGGAGGCGGTGGTCGGTGTGCCGGGGGTGTGGGCGACGCCGGTGCCGAGGTCGTGGATGCGTCCGGCCCAGTAGGGCTGGTCGACGTGTTGGGGGACGACGACCTGGGGGGCGCCGGCCCGGGCCGCGGCGGTGGTGGTGCCCGCGCCGCCGTGGTGCACGACGGCGGCGACCCGCGGGAAGAGCCGCTGCTGGTTGACCTCGCCGATGGTGAGGCAGTCCGGTCCGTCGTCCGGCAGGGCGAGTTCGGCCCAGCCGCGGGAGAGGATCACCCGGCGGCCGTGCGCGCGGGCCGCTCCGACCATGGCGGCGGCGAGGCCGTGCGGGGCGCGGATGCTGCCGAAGCCGAAGTGGACGGGCGGGTCGCCGGCGTCGAGGAAGTCCGCCAGTTCGGGCGGCAGCGGGCGTTCGTCGGGCAGCAGCCAGGCACCGGTCTGGACGACCTCGTGGTCGGCCGGTCCGGGCCAGGGTGCGAGCACCGGGTCGGCGGCCAGCCAGGGGGTGCCGGTGAAGAGGTGGCTGCGGACGTCGTCGACCGGGGCGAGGCCGGCCGCCGTCCGGTGCCGGTTGATCGCGTCGCGCCAGGTCTCGTTCCAGCGGTCGGCGTCGCGCGCCCAGAGAACGCGGTTGCCGACGGTTCCGTCCGGCGCTTTCTCGCCGCGCATCGGATAGACCGGCGGTGCGTGGTGCGGGGAGGGCAGGAAATTCGGGCAGTAGGCGGCCATGGCGTAGGGAATTCCGCTCTCCTCGGCCACCGTCGGCGCGGCGGCGACCAGGTATCCGCCGGCCAGGACGGCGTGGCAGCCGCGGGCCGCGGCCCGTACCGCGTCGAACTGCGCGGCGACGGACTCCTCGACCATGCGGCGCCGCTGCTCGGGCGTGGGCGGGGCCGCCGCCGGGTCGCGCCTGCCGGTGGGGCGCAGTACGGGGCCGACCGGGGTGAACGGGATCCCGAGCCCCTCCGCCAGCCCGCGGAAGTCGGGCGGCGCGCACACCCGGGCGTCCTCCCCCGCCTCGCGCAGCCGGGCCGCCAGGGCCAGCACCGGTTGGACGTCGCCGCGCGACCCGATCGCCGTCAACAGCACACGCATGGACGGAACTCCTCCGCAGTCCGGAACAACGGGCCGGGCACGGCGAATTCGAGCGCATTCGTCTCGTACTCGCCGTGCACCGGAACCCTTGACGGTCCGGAATTGTGGACCGTCACCGGGGCCTTGCCGCAAGGCCCCCACTCGGATATACGTTGAAAGCGGGGAGGATTTCTCCCGCCGTCGCGACGAGCGGATTCCACCGCCCGCGGCGGTCAGCTGCCGACGGATTCCCGCTGCGGGGCGGACGCCGCGACCGGCGCGACTGCGGGCACCGCCCGGCGGGTCGGGACGAGCAGCGCCGCGAGTGCGGCCGCCAGGCAGAACACCGCGAGCAGGGTGAACCCGTGGGTGTAGCCGGACTCGTACGGGCGGCCGGAGGCCTGCAGGTGGCCGGTGACCAGACCGGTCATCAGGGCCGCGCCCATCGAGCCGCCGATGGTGCGGATGTTGGCGTTCATGCCGGTGGCCGCGCCGGTCTGGGCGGCGGGGACGCTCTGCACGACGAGGTTGCTCATCGAGGCGAAGGCGAGGCCGATGCCGAGCCCGAACACGCCGGCCGCCAGGGCGACGTCCGAGGGTGCGTGGTGCCGGGCGGCGAGCAGGGCGCAGGCCGCGGCACCGAGCAGGGCGCCGGTGACGAGCTGCGCCTTGGCGGGGAAGCGGCCGGCCAGCCGTCCGCTGAGGATGCCGGAGACGAACATCGCGACCAGCATCGGCAGCATCAGCAGCCCGGCCCCGGTGACGCTGGAGCCGAAGCCGTAGCCCGCCGACGCCGGGGTCTGGACGAAGCCCGGCAGGAAGGCCCACACCGCGTACATGCCGCCGCCGAAGAGCAGCGCCGCGGTGTTGGTGGTCCACACGGCGGGCAGGCGCATCACGCGCAGGTCGATCAGCGGGTTGCGGGAGCGGGCCTCGCTCAACGCCCAGAGGGCGAAGAGGACGGCGGCGGCGGCGAGCAGCGCGATGACGGGGGTGGAGCCCCAGCCCCACTTCGCGGCCTGGCTGACCGGCAGGAGCAGCGCGACGAGCCAGCCGGAGAGCAGCACGGAGGACAGCCAGTTGACGCTGCCTTCGGTGCGGTTCGGCGACTCGGGGACGTAGCGGTGGGCGATCAGGGCGGTGGCGGCGACGACGATGACGGGGAACCAGAAGAGCCAGCGGTAGTCCAGGGCGCCGACGATCGGTCCGGCGAGGACCATGCCGAGGCCGCTGCCGACCGCGATCACGGCGGACAGGTTGCTGATCCCGGCGGGCACCCGGCCCGCGGGGAACTCGTCGCGGATGATGCCGAAGGAGAGCGGGAAGAGCGCGCCGGCGATGCCCTGGAGGACCCGGGCAATGATCAGCACGGTGATGTTCGGGGCGAGGGCGGCCACCAGGCAGCCGACGAGCAGGGCGACCAGTGCGGCGACCAGGGTGCGCTTCTTGCCCACCTGGTCGCCGACCCGGCCGAGGATCGGGGTGAAGACGGAGGCGGAGAGCAGGTAGGCGGTCATGACCCAGGTGACCGTGGACTGCGAGGTGTGCATCGCTTCCTGGACGATCGGCAGGGCGGGCGTGATCAGCGACTGGAGCAGGGCGAACACGCCCGCGCCGGTGGCGAGCACGCCGAAGGTGAGGCGGGGTGACTGGCGGTTCATCGAACCCTCTCGGGACTCGGAGCTCGGGACTCGGGACGCGGCGCGCGGGAAGGGCTGCGCGCCGCGGGCAGGCGGGAGCGATCGGGGCGGTCTGGTGGTCAGCCGGTCGCGGGCGGTCACCGAGCGGGTGACCGGGCGGGCGACCGGCACGACGAAGGGACGGCCCGTCCGTACGCGGCAGGCCGAAGCGAGGGCCCCGGTGTTAAAGTCGAGGCATGCCTCCAGATTAGCGGAGGTGAGCCTCCGGTTCAATCCCGGGCACCGAAACGAGGTCACCGTGCCGGACCAGATCGTGGTGAGCGAGTTCCTCGCCGCCCAGCGCCCGCGCCGCGCCGACGCCGCGCGGAACTTCGACGCGCTGCTCGTCGCCGCCCGCGAGGCGTTCGCCGAGCACGGCGCCGACGCCTCCCTGGAGGACATCGCCCGCCGCGCCGGCGTGGGCATCGGCACCCTCTACCGCAACTTCCCGACCCGCCGGCACCTCTTCGAGGCGGTGTACGCCAACGAGGTCGACGACCTCGGCCGGGTCGCCGCCGAGGTCTCCGGCGAGCCGCCGTGGGAGGCGCTGGCCGCCTGGCTGCGCCGGTTCGTCGACTACGCCATGACCAAGCGCGCGATCCGCGAGGCGCTGGACGGCGAGTTGACGGACGTCTTCCTCGCCTGCCGCCAGTCCATGTACGACGCGGGCACGCCCCTGCTGCTGCGCGCCCAGGAGGCCGGCGAGGTGCGCGGCGACATGAGCATCGACGACCTGCTGCGGCTGGTCTCCGGCATCACCTCGGTCGCCTTCCCCGACGTGGAGCAGCGCGACCGGGTGCTCGGCATCGCCCTGGACGGGGTGCGCACCACGAGGTGAGCCCGGCCCGGCGGCGGCCCCCCGGGTGAAGGAGCGGCCCGGGGGCGGGCCTCCGTCGGCGCGGGAACAGCCCGCGCGGCGCTCCAGCCGCTATCCAGGGTTCATGTCGCTTTCGCACCCCCGCACTCCCCGGCCCGGCGGCCGGGCCCCGACCCGACAGCAGGTACGGGTGTCGGCGCGGCAGGTACCGGCGCGGCAGGAATCGCAGGGGCGGGTACGGGCGCGTCGGGCGGCGGGGAACGGCGGTGCGGCGTGCCGGTGAGGCGGCCGGGGCGCGCGCGGCCGGGCCGCCCGGCGGCGAACGGCGCCGGCGCCCCGGCGGGGCTGCGGCGCCTCTCCGACTACGCCTGGCGGCTGCTCGTCGTCGCGGGGGCCGCGTATCTGGTGCTGATCATCCTGGGGAAGTTCCACCTGATCACGCTGGCGGCCTTCCTCGCGATGGTGGTCACCTCGGTGGTCCGGCCACTGGTCGACCTGGCCGCCCGGGCGGTCCCCCGCCCGCTCGCGGTGCTGATCGGGCTGGCCGTCGCCCTCCTGGTGCCGGCCGGGCTGCTCGCACTGATCGGCGAGACCGTGGCGAACGAGCTGTCCAGCCTGACCAACGAGTTCCAGGGCGGCCTCGACCGGCTGGAGAAGGCGCTGGAGGGGCCACCCCTGCACATCGCCCACGGCACCTTCGACGACCTGCAGCGCAAGGTCACCGACTTCCTGTCCGAACACCGCTCGACCCTGATCAGCACCGCCGTCAGCGGCGCCGGCCGGGTGGTCGAGGTGGCGACCGGCGCCGCGCTCGCCCTCTTCATGTCGGTGTTCTTCCTGCACTCGGGCGAGCGGATGTGGCGGTGGACCGCCGACCAGCTGCCGGCCGCCGCCGGCGACCACCTCGACCGGGGTGGCCGCGCGGCCTGGCGGACCTTCGCCGGTTACACCCGGGGCATCTTCATCGTCGCGGCCAGCAACGCGATCATGGTCGGCATCGCCCTTCTCCTGCTGCGGGTGCCGCTCGCCCTGCCGCTGACCGTGCTGGAGTTCCTCGCCTCCTTCGTCCCGCTGGTCGGCTCTCCGATCGCGATGCTGATCGCCTCGCTGGTGGCGCTGGCCGCCCGCGGGCCGGTGATCGCGATCGTCGTCCTGGCGCTGATCGTGGTGATCGGCCAGATCGAGGGCCACCTCCTGCACCCGCTGGTGATGAGCTGGGCGGTCAGCCTGCACCCCGTGGTGGTCGCGGTCTCGGTGCTGGTCGGCAGCATCTCGGCCGGGGTGATCGGCGCGGTGGTCGCCGTCCCGGCGGTCTCGGTGGTCTGGTCGGTGTACGCCGAACTGCGGGGTCCGCGACCGGCCGTGCCGCCGTCCTGACTCTCCGCAGGCCTGTTCCCCACGCGTTTTCGCGCCGTCGCGGCGGTCGTCGCGGAGGTCGTACGGGGTGCTCGCCGGCCGCCCTGAGACCGCGGTCACGGAACGCACCGTGGCGGGGCGTCAACGCGCTGGCGAACTGCGGTCTCCGGGCCGGTGAGGGTGCTCACACGGCAGGGGCCACCACGACGGCGCGTCGTAGACGTTCGCCGCCCGGTCGCCCGGGTTCCGGCGGTGGGCCCGCGCATGCCGCCGACCCGGCCGCCGGGGCCGCGCGGCAGGCCCGGAAGGGGGCTGCCGAGGACGGCGCGGGGTACCGCCGGGGGGTGTATTCCCGTTCCACGGCGCGGGAGTTCGCTACGACGGCGGGTCGTATCAGGGGGCCCTTGGCGGCGGGCGAGCGGTCTGGCAACTTTGGCCGAGTCGTCAGCCGCACCGGCACCTGTCCCGCCGGGTGTGGCTCTACGCCGAGTCCCGCCCTCGGTCCCGAGGCCCCTGTCCGGCCCGGGAACGTCGGCGGGCGGGACACCGGCCCAACCCGATTGAGGTCCTGTTCTACATGCCCGCTTTCAAGCTTCGTATGCGCACTTCCGCTGTTCTTCTTGCCGGCGCCGCCGGTGTCACCGCCCTGGGCGCCGGTCTGATGCCGGCCACCGCCTCCGCCGCGACCCCGTCGCCGCAGGCCATCGCCGCCCAGATCGTGCCGGCCAACCAGCTGGCCTCGTTCAACCAGATCATCAGCCACGAGTCCAGCTGGAACGTGCACGCCACCAACCCGAGCTCCGGCGCCTACGGCCTGGGCCAGGCGCTGCCGGGCTCCAAAATGGCCTCCGCCGGTGCCGACTGGAAGACCAACCCGAAGACCCAGATCAAGTGGGCCTACGACTACATGAACTCCCGCTACGGCAGCCCGAACGCCGCCTGGTCCTTCTGGCAGACCCACCACTGGTACTGAGCCGACACCTCGGCACACCACCAGTACTGTCCGGCACCGCACGACCACTCCCGCACCGCCCCGGCGGCCGGACAGGGACCACCGGGGCACCCGAAAGGGGCCCGGCGCATCGCGCCGGGCCCCTTTCGGGCGTTCCCGGACGCCCGGCCCGGGGCACCGGGCCCGGGGCCACAGTCAGGCCGGCCATTCGGCCGGCGAGGCCTCCTGGTCGTTGCCGCGGACCCAGACGGTCGAAACGCCGAGCACCGTCCGGATCACGGCGAACCCGCCCTCCCAGCCACTGGGAAGGCGCAGCCGGCCGCGGCGGATCGCTCCGCTGGACAGCTGGGGGTCGCGGCCCTGGAGCGTTCCCGTCCAGCTCGGCAGGCCGTAGCGCGGGAGGTCCCCGGTCAGTTCGGCCTCGACCCGGATCTCCCGGCCGTCGGCCAGGAGCAGCGCGGGGCCCCGGTACACGGGCGAACTCATGTCACCGACTGTGCGCGCGCCCCGCGGCCGGTGCAAATCCGGGCGGCGCCCCGCGCCATATCGGGGTGCGCCGCAGGGGCGGGGCTTGCGAGACTCCTGCGCATGGCTCTGACCCAGCAGCTCGCGCGGGTGTCCCCCGAGTACCTCGACCGGTGCCGTCGCGCCGCCGCCGACTCCGCCGACGGCGACCCGCGGTGGGACCCTCCCGCGGCAGACCTGCTCGACCTGGAGTGGGCGGCCTGGGGTCTGGAGCGGTACCTCCGCCGAACGGGCGCAGCCCCCGGTCTCGCCGACACCCTCGACCGCGCCACGTCCGGCGACGGCTCCGCTGACATCGCGTTCCTGGACCACGTCACGGTCTACGACGGTTTCGGCGATCCCCCCGCCCTGCTCGCACCGGACGCGGTGGCCGGGATCGTCCGGGCGCTCGACGCGGTCGACACCGCGGAGATGCTGGCGCGGCTGCCGCGCGACCCGTCCGAGGCCGCGCGGATCTGCGGCTTCGACGGGTTCCGCGGCGACCTCGCGGCCCACCTCCTCCAGTACTTCGACGCGCTGCGCGACTTCTGCCGCGGCGCGGCGGCCCGTCGCCTCGCGATCGTGGTCTGGGTCGACTGAGCGCTCCGGCTCTTTATAGGGGCGACTGCGGTCGCCCTGGGCCCGCCTCCGCACCGAGCTCTACCCCGGGGATCCGGCTTGGCAAGGCCGCGCGGGATGCGCTGACGGCCGGGCCCGATCCGCTCGGACGGGTCGAGTTCACGTAGTCGAATCCAGGTAGGAGCGCCCGGCAGTGTGCGGCATGCCATACGTCTGCTGGTTGGGCGGCTGTCGGCCATGGCGCGGGGGCGCGGTGGATAGGCATTCGCCGAGCGCCGCCTCCCGGTCGGCCGGACCGAGGCTCGCCACGCCGGCACGTAGCCCACCGAGGCCGGAGGCGAGGTTCCCCACGGGACCGGAGCGTCAGGCGTGGTCCGCCGAGCCGGTGAGCCGGAGTTTGCGTTGGGCCCGCTGGTAGAACGTGGTGCGGCCGAGTCGCACGACGTGTGCGGCGGCGGGCAGCATGGTCACCGCGATGACGTCGCCCGGTGAGACGTGGCCGGCCAGGAGGCCGTCGGCCTCGATGGCGAGGTCGCCGCTGTGCGGTAGGACTTCCAGGTCGAGTCGCTCACCGCTGGAGAGGAACACGGAGCGGTTGAACGCGGCGTGCGGCGCCACGGGGGTGATCAGCAGTCCCTCCGCGTTGGGGGAGACGATCGGGCCGCCGGCGGAGAAGCTGTACGCGGTGGAGCCGGTCGGCGTGGCGACGACCACCGCGTCGGCGGTGTAGGCCACGAAGGACTCGCCCTGGACCCGTACGGCGACCGCCGCGGACTTGTGTCCTGGGCTGCGCAGGAGCACGACGTCGTTGAGTGCCGTCTCCTGGGCGGCCCCGAAGCGGGCGTGGACGCCGGAGCGGGCTTCCACGGTGAAGCGGCGGGCGTCGATGGCGTCCAGTGCGGCGGGGAGTTCCGGGATGTCGACCTCGGCGAGGAAGCCCAGGCGTCCGACGTTGACGCCCAGGACCGGCGCGTGGCCCCCGGTCGCGAGCCGCATGGTGCGCAGCATGGTGCCGTCCCCGCCGAGGCTGATCAGCAGGTCGGCGCTCGTGGTCATCTCCTCGGCCCCGACCGGAATGGCCTCGCAGCCGATCCGTGCCACCTCCGCCGCCAGGCCGAGGACCTTCGTCCCCCGGGCCCGGCTCCAACGAACCACGGCCTCCACGGTGGGCGCGCAGGTGCGTTCGGGGTGGAGTACCAGCCCCACTGTGCCGATGAATCCCATCCGGGGCACCTCGATGTCGGCCGGGCCACTGCTGCTCCCTCCAGTCACGCACGGGCGGTTGCCATCTTCAAGGTCACCGCCGGGCCCTCGTGATCCTGTCGGGGCGCATCGCTTCCCGTCGGCTCGACTCTGTGCGACGGGGCGCCCGCTGCCGCCCGTCACGGAATCTCCGTGCGAGCCGGCTGGTTGGGATTCGAATGGACAATCCGACGGCTTCGACGGCGTCGATGTGCCGAACCGGCGCCCGGCCGAGCCTTCATCGGGAGGCGTGTCCGATGGCTGACAGCCCGATCCGGGGGATTGATCCCTCCGCGAAGCCGAGCGGAGACGGGTGTGTGGAGTGCCTGGTGGGGGACGGGCCGGGGTGGTGGTTCCACCTGCGGCGATGCGCCGCGTGCGGGCACATCGGCTGCTGCGACTCCTCGCCCTCGCAACGCGGCACGAGGCATGCCCGCGAGGCGGGGCACCCGTTCCTGGCCAGTTTCGAGCCGGGTGAGGCGTGGTTGTGGAACGTGGAGACCGAGGAGTACTACGCGGGGCCGGAACTGGCGGCGCCCGCCGCGCACCCGGCCTCGCAGCCGACGCCCTGCCCGCACGGCAAGGTTCCCGCCGACTGGCAGCTGCACTGAGGTGCTCACAGCGGCGGGGCCGGCAGCCGCGGATCCGTGATTCCACCCGGGCAGGCGAGGCGGCCGACGTCCCAGCCGACACGGAGGGCTCCGGCCCGGTAGGCGCTCTCGTAGAAGGCGAGGACGGTCGCTCGCGGATCGGCCTCCGTACGGGCCGCGTCGTAGCGCAGGACCGCCAGGGGGCTGTCGTTGAGCTCGATCCACTGTGCGGATGCGGGTGTGAGCGGGTCCTCGGCCAGGTGCGCCGGCGCGGGAGTCGTGTAGGAGTAGAAGGCCGGTTCACCCAGGTCGGCATCCCCGAACCAGAACCCGAAGCTGATCAGCTCCCGGGAGTACGCCTCGCGGGTCACCGGGTCCACCTGCGCCGGCTGGTCGACGGTGTGCCCGGAGAACCGGGTGTGGGCAATGTCGAGTGAGTGCCAGAAGAGGTGGACGGGACTGACCTTGCCCGAGAAGCGCGCCGCGAACTCCTCCAGCACCAGCCCGACCTGACTGAGCACCAGCCAGTAGCGATTCGCCCAGGCGGGCTCGTAGATCGCGTGCTCGAAGTCCTCGGCGAACGGCCGGTCGGAGTCGGCCAGCCGGTAGGGCCGGGGAACCGGGAGCTCCACCCGGACACCCAACGCTGCCAGCGTCTCCAGGGTCTGCCGGTAGAACGATGCCACGGACTGGCCGAGGAGCGGGAAGGACTCCGTCCTGCCGTCCGCCGTCGCGACGACCAGCCGGTGGCCGACGAAGTCGAAGTCGATGGTGAAGATCGGGTTGCCGTCGACCTGTCCCATCGGCCGCGTGGTGATCCCGCGCCCGGTCAGGTGGAAGGGGACGTTCCACCAGTGGTTGCGCCGCACGCTCGCCGCAAGGCGGATCTTGCCCACCACCTGAGCGAAGCGGTGCAGCGTCTCCTTCGTGTCCCGCCACTCGGCGAGCGGCATCGGTGGGAACAGCTCCATCGCGCATCCCTCCTGCCCGTCGGCCGCAGTTCCATGATGACCACGGTGGTCCGGGCACGCAGACGGTGGCCGGATCCAGCGGCCGTCAGAACGAGCTACTCACAGAGGTCGGTGGCCGCGTCGCAGGCTTCGGCGGCCAGGTCGACGTCCCGGACGTCACAGGCAAGGCGTGTCAGATGGCTGCGGAAGGCTTGGCACTCGTTGTCGTCGAGCGCCCCGAGGAGCCGGTCCTCGGCCTGCCGCACCCGCTTACGCAGAGTCTGGAGGGTCTCCACGCCCTGGGTGGTGGCGACGATCCGGCGCTGGCGCCGATCGCCGGGGTTGAGCTGTCGCTCGACCAGACCCGCCGTGACGAGGTCGTCGATCAGGTAGGTCATCACCGTGCGATCGATCCCCAGATAGGTGGCCAGGGCCAGCTGGCTCGGCTGGTCACCGCGGACCACGGCGGAGAGCACCTGATAGCCGCGCGGGCCTTGAGGGATGTCATCCAGGACCGACGCGACGGCCCTTCGGTAGGCACGTGCCAGGACAAGGAGTGAGAAGCCGAAGTCGCCGGTGAGGTCGCCCGCATCGGTCGTCTGGGTCTTCGGGGTCGCCGGTGTCCCGGTGCTCATACGGGAATGGTACCCAGCTGCTCGCGGTTGAACAGATCATCTGAGTACAAGACGATCTGTCCGCAAGAAGGCGAGGAACGTCATGCTCAAGATCGGCATCATCCTCGGCAGCACCCGCCCCAACCGCAACGGCGAACAGGTGGCGAAGTGGGTGCTCGACATCGCCTCGCGCCGCGACGACGCCGACTTCGAACTCATCGACCTCCGCGACCACCCCCTGCCGCACCTCGACGAGCCGCTGCCGCCGTCGCTCGGCCAGTACCAGCACGAGCACACCCGGCAGTGGGCGGACGAGATCGCATCGTTCGACGGGTTCGTCATCGTGACGCCGGAGTACAACCACGGCATTCCCGCCGTGCTGAAGAACGCGCTCGACTTCCTGTACGCCGAGTGGAACAACAAGGCGGTCGGCTTCGTGTCCTACGGCGGGGTCGGCGGTGTCCGCGCGGTCGAACAGCTGCGCCTGGTCGCCGCCGAGCTCCAGATGGCCGACGTGCGGCAGCAGGTCGCGCTGTCCCTGATCACCGAGTTCGAGAACTACAGCGCCTTCAAACCAGGCGACTACAACCTGCCCGCCCTGAACACGATGCTGGACCAGGTCATCACCTGGAGCACCGCACTGGCGCCGCTCCGCGTCCCGTCACCCGTCGCCTCATGAGCGGGCCACCAGCGGCGTCTCAGCCGCAAGACGTCAGACCCGACAGGAAAGCCCTGTAGCCGGACACCGCCAACTCAACCGACGGAGAAGGGCACTCGGGCCAGAGATGGCCGCGCCTCGCAGGGCGGATGCGAGGCGGATGACGGCTGGCTGAAACGGCTCACCGACTGGCTCTGCGGAAATGAGACTTTCCCGATGATTCCCCCAATTCCCGACTGCCCGGATTGCTGACGGGCGGCCGGCTCACCACGGGCGCGAAACTCCGGGCGGCGCCAACTCTCAGCCCGGCGGCATCGAGCGTGGGCGTGATTCCGAGGGAAGGCCGCCTCTGCGAAGCCGCCGCCTTGCCGACGCTCCGGGCACAGAGCGCCGCGCGAGGGCGTCCAGGTCGTTCGCCGCACATCGACGGAGGACGCCCTCGTCTCGTGTCAGCCGGTGATCCCTCGGGCTCTTCCAGGGATCCGGGTAGCACCCACTGCGGTGGCTACGCGTCACCGCCTTTGCGCAGGGCCGGATGAACCAGGGATACACCGGAACCAGATTCGGTACGACCTGCCAGCCGTTGAGGATCCACACCAGCCGCCAGTACCTGTCCACCTGCGGATCGTGGGCTTCTTCGAACCGCTGGGCCAGCCAGTCCCGGAACTCCGTGTCGGGGGTACGGGCGAGCACCTTGGCGAAGCGGTGCACGAGGTTGTCGATGACGGGTGCGGCCCTGTCGCTGAGCGGGTCGGTGGCCGACTCCATGGCCTCGGCCAACGTCCGGCGGGTGAAGTCCATCAGCTCCTCGCCGGCCTCGCGCTCGATGCCGAGTGGGCGCCCGCCGGCCTGGAACCCGGCCGTCCGGCGCATCCGGGCGCGGAAGTCCTCGTCGCCGATCAGCTCGGCGAGTTCCGCCCACGCGGCGATCTGCTCGCTGGTCGGGTCGTCGGGGAGGTCGGGCGTGGCAGCGCGGACCATGGCCACCTCGGCCTGGTCGGCATCCACGGTGCCGAAGGTGCCCTCCACGAAATCGTCGATCAGGCGTCGGCGTTCGGCGCCGGACAGCTGCGTGAGCCTGTGCATGAGCTGGGTCTCCTCGGGATCGGACCCGCGTGCGGCCACGACTCGCAGCACGTTCCGCCGCAGTTGCAGCACCCGGATCTGGACGTCGAGGGCGTCGGCGTGCGCCGCGGCGACTTCCGCCACCGAGAGCTCGCGGTCCAGCACCCGCTGGATCGTGGCCAGGTCCATGCCGAGCTCGCGCAGTGTGCGCAGGAGTTCCAGGCGAAGCAGTGCGTCAGGGTCGTAGAGCCGGTAGCCGGCGGGACTTCGGGTGGTCGGCGCGACCACCCCCGCATCGGAGTAGAACCGGATCGTCCTCACGGACAAGCCGGTCCGCCGGGAAAGCTCCCCGATCGAGTAGAGGGTCGTACCGTCCATGCCCCCTACTCTGCGGTCTCCAGTCACTGGAGACTCAACACCGTTCTCCGGCCGAGCCCCGACCCAGACCTTGCCCGAGCCCGAGCTCCTGACGCAGCCATTGCGTGCCCTTTCGCTGACCGCCGTGATCACGGGCACGCCTGAAGCGGCTCGGCCGCGATCGCCGAGCCCTTCCAGCACACCAAGATGCCGGGGCGAGGCCCCGCGGGAGCGCCCCAGGGCATGGTCCGGTGGTTCCTGGATCGGGCCTGTCGAGGTCGAGCACCGGCGGCATGCCGATGGACCTGGACGGCGCCTGTTCGCCCCGACTCGGCCAACCGACCGGAAGCCCACCTCCAGGCGTACCGCCGAACGGTCCGGGGTCGAGCGGCAGTCGCGGCTCGCCGCGAAGGGCAATAGCGTCGACACCCAGTGTGACATCACGGTCACGGCTCGATGTCTACGAAAGAGGAAATCATGGCCAGCAAGGCGAGCATCGTCTTCGCCCACGGACTCTGGGCCGACGGGTCGTGCTTCAACAAGCTCATCCCCACGCTCCAGGCCGAGGGCCACGAGGTGTCCGCCTCGCAGCACGGCCTCGATTCTCTCGAGGGCGACGTCGCGTGCGTCACCCGCGCCATCAACCACGTGCCGGGCCCCGTCGTCCTGGTCGGTCACTCCTACGGCGGCACCCTGATCACCAAGGCCGGCATCCACGACCGCGTGGGCGCTCTGGTCTACATCGCCGCGCTCGCCCCCGACGAGGACGAGACCTCGCAGGACCAGCAGGACAAGTTCGCCCGCACGCCCGTCTTCGAGCACATCGACGTCGCCGACGGCCGGATCTGGCTCCTCGAGTCGGGCATCGGCGACTTCTGCGGCGATCTGCCGGCAGCCGAGCAGAAGCTCGTCCTCGCGACGGGCGCCGTGCCGGTCCCGGACCTGTTCACCCAGCAGGTTCCCGGCACCGCCTGGCGTACGAAGCCGAGTTGGTACATCGTCGCGAACAACGACCGCACCGTGAACCCGGACCTGGAGCGGGCCGCCGCCGAGCGCATCGGCGCCAAGACCTACGCCGTCGACAGCAGCCACGTGCCCATGCTCTCGCACCCCGACCTGGTCCTCGACGTCATCCGCGACGCCGCCAAGACCCTCGAGGCATAGAGCCGTCGGCGAAGCAGCGTGATGTTCCCCGCGCGGTCTGCCGCCGTTCGGCGTCATCCGATGTGCTGGGCTGCTCTGCCGTCACGCTGTGCCTGATGACCACGGCCCAGGTCGGGAGGCGCCTGGTGCACAGGTCGTGTGAAGCCGCCAGCCGAGGCCACCATTCCCCCCGCGAGCCAACCCCGAAGGACCGCCCATGAACGCCACCGTCGCGGACCTGATGCGCCGCAACCTCCTCGACGTCTTCAGCGAACCGGACGCCGAGCGCCGCAACGCGGCCATCGCGGTGACCTACGCCCAGGACGTCGTGTGGCACGAACCCGACCGCGTGAACCGAGGCCGCGAGGCGCTCGCCCGGCGCGCCGCGGAGTTGCTCGCGCAGTCCCCGGACTGGGTCATGCGGCCCGACGGCCCCGTCTCCGTCAACGACGACCTCGGCCACCTCGCCTTCCACTACGGCCCCGCCGGTCAGCCGCCCATCGTGACCGGCATGGACATCGCCCGCTGCAAGGACGGCGTCATCATCGAGCTCTACACCTTCGTCAACGGGAGCAGCCAACCGGCCTAGGGTCTTTGCTCTTGGACCAGCGGGCGGACCGGATGAAGATGCCTGCGATGTGGAGTCCCGGCCTGATAGACGGTGGCGGTCTTCTCGTAGCTCCTCGTCCCGATCAACAACCGGAGCAAGACGTGGACCCCCGAGAACCGACCCGCGGACTGGAAGGAGCAGGCGAACCGCTGGGACCGCTACCACTACGTCCGCGTCGCCGTGATCATCGCCGCCTTCGCCCTGCTGGCCGCCGCCCTCGCCTGAGCCCGCGGGCCGAGACCGCAGCAGGAGGTGTGGCCTGCACCGATGACGGCCGCAGACGAATTCGAGGCCCTCACCAGGTTTCCCGTGGCGCCGCTGCTGCGGAGGATCTACTGCGAGGTCGCCAACGGCGGCTTCGGACCCAACGGAGACGCCCGCGTGGTGACGAAAACGCCTGTGACGCTGCGGAAATCGAACCGTCCCGGTGATTCCCCCCGTTCCCTGCTGCCTCGGTTGCTGACGGATGGTGGCCGCTGGGGGGGGCGGGACCCGGTCATAGCCGCGCCGCCGTGCGGACCAGGCCGGCCAGGGCGAGGGAGCGGCTGTGCGCGGGCCAGGCGATGTGGGTCACGACGGGAGGCGCGTCGGTCAAGGGGACGGCCGCGTGCTCGGCCCACAGCCAGGAGCGGGCGGAGTCGGGGACGACCGCCACGGTGCGTCCGAGGGCAGTCAGTTGGGCCAGTTGCGTCTGGTTGTGGATCTCGGGGCCCGGGCCGGGGGCGTAGGTGCCGTGGGTGGGCCAGCGGGCGAGCGGCAGGTCGGGGACGTCCCTGATGTCGGCCAGGGACAGGGTCTCGCGGGCGGCCAGCGGGTGCCCGGCAGGCAGGAGGGCGACCTGCCCCTCGGTCGTGAGTGCCTCGCTGTCGAATCCGGCGAGGGAGTTCCACGGCGTGTGCATCAGCGCGACATCGGCACGTCCGTCGCGCAGCAGCTCCTCCTGCTCGCACATACCGCACAGCAGCACCTCGACCTCGGCGCTGCCGGGTTCGGCCGCGTAGGCGTCGAGGAGCTTGCGCAGCAGGTCGTGGGACGCGGCGGCCTTCACCGCGAGGACCAGCTGATCGCGGGGACCACCAGGGCTGTCGGCACCGCCGGCGCGCCGGGTGCGGCGGGCGGCGGCAGCGGTCGCGTCGAGGGCTGCCCGGCCCTCCTGCAACAGCACCTCTCCGGCACCGGTCAGGCGGACACCACGGCGGTTGCGCTCCAGCAGGCAGACCCCGAGGCGCCGTTCGAGCTGCTGGATCGCCCGCGACAGCGGCGGCTGGGCCATGCCGAGGCGCTCGGCGGCGCGCCCGAAGTGCAGCTCCTCGGCGACGGCCACGAAGTACCTCAACTCGCGGGTTTCCAGGGTGTCCACGGCCGCAGCATACGCGGTGATACCTGACAGGTATGACAGGGCACCGTATCGGTGTTGGCCGCGCCACTGGGCCGCGAGCCACCATCATCGGCATGAGCGAAACGATGATCGCGCTGGTGACCGGCGCGAACAAGGGCATCGGGTACGAGATCGCGGCCGGGCTGGGCAGCCTCGGGTACCGCGTGGGCGTGGGAGCCCGTGACGCGGCCCGACGCGAAACCGCCGTCGGAAAGCTGCGCGCCGGCGGCGTGGACGCCTTCGAGGTACCGCTGGACGTGACCGACGGCCAGAGCGTCATCGATGCCGCAGAACTGATCGAACGACTGGCCGGCCGCCTGGACGCCCTGGTCAACAACGCCGGTATCTCGGGCGAGATGGGCCCGGGGTGGGTGCAGGACCCGACCGTTCTCGACCTGGAGGTGCTCCGCACCGTCGTGGACACCAACGTGATGGGTGTCGTCCGGGTGACCAACGCGATGCTGCCACTGCTGCGGCGCTCGGCCTCGCCGCGCATCGTCAACGTCTCCAGCAGCGTCGGCTCCCTGACCCGGCAGGCGGACCCGGACATCGAGGTCGGCCCGATCATGGCAGCCTACGCGCCGTCGAAGTCCTTCCTCAACGCCCTCACCTTGCAGTACGCCCGGCAGTTCGCCGGTACGAACATCCTGATCAATGCCACCTGCCCGGGCCTGGTCGCCACCGACTTCACCGGCTTCCACGGTCCCCGCACTCCCGAACAGGGCGCGGCCACGGCGATCCGGCTCGCCACGCTGCCCGACGGCGGCCCGAACGGTTCGTTCTTCGAAGACGACGGCGTCGTGCCCTGGTGATCACGAACCCGCTGTGAGTCGGCCGGCTGGGGGATCAGCGCCCGGATCCCGCGCCGACGCAGGTGCTGGCGGATGGCCCTCGACCAGTAGACCCGGTCCGCCAGGACCACGAGAGGGCGAGTCCGTGGCCTCCCGATCACCCTGGGCACCCGCAGGGCAGCCATCACACGGTCGAACGCGGGCGCGTCGCCTGCCTGGCCGGGCGTGAGGTGGAAGCACAGCGGGCGGCATCGGCCGTCCGCGGCGAGGTGGATCTTCGTGGTCAGCCCGCCGCGGGAGCGTCCGATGGCGCGAGCAGGTCGCTCCCGGTGTCGCCCGACCCGCGCGGGGCGGGCACCGTGGGCACTGCTCCGAACCTGGTCGGAATGATCCGTCCCGCGCCGTAGGCCGTCGTCATGGCGGACGGTCCGCCCGGCCGGGCGGGCCCGTGGGGCGGAGGCCGGAAGGGACCGGGGTTTGCGGTTGCCGCGGGGCAAGGTTCTAGGGTCGGGGCATGGTGGACGGCCCGGAGTTGCTCACGGTCGGTCAGCTGGCACGTCGTGTCGGGCTGACCGCCAAGGCCCTGCGTCACTACGACCGGGTGGGGCTGCTGGCTCCCGCGGTGGTGGACCCGGACACGGGGTACCGCTTCTACGGGGCCGAGCAGATCGCGCACGCGCGGCTGGTCCGGCTGCTGCGCTCGGTCGACCTGCCGCTGGAGCAGGTGCGGCTGTGCCTGGCCGACCCGGACGACGAGTCCGTGGCTGCGCGGGTGCTCAGCGAGCACCGGCGCCGGCTGCGGGCCCGCCTGGACCGGGTCCGGGGCGACCTCCACCGCATCGACCATCTTCTGGCGGACGGAGTCACCCGAGCCATGACCGACAGCCCCGCGCAGCCCGCCCCCGCCGGCCCCGACGAGAGCGAGCGCCGCCTCGCCGTCGAGTTGTTCAACGGCGTGTGGCGGCTGCTGGAGAAGGAGGACCGCAGCGTCGAGGAGGACGACCGGATGCTTCACATGGCCCATGCCTCACGCCACCACTGGGGCCAGGTCGGTCAGCCGGTGAACCTCAGCCGCGGCGAGTGGCAGTGCTCGCGGGTGTACAGCGTGCTGGGCCGCGCCGAGCCCGCCCTGTACCACGCCCGGCGGGGCCTGGAGATCTGCCGGGCCCACGGCATCGGTGACTGGGACCTCGCCTTCGCCCACGAGTCGGTGGCCCGCGCGCTCGCGGTCGCCGGCGACCGCGAGCAGGCCCGGGTGTGGACGGAGCAGGCGCTGGCCGCCGCCGAGGACATCGCCGAGGACGAGGACCGCGAACTGGTCCTCACCGACCTGGAGTCGATCCCCCACCAGCCGCGTTTCTGGTGACACCGGGCCGGTGACCGCGACGGGTGTCGCCTGCCCTGCGTCGGCCTTCGCAGCCCGGGCCTCAGGGCAGCCGGGAGACCTGGTAGTGGGCGATGGACCAGCCCGCGGCCGTCCGGCACAGCAGCACGCCGAGGTGGACGTCGATGGTCGGGCGATCGGTGAAGGCGAAGTCGACGGCGAGGTAGCCGAGCAGGAGGTCGTCGACTGGGCGCCGGGTCTCCAGGATCCGGTACTCGGCGGTCATGCCGAGCGGCTGCGCGCGGTAGTAGTCGGCGATGCCGGCGCGGCCGACGGTGTAGGGGTGCAGGCCCTGGAAGATCGCGTCCTCGGTGAAGCAGGCGGCAACCTCCTCGGGCCGGTGGGCGTCGACCGCCGTCTTCCAGCGGTCGAGCAGGCCGCGCAGGTCCTGTTCGTCGCGGGGGGTGCCGCTCATCGGGCCGCCCCCGGCCCCGGGTCGTTCGGGTGCGGTGAGAGCGGAGTGACGGTGTCGTGCCGCCAGGCGCGCAGCGGCATCGAGGCGAGCACCTGCTCCAGCCGTTCCTCGTCGGGTGCGTCGAACAGCCCCCAGGTGCGCCACTGCCCCGGCGCGAGCGGCGGGCGCCACAGCCGCAGCAGGCTGCCCGCGGCGGCGAGTTCGCGCGAGCGGGCCGCCTCGCGGGCCCTCATCTCGGCCACGGCCTGCTCGGACGTGCCGTCCGGGACGGTGGTCACCATGTCGACCAGGTACTCCATCGTGCCCTCTTCTCTGTCCGACTCGGAGTATCGGCGGCCCGGCCCGCCGCGGGTGCCATCGACACGCCGCGGCGTCGCCGGGGCGGGCTGCTCGCCCCGGTGGCGTCCGCCCGGGGCGTGCTCTGCTGTGAGCCCCACCCGATGACGGTCCGTCAGCCCGCGCCTGGAGCGCTGAGCGGCGCCGTCCGGCGCCGTCCGCGCGGACGGTCCCGGGACGCGGTGGGGCGCGCCCCGGGACCCGCGAGGCGGCCGGACACTGCTCGGCCGGCCGCCCACCGGCGCGACGGCCGCGGTGGTGTGCCGATGGTAGGGGCGGGTGATGCCGGTGTCACCGGACCGGGCGATGGGAACGACCGATGCGTCACCTCCGATGGCTGCCCGGCGGGACCGCCCTGTGCCTGCACCCCGTCCGGACAGCTCGGTCTCGCTGCCGGAGGTGACGGGGAATCCGGTCGGCCATGCCGCCCCCACCAGCGGGGAAGGGCATTGCGCGGCCGCCCGCACACCCCTTATCGTCATGCTGACGCAAACGATGAAGGGGGACCCCGTGTCCGTCGCCGACTCCCTGGGCGGGCTGCTCGCGCCGCTCAACCACCAACTCTTCCTGCTCGGGCAGGACGCCGTCACCGCGGCCGAACTCCTGGGCTTCGCCACCGGGGCGGTCTGCGTCTGGCTGTGCGTCAGGGCGAACGCCTGGAACTTCCCCGTGGGCATCGCCAACAACCTGTTCTTCTTCGCGCTGTTCTGGAGCGCCCGCCTCTACGCCGACGCCGCGCTTCAGATCGTCTTCCTGCTGCTGGCCGCCCACGGCTGGTACCGCTGGCTGCGCGGCGGCGAGCGCCGCACCGGCCGCGCGATGGGCCACGCCTCGCCGACCACCCTGCTGGTACTGGCCGCGCTGCTCGTCCCGGCGACCTGGGGGCTCACCCTGCTGCTCACCCGGGCGAACGACAGCGCGCCGTTCTGGGACGCCCTGACCACCGCCCTGTCGCTCGCCGCGCAGTGGCTGCTGAACGCCAAGCAGCTGGAGAACTGGTACCTCTGGATCGCCGCCGACCTGGTCTACATCCCGCTGTACGCGGCCAAGGGCCTGGTGCTGACGGCCGTGGTGTACGTGCTCTTCCTCGCCATGTGCGGCATCGGGCTGCGCGGCTGGCACCGCGAGCTCACCGCCGCGCGTCCGCTCGCCGCCCGGGCGGGGGTGCCGGCATGAGCGCCGCCGCACCCGCCGCCGGCCGGTTCGCCCACGGCCTGGTGATCGGCAAGTTCTACCCGCCGCACGCAGGCCACCACTTCCTGGTCCGGGCGGCCGCGGACGCCTGCGAGCGGGTCACGGTGGTCGTCATGGCGGCCGCCTGCGAGTCGATACCGCTGGCCGACCGCGTCGCCTGGATCCGCGAGCACTGGGTCGGCGAGCCGCACGTCGCGGTCGCCGGGATCGCCGACGACCTGCCGGTGGACTACGACAGCACCGAGGTCTGGGCCGGGCACGTGGCCCTGATGCGCGAGGCCGTGGCCGCCGCGCCACCCGCCCGGCCGGTCGACGCGGTGTTCAGCTCGGAGCCGTACGGCACCGAGCTCGCCCGCCGGTTCGGCGCGGCGCCCGTCCTGCTGGACGTGCCGCGGGACACCTTCGCCGTCTCCGGCACCAAGGTCCGGGCCGACCCGCTCGCCCACTGGGACGACCTGGAGCCGCCGGTGCGGGCCTGGTTCACCCGACGGGTGGTGGTGCTCGGCGCCGAGTCCACCGGCACCACCACGCTCTCCCGCGACCTGGCGGCCGCCCTCCGCGGGCGCGGCGGCCCGCACGCGGCGACCCGCTGGGTGCCCGAGTACGGCCGGGAGCTGACCGCCGCGAAGCTCGCCGTCGCCCGCGGTCTCGCCCGCCCCGGCGGGCCGCCGCCGACCGTGTTCGACCTGGAGTGGACGGACGCCGACTTCGAGCTCGTCGGCCGCCGGCAGAACGAGGCCGAGGAGCGCGCCGCCCGCTCCGGCGGGCCGGTACTGGTCTGCGACACCGACACCCTGGCCACCACCGTCTGGCAGGAGCGCTACCGGGGGCGCGCCACCGGGCCCGTCCGCCGGCTCGCCGAAGGCCTGCCGCCGCGCGCGCTGTACCTGCTCACCTCGGACGAGGGCGTGGCCTTCGACGACGACGGGCTGCGCGACGGCGAGCACCTGCGGCCGTGGATGACCGGCCGCTTCCGCGAGGTGCTGACGGCCGCGGGCGTGCCGTGGCTGGAACTGCGCGGGGACCGGGCCGAGCGGCTGGCGCGGGCACTGCGGGCCGTCGACACCCTGCTCGCCGAGGGCTGGGGGCTGGCCGACCCGCTGGGCTGATCCGGCTCGGCTACTGCGGGTTCGCGCAGGAGGGGCAGAGGCCGCGGTACGTGACCTCCACACCCGAAAGGGTGAATCCGAAGCGCTCGGCCTCGGGCAGGCCGGCCATCGGGTCGCCGGTCGGGTGGACGTCGCGGATGGTGCCGCAGGACTGGCAGACCAGGTGCTGGTGGGCGTGGTGGGCGTTCGGGTCGTACCGCTTCGCCCGCCCGTCGGTGCTCACCTCGATCACCTCGCCGAGCGAGACCAGCTCGCCCAGCGTGTTGTAGACCGTGGCACGGCTGATCTCGGGCAGCATTTCCACCGCGCGGGCGTGGATCTCGTCGGCCGTGTAGTGGATGTGGTCGCCGTCCAGGACCTGGGCGACGACCCGTCGCTGCGCGGTCAGCCGCCAGCCGCGGTCCCGGAGTCGTTGCAGCAGGTCACTCATGGGGGGAGGGTATCAGGCGGCTGGATTCGGCTGAAGATTTGTGTCTGCGTTGACTTAGACAAGGTCTAATGTAGGGTCGAAATCGGCACTCTGAATGGAAGAGGACGACCTGACGTTGCTGCTCGTGGCTGCCTGTCGGACGACGAGGACGGATGCGCCCCACGCCGGCCGCAGGGTCTCGGAGACCGTGGGCGCGACCGGCCCGACTCCCGTCCGGGACCGACTCCCGGTACGGACGTCCGCCGGTCCGAGCGCGCTCGCTTCTTCCCGCCGGCACGACTTCGGAACCGATCGTCCAGCCCGGAAGGATTCACATGTCCGAGAACCCTGACGCAATCGTCACCGACGCCAAGACGGAGGGGGCCGGCGGCTGCCCGGTCGCCCACGGTCGTGCGCCGCACCCGACCCAGGGCGGCGGCAACCGCCAGTGGTGGCCGGACCAGCTCAACCTGAGGATTCTCGCCAAGAACCCGGCCGTGGCCAATCCCCTCGGGGAGACCTTCGACTACGCCGCCGCGTTCGAGAGCCTGGACCTCGCGGCCGTGAAGCGGGACCTCGCCGAGGTGCTGACCACCTCACAGGACTGGTGGCCGGCCGACTACGGCAACTACGGCCCGTTCATGATCCGGATGGCCTGGCACAGCGCCGGCACCTACCGGATCAGCGACGGCCGCGGCGGCGCCGGCGCGGGCCAGCAGCGCTTCGCCCCGCTCAACAGCTGGCCCGACAACGCCAACCTCGACAAGGCCCGCCGCCTGCTGTGGCCGGTCAAGAAGAAGTACGGCCAGAGGATCTCCTGGGCCGACCTGATGATCCTCGCCGGCAACGTCGCCCTGGAAAACATGGGCTTCACCACCTTCGGCTTCGGCGGCGGCCGCGAGGACGTCTGGGAGCCGGAGGAGGACGTCTACTGGGGCCCCGAGCAGACCTGGCTCGGCGACGAGCGCTACACCGGCGACCGCCAGCTGGAGAACCCGTTCGGCGCGGTCCAGATGGGCCTGATCTACGTCAACCCCGAGGGCCCCAACGGCAACCCGGACCCGATCGCCGCCGCCCGCGACATCCGCGAGACCTTCCGCCGGATGGCGATGGACGACGAGGAGACCGTCGCCCTGATCGCCGGCGGCCACACCTTCGGCAAGACCCACGGCGCCGGCCCGGCGGACAGCGTCGGCGCCGACCCCGAGGACGCCCCGCTGGAGCAGCAGGGCCTCGGCTGGAAGAGCACCTTCCGCACCGGCAAGGGCGGCGACGCGATCACCAGCGGCCTCGAGGGCGCCTGGACGGCCACCCCGGTCACCTGGGACAACAGCTTCTTCGAGACGCTCTTCGGCCACGAGTGGGAGCTCACCAAGAGCCCGGCCGGCGCCCACCAGTGGAAGCCGAAGGACGGCGCGGGCGCGGGCACCGTCCCCGATGCGCACGACCCCTCGAAGACCCATGCCCCGACCATGCTCACCACCGACCTGTCGCTGCGCCTCGACCCGGTGTACGAGCCGATCTCCCGCCGCTTCCTGGAGAACCCGGAGGCCTTCGCCGACGCCTTCGCCCGGGCCTGGTACAAGCTCACCCACCGCGACATGGGCCCGGTGGTGCGCTACCTCGGCCCGGAGGTGCCGTCCGAGGTGCTGCTCTGGCAGGACCCGCTGCCGCCGGTGACCCACCCGCTGGTCGGCGCCGCGGAGATCGCCGCCCTGAAGTCCGAGGTCCTCGCCTCCGGCCTGACGGTCGGCCAGCTGGTCTCCACCGCCTGGGCGTCGGCGTCCTCCTTCCGCGGCAGCGACAAGCGCGGCGGCGCCAACGGCGCCCGGATCCGCCTGGAGCCGCAGCGGAGCTGGGAGGCCAACGACCCGGAGGGCCTGGCGCCGGTGCTGCGCACCCTGGAGGGCATCCAGCAGTCCTTCAACGCCGCCCGTACCGGCGGCGCGCAGATCTCGCTCGCCGACCTGATCGTGCTCGCCGGCTCCGCGGCCGTCGAGCAGGCCGCGAAGTCGGCCGGCTTCGACGTCGCGGTCTCCTTCGCGCCGGGCCGCGCGGACGCCTCCCAGGCGCAGACCGACACCGAGTCGTTCGCCGCCCTGGAGCCGGCCGCCGACGGGTTCCGCAACTACCAGGGCAAGGGCACCCGGCTGCCGGCCGAGTACCTGCTGCTCGACCGGGCGAACCTGCTGACGCTGAGCGCCCCGGAGATGACGGCCCTGGTCGGCGGCCTGCGCGTGCTGGGCGCCAACCACCAGGACTCGCCGCACGGCGTGTTCACCGCCACCCCCGGCACGCTCACCAACGACTTCTTCGTCAACCTGCTCGACCTGGGCACGACCTGGAAGTCCACCTCCGAGGACGCCCACACCTTCGAGGGCCGCGACGCCGCGACCGGCGAGGTCAAGTGGACCGGCACCCGGGCCGACCTGGTGTTCGGCTCGAACTCGGAGCTGCGCGCGCTCGCCGAGGTCTACGCGAGCGACGACGCGAAGCAGAAGTTCGTCGAGGACTTCGTCGCGGCCTGGGTCAAGGTGATGAACCTGGACCGCTTCGACCTCTCCTGACGCCGTCCCGGCCGCCGCTCCGGCGCGGCCGGCAGCACACCGGCCCCGGCACCCCGTGCCGGGGCCGGTGCCATGTGCGGCACCCGCCGGCGGTCACCATGCCTGCGACGTGGGAGGACGAACACGCCGAGTGAGCAAGGTCACCGAGCGGATCTGCCACCGTTCGTCGTCACGGCCTGTGGCAGGGGTGTACGTTCCTGCGACCAGGGGTGCGGACTCCCCCCGACCGCAGAATCCTGGCAACAGCCGACCGCGGAAAAAGCCGTCGTCAGCTGCGCCTCCGACAAGGGAGACAGGTGTCATGTCTGCTCACGAACCGGCCGACCGTCCACCCCAGCGCCTCGGCGTGGTGGCGGAGTCGGCCACCGGCGAGACCAGGGTCGCGGCCACACCGGCCACGGTGCGTCAGCTGCTGGCCCTGGGCTACGAGGTCGTCGTCGAATCCGGGGCCGGGTCGGCCTCCGGGTTCACCGACGACGCCTACCGCGACGCGGGCGCCCAGATCGGCGAGGCCTGGCACGCGGACGTCGTGCTGAAGGTCAACGCGCCCTCCCCCGAGGAGGTCGCCCGGCTGCGCGACGGCGCCACCCTGGCCGGCCTGCTCGGCCCCGGCCAGAACAAGGAGCTGCTCGACCTGCTGGCGCAGCGGCCGGTGACGGCACTGGCGCTCGACGCGGTGCCGCGCATCTCCCGGGCGCAGTCCATGGACGTGCTCAGCTCGATGGCGAACATCGCCGGCTACCGCGCGGTGATCGAGGCCGCGCACGTCTTCGGCCGGTTCTTCACCGGGCAGGTCACCGCGGCCGGCAAGGTCCCGCCGGCCAAGGTGCTGGTCGCCGGCGCCGGTGTGGCCGGCCTGGCGGCGATCGGCGCGGCGAGCAGCCTGGGCGCGGTGGTCCGGGCGACCGATCCGCGGCCCGAGGTGGCCGACCAGGTGCGCTCGCTCGGCGGCGAGTTCCTCGCGGTCGACGTCGAGCAGGAGCGCAGCACCGACGGCTACGCCAAGGCCACCTCGGCGGACTACGACCGGGCGGCCGCCGCGCTGTACAGCGCGCAGGCCGCGGACGTGGACATCATCATCACCACCGCGCTGATCCCGGGCCGTCCGGCGCCGCGGCTGGTCACCGCCGAGGACGTGGCGTCCATGCGGCCGGGCAGTGTCGTGGTCGACATGGCCGCCGCGCAGGGCGGCAACGTCGAGGGCACGGTGGCCGGCCGGGTGGTGGTCACCGACAACGGCGTGACGCTGATCGGCTACACCGACCTCGCCTCCCGGCTGCCGGCCCAGGCGTCGCAGCTGTTCGGCACCAACCTGGTCAACCTGCTGAAGCTGCTCACCCCGGGCAAGGACGGCCGGCTGACGCTGGACTTCGAGGACGTCGTCCAGCGTGCGGTGACGGTCGTCCGGGACGGCGAGCTGACCTGGCCGCCGCCGCCCGTGCAGGTGTCCGCGGCGCCGGCGGCGGCGCCCGCCGCCCCGGTGGCCCCGGTGGCTCCGAAGCCGTCCGGGCTGTCCGGCCGGGCGCGGCTGGGGCTGTTCGGGCTCGGCATGCTGGCGATGTTCCTGCTGGTCGCCTTCGCACCGGCCCAGCTGGCCGAGAACTTCACGGTGTTCACGCTGGCCGTGGTCATCGGCTACTACGTGATCGGCAAGGTGCACCACGCGCTGCACACGCCGCTGATGTCCGTGACGAACGCGATCTCCGGGATCGTGGTGATCGGCGCGCTGCTGCAGATCGGCCACGAGAGCGTGGCGGTCACCGTGCTGTCGGCGGTGGCGATCCTGCTGACCAGTGTCAACATCTTCGGCGGATTCGCCGTCACCCGCCGCATGCTCGGCATGTTCTCGAAGGGCCGATGACCGATGACGTACACGACGGCCGCCCACGCCGCGGACCTGGTTGCCGCACTCCTGTTCATCCTCAGCCTCGCCGGGCTCTCCCAGCACCGGACCTCGCGGGCCGGTGTCGCCTACGGCATCGCCGGTATGGCGCTCGCACTTGTGGCCACCGTGGTGGTCGCGGCGCACGACATCTCGGCGGGCGCGGTCTCGCTGATCGTGGTCACGATGGCCGCGGGCGGTGCGATCGGCCTGTGGCGGGCGCGCCGGGTCGAGATGACGCAGATGCCCGAGCTGATCGCGGTGCTGCACAGCTTCGTCGGCCTGGCCGCGGTGCTGGTGGGCTGGAACAGCTACCTGGAGGTGGAGCGGCACGGCGCGGCGCAGGCCCTGGTCGGGTCGGACCTGCTGCGGATCCACCACGCCGAGGTGTTCATCGGCATCTTCATCGGCGCGGTCACCTTCACCGGCTCGATCGTGGCGTACCTGAAGCTGTCGGCGCGGATCAAGTCGAGCCCGCTGATGCTGCCGGGCCGCAACGGGCTCAACGTCGCCGCGCTGGTGGCGTTCGCGGCGCTGACGGTGTGGTTCACCGTCACTCCCGGGCTCGGCCTGATGATCGCGGTGACGGTGCTGGCGCTGGCGCTGGGCTGGCACCTGGTCGCCTCGATCGGCGGCGGCGACATGCCGGTCGTGGTCTCGATGCTGAACAGCTACTCGGGCTGGGCGGCAGCGGCGGCGGGGTTCCTGCTGAACAACAACCTGCTCATCGTCACGGGTGCGCTGGTGGGCTCCTCCGGTGCGTACCTGTCGTACATCATGTGCAAGGCGATGAACCGGTCGTTCATCTCCGTCATCGCGGGCGGCTTCGGCATCGAGGCGCCGGCCGCGCAGGACGCGGAGCAGGGCGAGCACCGCGAGAGCAGTGCGCAGGAGACCGCCCAGCTGCTGGCCGACGCCGACTCGGTGGTGATCACGCCGGGCTACGGCATGGCCGTGGCCCAGGCGCAGCACCCGGTCGCGGAGCTGACCCGGGTGCTGCGCGAGCGCGGTGTGGAGGTCCGGTTCGGGGTGCACCCGGTGGCGGGCCGACTGCCGGGGCACATGAACGTGCTGCTGGCCGAGGCGCGGGTGCCGTACGACATCGTGCTGGAGATGGACGAGATCAACGACGACCTCTCCGGCACCTCGGTGGTCCTGGTGATCGGCGCCAACGACACCGTGAACCCGGCGGCGATGGACGACCCGTCCAGCCCGATCGCGGGCATGCCCGTGCTGCGGGTGTGGGAGGCCGGGCACGTGGTGGTCTTCAAGCGGTCGATGGCGTCGGGTTACGCGGGTGTGCAGAACCCGCTGTTCTTCCGGGAGAACAGCAGCATGCTGTTCGGTGACGCCAAGCAGAGCGTCGAGGCGATCCTGCAGGCCCTGGTCGCGCTCGACCCGGCGGCGGCCGAGCGGCGCACCACGGCCGTCGCCTGACCGGCACCCGACCCGCCCGCGCGGGCCCGGCCCCACGGCCGGGCCCGCGCTGTCATTCCCGCTCGGGTGCGTGGCCGGTGCGGCTCGGGGTGGGGTCGAGGTAGACGCGGGCGACTGCGGGGTGGGCGGTGCGGATGGCCTTCTCGGCGTCCTCGCAGGCGCGTTCGACGTCGCGGGCGGTGGCGGGTTCCTCGAAGGCGACCTTGGCGGCGACCAGGACGTCCTGCGGTCCGCTGACCAGGGTGACGAGGTCGACCACCTGCCGGACGGTGGGCTGCGCACGCAGGGTGGCGGCGATCCGGTCCTCGGCGCTCTGCGGCAGGGCCTGGCCGATCAGCAGGGAGGCGTTGGCGCGGGCGAGCACGACGGCCACCCAGGCGAGCAGGGCGCCGATGAGCAGGGAGGCGGCGCCGTCCCAGGCCGAGTCGCCGCTCAGTTCGGTGCCGAGCACCCCGCCGAAGGCCAGCACGAGGCCGATCAGCGCGGCGACGTCCTCCAGGAAGACGGCCTTGACCGCGGTGTCGGGGGTGCGCCGCAGGTAGCGGCTGCCGGAGACGCCGAGCCGGCCGGACTCCGCGCGGACCTGGCGGACCGTCCGGGAGAGCGAGACGGACTCGAGGACGAAGGCGACGGCGAGTACCAGGTAGGAGACGAGCGGGCTGCCGAGTTCCTCGCCGTGCAGCAGGGTCCGCACCCCGTCGGTGACGGAGAAGACGGCGCCGCCGATGAAGGTGGCGAAGGAGGCGAGCAGCGCCCAGACGTACCGTTCCCGGCCGTATCCGAAGGGGTGGGCGTCGTCTGCGGGCCGGGTGCTGCGTTTGAGGCTGAGGAAGAGCAGGACCTCGGTGACGGTGTCGGCGAAGGAGTGCGCGGCCTCGGCGAGCATCGCGCCGGAGCCGCTGACCACGCCCGCGACGGCCTTGGCAA
This sequence comes from Kitasatospora sp. NPDC085879, assembly GCF_040686255.1. Taxonomy (NCBI): domain Bacteria; kingdom Bacillati; phylum Actinomycetota; class Actinomycetes; order Kitasatosporales; family Streptomycetaceae; genus Kitasatospora; species Kitasatospora sp. NPDC085879. The sequence continues at coordinate 10,003 of NZ_JBFBJZ010000042.1, read as the reverse complement.
CGGCGATGCCGAGGTTGCACAGCCCGGCGACGACCACGGTGAGCGTGCTCTCGGCGTTGTCGCCGGCCTGCGGGGCGCCGGCCTCCACGGGTCGGTCGGGTCGGGGGTCCACAGCAGGCAGTATGTCCGACGTGCCCCGGTGCGCCCGGTTGGCGCCGCGGCATGCGCGGTCTCCGGCCTCCCGGGTGCCCGGGGCCTGTCGGGTGTCCGGGGCCTGTCGGGTGTCCGGCGCCTGTCGGGCGGGTCAGGCGGCCGGGCCACAGATGCGTTCGGCGTAGGCGGTGAAGTTGCCGCCGAGGATCTTCTCGATCCGCTCGGAGCGGTAGCCGCGCTGTTCGAGCAGCCGGGCGAGGTCGCGGAACTGGTCGACGCCGCGCAGGTCCTCGACGAAGGGCAGGGTGTCGGCGCGTTCGCCGGCGGCGCCGACGCCGCTGGCACGGCGCAGTTCGACGTGGTGGGCGAGGGTGGCCCGGTAGGCGTCGAGGTCGTCGATCGGGGTGACGGTGCCGTCGGTGCCGATGCCGACGGCGTCCTCGCCGCAGATGGTGACGGCGTGGTGGATGTGCTCGACGACGTCGGCGGCGGTGGCGTGGCCGGTGGGGTTGAGGAAGGGCATGAAGTAGATGCCGACGAAGCCGCCGCGGTCGGCGACCAGGCGGAGTTCCTCGTCGGTCTTGTTGCGCGGCAGGTCGACCAGGGCCCGGCAGCCGGTGTGGTTGATCGAGACGGGCTGCCGGGAGGCGCGGGCGGCGTCCAGGCAGGTCCGTTCGCCACTGTGCGAGAGGTCGACCATGAGGCGGCTGTCGTTGAGTGCCTCGACGATCCGGTGGCCGAGCGGGGTGAGGCCGCGGTTGCCGGGTGCCATCGAGCCGTCGCCGAGCCGGTTGGCCTGGTTGTAGGTGAGTTGGACGACGCGGACGCCGCGGTCGGCGAAGGTCTTGACGCGGCCCGGGTCGTCGCCGACGGCGACGGCGTTCTGGAAGCCGTAGACGATGCCGATCTTCTGTTCGCGGGCGGCACGGTGGATGTCGGCGGCGGTGCGGACGTGCAGCAGGTCGGCGCTGTCGGCCCGGATGATCGCGTCCCAGGTGTCGAGCTCCTCCAGGGTGTGCTCGTAGGGCGGGAGGTCGCCCATGGTGTAGCCGAGGGTGATGTTGACGGCGGTCAGGCCGGAGGCGTGCGCGTCGGCCAGGGCGCGGGCGTCGACGGTGAGTCGGTCGCTGGAGGGGTTGAGCTCGGCGGCCGCCTCGGCGGACTGCGGCGCGTTGGGGTTGTCGAGCTGTCCGAGCGCGTTGACGATCAGGGGGTGGCGGGGGTCGGTCATCGGCCTGCCTCGAAGTCGGCGCGGGCGTGGCGGCGGCCGCGCTTGACGGTCAGGTGGACGGTGCGCAGGTGCTTGATGTCCCGGAGCGGGTCCTCGTCGAAGACGGCGAGGTCGGCGAGCCTGCCTGGTTCGACGGTGCCGCGCAGGTCGTGGGCGCCGGCGCTGCGGGCGCCGACGGCGGTGGCGGAGCGCAGGGCCGCTTCGGGGGTGAGTCCGCAGCGGTGGACGAGGAAGGCGAGTTCCTCGAACAGGGCGGGGAAGGGGTCGTCCAGTGGGGTCTCGTAGTCGGTGCCGGTGGCGAGGGCGACGCCCGCGCGGTGGGCCTGGGCGGTGAGGACGGCGGCGAGGTCGCTGGTCCGGCGGGCGCTTTCGGCGGCCTCGGGGTCGCCGCTGCCGGTCATCTCGCCGCTGGCCCAGAGGGCGGCCGTGGCGTCGAGGACGGTGCCGGCGCGGCGCATCAGGGCGAAGAGCCCGGCGAGTTCGGGGTCGTCGCCGGCGGCGAAGCGGGCGTGGTCGACGGGCGGCTTGTCGCGATAGGTCGTCAGGGGCCGTGGGGCGCCCTGGTGGGCGAGCAGGGTGACGTGGGAGACGGCGTCGACGCCGGCCTCGACCACCTCGCGGGGTGTGGCGGGGAACACCGCGGCGTGCGCCCAGACGGGGATGCCCTGGCGGTGGGCCTCGGCGGTGATCGCGGCGACGGTGGCGGCGTCGAAGTCGGCGTAGACCTTGATCGCCGAGGCGTGGGTGCCGCGGGCCAGGGCGACCGCGATGCGCAGGTCGGTGCCGGGGGTGACGGCCTGCATCCAGGGGACCTGCCCGGCGGAGGCGCCGCGGGTGACCTGGTGGGTGCGGATGTCCTCGAAGAAGCCGGGGCCCGCCATCAGGGCGGCGTAGTGGATGTCCGGTCCGGGGATCTCGCCGACCAGGGTGGCGCGGGCGAGGTCGCCGACCTGGCGGACGTCGTCGGCCATGTCGCGGATCGCGGTGACGCCGCTGTGCACGAGGCGGCGGAGCACGGCCTCGGCCCTGGGCCGGTCGGGCGGGGTGGCGAGGTGCTGGTGGGAGTCGATCAGGCCGGGGGTGACGAACCGTCCGTCGAGGTCGACGGTCTCGGCGCCGTCCGGGAGGAGGGCGGGAAGGTCGGCCTCGGGGACGACGTGCCGGATGCGCTCGCCGTCGACCACGATCGCGGTGCCGGGGCGGGGCGGGCGGTCCGTGCCGTCGAAGAGGGTGGCCCCGCGGTAGACGGTGACGGCACCGGGAGCGGGTGGTGCGTACGGGGTGGGTGCGCCGTGGTCGTCGTCCGGCATCCGTCACCTCTCCGATGGATCTTGTTACGCACGGCGCAACATGTGTATCGTCTGGCAAAACAGTTCGTGTCACTGTAGCGCAGCGGCACCCGGAGTCGGGAGAGCACGGATGGCAGGGGATCCTCCCCGTTCCGCGGTCGACAAGGCCCTCGACCTGGTCGAGGCGGTCGCCCGCGCCGAGCGGCCGGCCCGGCTCTCGGACCTCGCGCGGTCGGTCGACCTGCACCGGGCGACGGCCTACCGGATCCTGCTGGACCTGGTGCGCCGGGGCTGGGTGCTGCGGGTCGGCGACACCTACCTGCCCGGTGCGGCCGCGCTGCAGGTCTCGGCGGCGGCCCTGCGGAACTCGCTCACGGCACTCGCCCGCCCGGTGCTGGAGGACCTGTCGCGGACCACCGGCATGATGGTGAACCTCCAGGTGCTGGAGGGCGACCGGGCCCGGGTGGTGGACGTGGTGCGGCCCGAGCGGCTGGCCGTGATCTCCCACCTGAGCGGCGAGGCGCTGCCGGTGCACCGGTTCGCCGGACCGCTGGCGCTGGTGGCGGCACTGCCCGAGGAGGCGCGGGCGCCCTATCTGCGTCCGGCCGAGGAGGCGGGCCATCCGCTCACCGGCGAGGACGGCCTGCTCGCCGACCTCGCCCGGGTCGAGCGGACCGGGGTCGCACTGGAGCGCGGCCGCAACGAGAAGCCCGTCGCGTCGATCAGCCGGGCGGTGCGCGCCGCCGACGGCACCCCGGTCTGCGCGCTGACGGTGGTCGGGCTGGACGCCGAGTTCGACGAGCCCGCGCTGGAGGGGCTGACCGCGGCGCTACTGGCCGCCGCCGGCAGCCTGGAGGACGTGCTGGCGGGCCGGTCCGCCGCGCGGACCGCGGACGGCGGCGAGGCGTGAGCGGCGTCCTGGTGCTCGACCGGGCGCAGACCCGGGCCGCCCTGGACCCGGCGGAGGTGACCGGTGCCGTAGCCCGGGCACTCGTCGCGATCGCCCGCGGCGAGGTGTCCGCCCCACCGCGGATCGCCGCCCGGGCCCCCGCCGGGCTGCTCGGCGCCATGCCCGGCCATGTGCCCGGGCTGGGGCTGGCGGCCAAACTCGTCTCGGTCTTCGCCGACCCGGCCGCAGCCGGGCGCAGCCACCACCGCGGCGTGGTCGCCCTCTTCGACGAGCAGGACGGTCGGCCGCTCGCCCTGATGGACGCCGAGCCGCTGACCGCCGTCCGGACGGCGGCCTGCGCCACGGTGGCGATGCGCGCGCTGGCCGCGCCCGAACCGCGCCGGGTGGCCGTCATCGGCACCGGCACCCAGGCGCGCGCCCAGCTCGCCCTACTGACCGGGCTCGGCCCCGGGACGCAGGTGGTGGTCGGCGGCCGGGACGCCGAACGGACCCGCCGGGCGGCTGCCGTGCATCCGCGCGCCGCGGCCGAGACCGTCGCGGGCGCGCTGGCCGGCGCCGATGTGGTGTTCTGCTGCACCGACGCCGCGGAGCCCGTCCTCGACCGGGACCGTCTGGCACCCGGCGCCCACGTCGGTTCGGTGGGCGGATCCCGCGGACCGGAGCTGGACGCCGCGACCGTCCGCGACGGCTCACTGTTCGTCGAATGGTCCGGCGCCGGCTCGGCCCCGCCGGCCGGTGCGCACGAACTGCAGGGCGTCCCCGCCGAGCGCCTGACGCTCATCGGCTCGGTCCTGGACGGCTCCCGGCCCGGCCGCCGCTCCCCCGACGAGCTGACGGTCTTCAAGTCCACCGGCCACGCCGCCCTGGACGTCGCCGCCGCCTCCGCGGCCTACCGCCTGGCCCGCACCCGGGGCCTCGGCACCGTGGTCGACCTCTGACCGCACGCCGAGGGTGGTCGTGAAGGACACCCGCGGTGGTCACGTCAGTGCTGGAGCGCCCGAGCGCCCTGTGCGTGCCTCAGTCGGGGAGGACGGTGAACTCCGCGGGCCCGACGGCGAGTACGCCGTCGCTCAGGGGTGTGCAGCGGACGCCGCCGCGGCCACGCAGGGCGCGCTGGGCGCCGGGGCCGATGACGGCGTCCATCCATCCGCAGGGCCGTGCGGCGCGGCGCACCGCCAGCAGGACGGGCCCGCTGCCGCAGTCCAGGGAGATCGTCCGGCCGAGGTGTGCGTCGATGTCGACGCCGCGGAGCAGCACATTGCGACGGGTGTGGCGGAGGTCGGTCTCCGGGTCGATGTCGAGCGGGAGGTTCTCGGCGGCCATCAGGGTCACCGAGGCGTCGCGGTGGGCGGGTCGGGCGTAGTAGCGGTCGCCGACCAGCCCCAGCCCGTGCCGGACCTCGGCGGTGCGCACCAGCTCGCCGGGGTGGGCCGCGGACGGACCGTCGGACGGGCGGCCGGTGTACCGGTGGCCGGCGACACCAGGAGCTGCACGACTTCGACCAGGGCCATGCGCCCCAGCCTACGGCGGCCGCGGGGCCGCCCGGCTCAGCGGGTCAGCTCGCTGATCTCGAACAGGTGGCCGTCGGGGTCGCGGAAGAAGGCCCGGATCTCGCGGCCGCGGTCGAGCGGCGGGGCGAGGAAGCTCGCGCCGCGCTCCCGCAGGGTCCGGTAGGCGCCGCGGCAGTCCGGCACCCGGAAGATCGTCTCCGCGCTGACCCGGTCCGGGTCGCCGGGCGGCTCGAACGCGACGGTGGGCTTGTCCGGGGTCGGCCCGCCGGCGGTCACCAGGAGCAGCCACGCGCCGAGCAGCCGCAGCACGCACGCCCCCTCGTACGCGCGCTCGACCTCGGCGCCGAGCACGTCCTCGTACCAGGCGCGCGAGCGGGCGAGGTCGGAGACGACGAGCAGCCGGGTCAGCTCCATGCCCTCGGTCGGGAAGTCCGCCACCCGGTGCCACCTCCGCAGAGCCCGTCGGCCGATGTGCCGTCATTGTGCTGCACCGGTCTGGCGCCGCCTGCGCAGCGACACACCCCCGCGGCGGGCCGCGGTTCCCCGGCGCGGCGGCGGCCGCCGGGCAGGATGGGCGCCGAAGCATCCGGCGGGGCCTCGGGAGGCGGAATGACGGCGGACGGATCACCGGGCCCGGTGCGGGTGTTCGTCCTCGGCGCGTCGCTGCGCGCCGACTCGCTCAACGGGCGGCTGGCCGCGCTGGTCGCCCGGCTGGTGGACGAGGCGGGCGCGAGGGCCGATCCGGCGGGCCTGCGGGACTTCCCGATGCCGCTCTACGACGGGGACGTCGAGTCCGCCGGCGGGCTCCCGCCGGGGGCGTTGGCGCTGCGCGAGCGGATCGCCGCCTGCGACGCCTTCGTCATCTCCGCCCCGGAGTACAACGCCTCGGTGCCCGGTGCGCTGAAGAACGCGGTGGACTGGGTCTCCCGGGTGCGGCCGCAGCCGTTCAAGGTCAAGCACGCCCTGCTGGTCTCCGCCTCGCCGTCGATGGTGGGCGGCAACCGCGGGCTGTGGGCGCTGCGGGTGCCGCTCGAACACCTGGGCACCCGGGTCTACCCGGACATGTTCAGCCTCGCGCGGGCGCACCAGGCCTTCACCGACGACGGGGATCTGGCCGACCCGGGGCTCCGGGCCAGGCTGGCGGAGACCGTCGGCTCGTTCCTCCGGCTGGTGGAGGCGGACACCCGGTACGTGTGCCTGCAGCGGCGCTGGTACGAGTTCCTCGGCGATCGCACGGACGCCGCGGTCACCGAGCGGTCCGAGGAGTGAACCGCGGGCATCCTGGTGGGGTGGGCAGCGGGCACGAGTGGGGCGGGTGAGTGCGATGGCCGAACCGAAGACCTCGCGGACCGGCGCCGACCCCGAGGAGTTCCTCGCGGGTGTCGGCGACGAGCGGCGCCGGGCCGACGCGCTGGCGCTGTGCGCCCTGGTGGCCGGGGCGACCGGTGCGCCGCCGGAGATGTGGGGCACCTCGATGGTGGGGTTCGGGGTCTACCGGTACCGCTACGCGAGCGGCCGCTCGGGCGACTGGCCGCCGATCGCGCTGGCGCCGCGCAGGCAGGCCCTGGTGCTGTACGTCGCCGAGGGCTTCGAGCCGTACGCCGGACTGCTGGCCCGGCTCGGCCCGCACACCACCGGCAAGGGCTGCCTCTACCTGAAGCGGCTCGCCGACGTCGACGAGGACGTCCTGCGCGAGCTGGTCGCCACGTCCTTCGCGCAGCTCAACGGCCGGACCGTCACCCCGTAGCCGCCGGGCCCACGTGGTGCGACGCGACGCACCGACCCGGTACCGCGTGTGCTACCCCAGCTGGTCGCGGCGGCGCGTCAGGTAGGCGATCTCGGCGGTGTTGCCCGCCAGATCGATGGCTCTGTCGTAGGCCTCACGCGACGTCTGACTGCGGCCCAGCCGGCGCAGCAGGTCGGCGCGTGTCGCGTGGTAGGCGTGGTAGCCCGCCAGCCTGTCCTCGAGTCGGTCGACGGCCGCCAGCGCCACCTCCGGGCCGTCGAGCTCGGCGACCGCGACGGCCCGGTTGAGCGCGATGATCGGCGAGGGGTCGAGGCGGACGAGCTGGTCGTAGAGGGCGACGACCTGCCACCAGTCGGTGTCGCGCACGTCGCGGGCGGAGGTGTGCACGGCATTGATCGCCGCGAGGATCTGGTAGCGGCCCGGAGCCGCACCGGCGGCCAGGCGCTCGCGGACCAGCCGGTGGCCCTCGGCGATCAGCGCCGCGTCCCAGGCCCCACGGTCCTGCTCGTCGAGGGCGATCAGTTCGCCGCTCGGCGAGACCCGGGCGGTACGGCGGGCCTCGATGAGGAGCATCAGCGCCAGCAGCCCGGCCGCCTCGCCGTCGGTCGGCACGAGGGCCCGGACGAGGCGGGTGAGCCGGATCGCCTCGGCGGTGAGGTCGTGACGTACGGGATCGGTGTCGGGGCCGGTCGCCAGGTAGCCCTCGTTGAAGACGAGGTAGAGCACGGCCAGTACGCCGGACACGCGTGCCGGGAGATCCTGCGCGGTCGGCAGCCGATAGGGGATGCGAGCCGCCTTGATCTTGGCCTTCGCGCGGGTGATCCGCCGGCCCATGGCGGTCTCCTGCACCAGGAAGGCACGGGCGATCTCGGTCACGGTCAGACCGCCGACCATGCGCAGCGTCAGCGCCACCCGGGCCTCCATCGCCAGCGCCGGGTGACAGCAGGTGAAGATCAGCCGGAGCCGCTCGTCGTCGATGGCGCCGAGAGGCTCGGGCGGTGGGCGTCGTCGTACATCAGCTGAGCCTCCTTCTGCTTGTCGCCGCGCTTGTTCTCGCGCCGGAGCCGGTCGATGGCCTTGCGGTTGGCGGTGGTGGTCAGCCAGGCGCCCGGGTTGGGCGGGACGCCGTCGGCCGGCCACCGCTCGACGGCGGTCGCGAACGCCTCGGCGGCCGCCTCCTCGGCGATGTCGAGGTCACCGAAACGTCCGGTCAGGGCGGCGACCACCCGCGCCCACTCCTCGCGGTGGGCCCGGGTGATCGCCTCCCGGACGTCGGTCACGCTCACAGGAACGGCCGCACCTCGGTCTTCCGGTTGCAGGCCTTCGACCCCTCGGCCGCCAGCTTGAGCGCCACGTCGAGGTCGGGAGCCTCGATGATCCAGAAGCCGATGATGAACTCCTTCGACTCCACGAAGGGCCCGTCGGTGAGCAGCGCCTCCGCACCGCGGTTGTCGATCACCGTCGCCGTGTCGGGCCCACCGAGGCCGCCGGCGAAGACCCAGTGGCCCTCGGCCTGGAGCCGGTCGTTGAACACGTCGATCGCAGCGTCCTCGTCCGGGGTGGCGAGGTCGGACGTGTCGGCGATCACGGAAACCAGATACTGCATCTCGCATCATCTCCTGCGCTTCGCGAACGCCCCTCGCGGGCGACCGCTCACCCCTACTACGAACGCCTCCACCCCGTTCCGACACCGCTGCCCGAATTTTACGGTTGCGGGCCTTCGACACCGACGTCACGGACGCGTACGCGCTCCGTCACCCGCGCGGTTCCGCGTACACGCGCCGCCCCACGCGGTACCCGGTCGGCGCGTCACGTCACAACAGGTCAGGGGCTGCGTGGCAGAGCATTAGGCTGCGGCAGGTCCGACGCGTCGTCAGGAGAGGACCCGACATGGCATCCCGGCTCAACCCGTACATCAGCTTCGACGGAGACGCCCGCCAGGCGATGGAGTTCTACCGGGCGGTGTTCGGCGGCACGCTGGCACTGAACACCTACGGCCAGTACGGCCCGGAGCAGGCCGGGGACGCCGCCGAGAAGATCATGCACGGCATGCTGGAGACCCCGAGCGGCTTCACCCTCATGGGGGCGGACAACCCGCCCGGGCAGGAGCACCGGCCGGGCAACAACATCTCGGTGAGCGTGAGCGGCGACGACGACGCCGAGCTGCGCCGCTACTGGGACGAGCTCTCCGCCGGCGGCACGGTGGCCGTCCCGCTGGAGAAGCAGATGTGGGGCGACGTGTTCGGCATGTGCACCGACCGCTTCGGCATCACCTGGCTCGTCAACATCGGCGAGCAGCAGGCCTGACCGGCCGGCGGGCACGGCGCCGCGGTCCGGCCCGCCCGCCCGCCCGGTTGCCGGCGGGCGGCCGGACGGTCCGTCAGGTCCACTGCTCGGAGGGCGCGACCCCGGGTACGGGCTTGCCGATCAGGGCGAGCGGGACGAAGAAGTTCACCTGTCCGATCGCGAGGGTGAGGGTCGCGAGCGCCTTCGGCTCGTAGTGGCGGGCGGCCTCGGCGTACAGCTCGTCCGAGACCCGCTCGCCGGACGGGTTCGGCGTGAGCACCGCCTCGACCAGGGCCAGGGCGGCGCGCTCGGCGGCGGTGAAGTACGGGGCGTCCTGCCAGGTGGCCACGGCGGTGATGCGCTCCTCGCTCTCCCCCGCCTTGCGCAGCAGGCCCGCGTGCATCACGACCAGGTAGGTGCTGCCGACGAGCTGGCCGGCGCGCAGCTGGACGAGGCCGATCGTGGTGCGCGGCACCGAGCGGTTGCCGGTGGCGCGGTAGAGCCAGCCGCCCAGCTCCTTCAGCTCCGGGACGAGCTCCACGGGGTCGGACATCCGGGAGGTGGCGGCGGCGGTCTCGGTGGCAGTGGTGTTCACGGCGGGTTCCTTTCGGCTGGCTTCCCTGGGCTTGCACCGCTCTGACGGATGCCGGCCCGCGGATGTGACGGCGCCGCCGAGAAATTTTCTCCGTCGCCCGGCCGCCCGGCGCGCGGTCAGCCGGCCGACCGGCTTGGGGTCCGAGGGCTCAGGGGCGCTCCTTCGGGGCGTTCTGCGCCGTCCGGGCGGGGTCGGTCTCCGCGACCGGGGCGAGGATGTCGTCCATGGCCTTCAGCAGGTCCGGCTCTAGGGCCTGTGTGAGGTTGTGATCAATCTTCCGGGTTCTGCCCCGTTCCGGGGCGGAACCCGGTAGAACTGCTGGGTGTGACGCGCAGGCAACT
>NZ_JBFBJZ010000041.1:0-71774 GCF_040686255.1 Kitasatospora sp. NPDC085879 | reverse complement strand
AAAAAAAAAAAAAAACCAAAAAAAACAACCCCACCCCAAACAAAACCACCACCACCCACACCCCACCCCCCCCCACAAAAACCAGCCCACCACCCCCCCCCCCCCCCGGGGGGTGTTCCGGGGTTCCGGTCAGGGGGTGGGCGGGGTCCAGTCGGCGGGCAGGCCGGACTGGGCGAGGACGGTGGCGAGGCTGTAGTGGTCCTCGTCGGAGGTGATCCGGCCGCGGTTGTCGAGGTCGAGAAGGGTCGTCATGGGAACGGCGAAGGGCGTGGGCGCGCCCTTGAGGTGGCCGGCGTAGACGGCGTCGACGGTGATGCGGCCGCCGTGGCGGTGGGCGGCGCGGACGGTGACGTGGACGCTGTCGATGAGGCTGTCCGCGCGGGCCTTCCAGCCGGCGATGTCCTGGCGGCCGTGGAAGGTGACGCCCACGGCCAGGTCGGTGTAGGTGCCGTCCGGGCTGAACAGGGCGCCGAGCGCCCGGGGGTCGGTGCCGTTCCAGGCACAGGCCCAGGCGGTGACGATCCTGGGCGGGCGCCGGTGTGCGTCCTGTGCCGCCGAGGCGGAGGCAGCGGGCGCGGTGCACAGGGCCGCGGCGGCGATCAGCGTGACCGTGGCGCGGGCGGGACGGGACATGATGGTGGCTCCTTCGGGCGTGGGTGTGTCGGGCGGTGGATCCGCGACTCCCGGCGGGTGGGCCCTCGGTCGGGCCTGCCGGCGGCGGGGTCCGCGGGCGGTGCTCAGCCGTTGGTGGTGTCCAGGGGGTTGTCGGGGATCCAGGAGCCGTGGATTCCGGCGGGGACCCGGCGCGGGAGGTGGACGGTGGCGATCCGGTCGAGGCCGGACGCGTCGAGGACCAGGAGCTGGGAGGCGTCCTGCTTGAGGTCGGAGACGACGGTCAGGAGGTAGCCGTCGTCCTCGCGGGTCGCTCCGGCGGCGGGGACGAAGACGGCTTCGCCGGGCAGGCGGGCGTCGCCGGCCTGGTGGATGCGGCGGGCGCCGGTGGTGCGGTCGTACTTGACCACGCCGTAGGTGCCGAAGCCCTTCTCGTCGGGGAAGGAGACGGCGTACTGGTAGCGGTTCTCGGAGCCGAGGTAGGTCTCGTTGAGGGTCGGGAACTCCACCGGCAGGTCGTCGATGATCTGCTCGTCGACGGTGCCGGCCGCCGTGTCGATCACCCAGCGGCGGGTGTAGGAACGGGCGTTGGGCTCGGCGCCGCGGCCGGGGGCGCCCACCCACCAGTTCCAGGAGAGGTGGAAGCCCTCGCGGTCCACGGTGGGGCCCTCCAGGACGATGCGGCCCCGGCCGTCCTCGTAGGCGTTGGCGACGTGCAGCATGTTGCCCGGCTCGATGGAGAACCAGCGCACCTGCCGGGCGCCGTCCGCTCCGCGCGGCATGACACCGATGCGAGCGGGCTGGGCATCGCTCCAGCCGTAGGGGATCCCGGAGTGCTCGTTCGGGTCGAAGGTGACGTTGCCCTCGACGAAGACGACGTGGCGGCGGGTGATCGCGAAGTCGTGCTTGAGCGAAGCGGTCGCGCCGGGGACCTCCGTGCTGTGGACGATCTCCCCCTTGGCGTCGGCGACGTAGTACACCAGGTGGGGCGGGAAGGGCGAGGACCCGAAGAAGTGGAGCTCCCCCGTCACCGGGTCCTCCTTGGGGTGGGCGGTCATCGCGGTGCGCAGCTTGCCGTCGAAGTCGAAGGCGCTGACGGTGTCCAGCTCCCGGGTGAGCTCGAAGGGGAAGTTCGACTCGCACAGGGCGAGCAGCCGGCCGGCGTGCTCGATGACGTGGGTGCCGGCGGCGCTGGCGGTCAGGTCGGGTCCGTGCTCGGTCATGTAGGGGGCGCCGTCGAGGGCGGGGGTGTGCACCCAGCGGTTGCGGTACCACTCGGCGCGGCCCTCGCGCAGGCGGATGCCGTGGACCATGCCGCTGCCCTTGAACCAGTGGGTGGGGGTGACGCCGGGCTTGGGGTTGTGGCCGTTGCGCAGCAGCCGTCCCGTCAGCTCCGGGGGCAGGGTTCCCTCGACGGTGAGTTCGGTGGCGGTGATCTCGTCGGCGACGGGGGTGTAGTGGCCGGTCAGGTAGGGCTTGCCGGTCATGGCGGGTCTCCTTCGGTGGGCGACGGTTCGTCGGACGGGGTGTCGTGTCGTCAGGCAGGTGTGTGGGGGCCGTGCGGCCGGTTCACCGGGTCCGCGAGGCCGTGCGGGGCCGCGGGGCCGGCGGGTCGGGCGCCGGGCGCGCGGGTGTGGAGCGGTCCGCGGTGCGGCGGGTGAGGAGCGCCGCGAGGAGGGCCGTTGCGGCCAGGACGGCGGCCGAGGCGGTGAACGCGGCCCGGTAGCCGGCGGTGAGCGCCTCCAGGTGGGGCTGGTGCGTGGCGGCGTGGGCGGTGACGGATCCGGCGAGGGTCGCCAGGGCGGCGAGGCCGACCGCGCCGCCGACCTGGCGGGTGGTGTTGACCAGTCCGCCGGCCAGTCCTGCATCCTGGGGCGGGAGTCCGTCCACGGCGAACGCGGTGAGCTGGACGAAAGCGATGCTCAGGCCGAGACCGACCAGGATGCTCGGACCCAGGACGTCGGCGAGGTAGCTCCCGTCGGCGCCGACCCGTGACAGCCACAGCAGGCCCGCGGCCTCGGTGAGCAGGGCGGCGGCCACGGTCGCGGCGGCGCCGATGCGCCGGGAGACGCGCGGGGCGAACGCGGATCCGAGCATGTTCGCCGCAGCGAGCGGGAGTTGGCCGGCCCCGGTGGCCAGTGGACCGGAGCCGAGCACCTGCTGCTGGTAGAGCGGCAGGAAGAAGAACAGGGCGATCCACACCGACCCCAGCAGGGCCATCAGCAGGTTCCCGGCAGCCACCCGGCCGACGGTGAGCAGCCGCGGCGGTATCAGCGCGTTCGGCCGGCGGAGCTCGATCACCGCGAAGGCGGCGAGCAGGACGACGGCGGCGCCGAGAGCGCCCCGCACCCGGACGTCGCCCCAGCCGGCGTCGCGTGCGGTGGTCAGCCCCCAGACCAGGCAGGTCAGGGCAAGGGTGACGGTGGCAGTGCCCATCAGGTCGAACCGCCCCGCCCTGACGCCGGCCGCCGGTGGGACGAGCACCACGGTGGCGGCCAGGACCAGCACCGCACCGAACCCGACGCAGTGGAAGATCCACGGCCAGCCCCATGCCTGGGTCAGCACGCCGCCCAGCAGGACACCGCCCGCGCCTCCCGCGCCGGAGACCGCGCCCCACACCCCCAGGGCGCGGCCGCGCCCGGGACCGGCCGGGAACAGGTTCATGGCCAGGGCGAGCGCGGCCGGCGCGATGGCGGCGGCGCCGAGGCCCTGCACCGCGCGGGCAGCGATCAGCACCCCCGGCGCGTGGGCGAGTCCGGCTGCCGTCGAGCCTGCCGCGAACAGCCCGAGGCCGGCGATCAGCACCCGGCGGCGACCGAACAGGTCACCCGCCCGTCCGCCCGCCAGGAGCAGCGCACCGAACGCCAGACCATAGGCGTTGACCACCCAGGTGGTGCCGCCCTCCGACAGGCCGACACCGGCGCGGATCTGCGGCAGCGCGACGTTCACGATCGAGGTGGCGAGCATGACGGTGAACTGGGCTGCGGCGAGGACCGTGAGCACGGCCGCCGGCCGCCGGGCGGGCGGCGTCCGCCCCGGCTGTGTGCGTGGGAGGTTCATGACACACAGCCTGCTGCGGGGCGCTGTCCACTCTCCAGGCCCGGCAGGAGCGGTGAGTGTCCACTCCTGTCCGCACCTGTCCACCCGCTCGTGCCGGTGGCCTGCGCCGCGGAGCTAATGTCGACGGCCGTGCAGTTCCTGCTGCCGCAGGGCCCCGCCGAGCAGGTCCGGGCCCTGTCTCAGGTGGCTCAGGTGGCGCAGGTAGCTGCCGCAGGGAAGGCCGAGGCGGCGGACGGCGGCTTCCCGTGTGGCGCCGGAGACGTGACCGGGCCTCAGGGCGTCGCGGACCGCACGCCGCCCGGGTCGTGGGTCCGGCCCGGCCGGGCCGCCGACGGCCTCAGCCCCACCAGGCGCTGGCCTCGTTGCCCTCGCCGGGTTCATCGCGCCCGGCCCGGGCCCGATCGACTTCCAGCAGGACGTTCAGCGCAGCCGCCGCGGCCGCCGCCACCGGCATCGCCTCGTTCACCGCGCCGAACGCACCCTGCAGGTCCCCGCCATGCCAGGCCCGGGCCGCCCTCGCCGCCAGCTCGCCGAGTTCGGTGATCTTCGCCAGGGCGGCCTCGGGCACTGCGGCCTCGTCAGATGCGTTCATCCGGTCATCATCGCCGCCCCGCACCCCCCGAGTACGGCAGCCGGGGCCCGTGTCGGCCACGGGCGCAGTCACCAGGTCGTGCTTCCTGCGCAGCACGCTCCGGTGGGAGTGCCTCGGGTCAGCTGGGAGGACCGGACCAGATGACGTTCTTGTGCTGCAGCCCGGCGCCGTAGTTGAACTCGACGGAGAACGGGTCGGCCGCGCTGTTGGGCAGGGCGTACGCCGACAGGCTGGTGGCCTCCTGCCCGGGAGCGAGAGAGCCGGCGAGGAATTTCATCCGACCGCTTCCGTCGATCAGCGTGAAGACGAGGTTGCCCTCGGCGTCCCGCACGAAGGGCGACCCCGACCCGTAGAGCGAGAGCTCCTTCGATCCGGTGTTGGCGACGGTGATCCTCACCTGGATGATCTCGGCGTTCTTGGGGGCCTCGAACACGGTTTCGTCCGGAACGTAGGGCTCCGGCTTGGCCGTCGTGACCTTCAGCCCGTCCTCGTACGTGTAGGACTGGCCGAACGACAGGCGCCGGGCCCGCTCGTCCGCAGCCTTCTTCTCCCGCTCGGCCTCGATCCTCCTGTTCTCGGCCTCGGTCCGCTCCTTCTGCTTCGCCACCAGCTGCTCTGCGCGAGCGCGGGCGGCGTCCGCCTCTGTCCGTCGCTCCTCGTTGACCGCCTGCACGTGCGCCACGACGAACACCCCGGCGCCGGCCGAGACCAGCAGGCCCGCGACGCCCAGGATCACGCCCGCGAGCGCCATCGCCCGATTGGTCGCCAGGCCCTTGCGCGCATGGCCCAGCCCGATGGCACCGAAGATCACGGCAAGCAGGGCCGGCAGCCAGGACAGCCAGAACAGGACGATGACGAGGCTGAGGACGGCACCGACGATCCCGAGCACCATGGCCGCGACGCCCAGGCCGTTACGAGGCTGCGGCGCCGGCATCCCGTACGGCGGCCAGTACGGCACACCCTGCCCGTGACCCTCACCCTGGCCCGGACCCGGCGGGGCCCACGGGTTGGCATCGGCCGATCCGCCGGCGGACTGCGGGCTGTCGGGCGGGGCAGGAATGGTCATGCGAAATCCTTCAAGCACGTTGAGACGATGAGCGGCCGTTCGGCCCCGACGCCGAAGTCTGTCCTGACCACCCGGCGACAGCGACCCGATTTCCGCAGAGCAGCCACCGGCCCCGCCCGGACCCGCGCATCGACACTCCGGGACGGATACCGACAGGTGCGGCGGATGATCAACATACAGGTGCCCGGCGACGGCCCCGACAACGGCTGACGACGCGCCATGAGGCGCGGCCGGCACAGGCCACCGACCAAAGGAATGCCGAGAAACACGGTAGGCCCGGCACCTGGGGTGCCGGGCCTACCGAGGTTGGTAGCGGGGACAGGATTTGAACCTGCGACCTCTGGGTTATGAGCCCAGCGAGCTACCGAGCTGCTCCACCCCGCGTCGGTAGGCACGACTGTACGGCACTGTGGCCGGGCATGGGAAATCCGTTACCGCCCGGCACTCTGCGCCGGCGCCGCCCCGCCGTGCCGCGAGAGGCGTGGCCGGCCCGTCGGGGTTGTTCGCGCCGCTGCCGGTCAGGAACGCAGCTTGGGGAGCAGTGCCCGGACGGTTTCCGCCATCGCCGGCCAGGCACCCGCCACCTGCTGCTCCGTCAGGGCGTTGAGGCTCTGCACCTCGACCTCGCACTCCAGATTGCCGTCCCGGACCAGCAGCCGCAGGTCGTTTCGGAACGGCTCGGCCTCCTTGAGGTTCTCGTAGCGGAAGGCCGCCCGGCCCAGACCCGGCTCCTGCTCCACCGCGCCGCGGGCCTCCTTCGGCGCCGAGGACAGCCGGAACTCGTACTGCTTGATCGCGGTGGCCACGTCCTTCCAGGCGGTGCACTGGACGATGGACCGGCCGTCCCCCTTCGTCCCGGCCGTGGCGAAGCCCTGCAGGCAGGCGGCGCCGCTGCCGGTCGCCGGATCGGAGCCGGTCTCCCGCCCCTTCGGCGGATCGGCCGTCGGAGCGACGGCGGCGGTCAGCGGGCCGAAGTCGACCTTCGGGCAGAGATCCGACGGCGGACGGTAGTCGCCCGGCCCGTCCGTCGGCCCGGCCGCCGCCGCACTGCCGGACGACCCCCTCGCACCCTTGCCGTCGGCGGACGCATTCCCGCCCCCTCCGCCGCACCCCGACAGCGAGCCCAGGACGAGCACCGTGCCCGCCGCGACCGCACCCCACTTCACTGCCCAAATATCCCTGACTGCACGGCTCATGACGCCCCTCCAGAAATCCGGCCGGTTCCTGGGAGTACAGGCTAGATGGCCGGGCCGACAGGGTGCCGGGGCCGACCCACCCGGCGCCGGCAAGGCCGTGCATCCTCTGCCACCTCGCTGTTGTGGGCAGCGTGTCGGGACGGAAGGGGCCAGGGCGTTCGGTCGAGGGCCCGCATGGTGTGGCGCCGACTGCTGTTCCTGCAGGACAGCTGTCTGCCGCCGAGGCGTGCCCGATCCCGCTCCGGTGGGCCGCCGTGCGGCCCTGCCCTCCCGCCGGTGCTCTCGCACTGGGCGACCTTGTCCCAGGTCGCGACGCCGGCGGAACCGCAGCCCTGCCCACCACCGTCTGACCGCACCTCCCCCGAAGGTCCCGGCGGCCCGCCTCCACCACACCGTGGCGGAGACGCGACCACCTGGCCCTTCGGACGTCCACCCGTCCAGAGACGGACCGTCAGGCGCACGGGCCGGTCGAGGACTTGAAGGTGAGGAGCCGCCGTGCCGGCCGACCGTTCCACCGCGGGCCGGAGGGCTTCAGGACCCGGTCGGCCGTGGCCCGGTCGGCCGCGGCCGCCGAACGGGCCGCGGCTGCCGGACCGGGGTCTTCGCCGCATCTTTCGTCCCTTCTCCGCGCGGAGCGGAACCGTGGCCGGGGGCGGGGGCGGCGGCGAACCGGCCGCCACACCGCCGGCAGCGATCAGCAGGACGGCACCGCCGCCGGGCGGGTGGGGATCAGCGGCGAGGCCACGACGCGGCGGCGGTTGGCCTGGCGGAACTCCTCGGCCACCCGTCCGCACCCGGCGCACTCGTCCAGGTGCCGGGCCAGCTCCCGTCCGCGCCGTCGGCCGGGCCGCCGCACGGCGCCGGTCAGCAGCGAGGTGAAGTAGCCGCACTCCAGGGCGGTGCCCTCGTCGACGTTCGCCCGCAGGTACGCCTCGCGGAGGCCCGCGCGGGCGCGGGCGGCCAGCGAGCGCACCCCGCTCGGCGTCATGCTCATCCGCTGGGCGACGACGGCGGCTGACTCGCCCTCCACCACGAAGAACCAGAGCAGCACCTGCCACCGCTCGGGCAGGGACCGGTAGGCCTTGGCGACCAGCGACGCCTCCTCGGCGGCGAGCAGGGCACCCTCGGTCTCCGCCTCGTCGGCGAGGTGCTCGGCCCAGCTGTGGAAGTCCTCGGGCAGCAGGACGCGGTCGGTGGTCTGGGCGCTCCACTCCATCGCGGTGCGGCGGACGCAGGCCTTCAGGTACGGGCGCCAGGCGTGCCGGGGGCCGCGTCCGCGGGCGACGGAGAGGTAGGTACTGGCGTAGGCCTCGGCGGCGAGGTCCTGGGCGGTCTGCGGGTCGCGGCAGAAGCGGCGGGCGTAGGCGAGGACGGCGCCGTGGTGGCGGGTGAACACCTCGGCCATCACCTCCCGGATCCGGGAGCCGCCGGTGGTGGTCGGGCTGGCGGCGAGCGCCGCCGCGAGTTCGGCGTCGCTCAGCGCGCTCAGCTCTGCGTCGCTCGGCTCTGCGGCGCTCGGCGCGCTCGGTC
The DNA here is from genome assembly GCF_040686255.1 of Kitasatospora sp. NPDC085879. Lineage (NCBI taxonomy): Bacteria > Bacillati > Actinomycetota > Actinomycetes > Kitasatosporales > Streptomycetaceae > Kitasatospora > Kitasatospora sp. NPDC085879. Next base: position 63,718 of record NZ_JBFBJZ010000041.1, on the reverse strand, counting down.
CGGTGTCGTTCGGCGCGCTCGGCCCTGCGGCGCTCGGCGCGCTCGGTCCGGTGTCGCTCGCCGCACTCGGTTCGGCGGCGCTCAGCGCGCTCGGACCGCTCTTGCGGGTGCTGGTTCGAAGGGTCACCTGGTTCCTCCTCAGCTCTGGCCTTCTCACGGTGGGGAGTTCGCGGGCCTGGCCGGCGTGTCGGCCGCGCAGGCCGGGACGGGGAACTGCCTGGATGAAGGGCATCGACGGCGTTCTGCTGCTGGGGCCGCCGGGACGGTGTGGCAGGAAGGGCCACAGCACACCAGTCCCATGGGTTTCAGGGCAACACTCTTCAAACCGGCCGTGCGCCCGGTGATTCCGGATCCGAATGTGGGGAAACCGCGTGCAAGGCGACACAGTGGCGCACAGATCGCGCCGTACCGGCCAGTATGGCCCCTTGCCGCCACTCCCAAAGCCCTGGCGGGACCCCGTCAAGTGCAGGGGCGACGAAATAACAGGAAATCTCATACGGCATTCGCATGGTTGGACGACCGCCCCGGCCAGCCTTCGTGACACTCTGTCAGTTCGTGCTACTGCCCTTCCGGCCCTGCGGGAGGGTGGAAAAGCGATATAGGGCGAGGGTTCCCGCCGGCCCGTGCCGGTGAGAACCCTCGCCCTGTTGTCGTTGTTGTCCCTGGTCACCCGCTTCCGCTGTGCGTGTGTGCTCCGGTGTGGTCGGCCCCACCGACCACCGAACCGCCGAGCAGACCGTGCAGGAGGTCCGCCGTGGCGTCCGAGAGGACCACCACCCATCCGTCACCGACGAGGTACGAACCCCCGTACGCCTTCGCCTCCGTGAGCCAGGCGTCCTGGGCCGGGCCGGCCGGGAAGGTGGCGATCCAGATCTCCTCCCCGCCCGAGGTGCACAGGCCCTGCCTGAGGTCGGCCGCGTCGGCGGTGATCTCGGCCGTGCAGCCGATCCGCTTGGCCAGGTCCTCGACCGAGCTCCGTGCGGGGCGCTGCGCCGCCTGCGACGGCGCAGCCAGCCCGCCTGCTCCCCAGAGGAGTTCCGCGCTCCCCAGGAGGAGCAGGACGAGCAGCGCGGCCCATTTCAGCCCGGTTCGGAGGGTGCGCTCGCTGCCGACCGGTGCGAGGGCGGCGGCGGGCGACCTCACTTGCCGGTCGCCGCCTTGCCCTGCGGGTTGATGGCCGTCCACGCCCCGTTGCCCATGCCGTTGCCGAGGGCGTCGCCGTAGCCCTGGTCACCGGTGTAGAGGTAGGCCGGGGTGCAGTTGATGCTCAGCTGCCAGCTGCCGTCCGACCGCTGCATCTTGCCGATCAGCTTCGGGTCGACGCCCTTGATCTTCTTGGGGTCCACGGGGGGCGCGGGCGTCCAGGTCTTGAGGCACTCGCCCTCGCAGTTGGAGCGCATCGGCCAGGCCGTGTCCTTGCCGAAGTGGTAGAGCGTGCGGCCGTAGGCGTCCACCATGATCGGGCCGAGCTGGGGGTGGACGAAGACGGAGATCTGCACGCCCGCCGGGGGCTGCTGGGTGGGCTGCGCCATGGTGGTGGCCGGGGCGGGGGCGGTCGGCGCGGTGGACGTCTGGGTGCCGGTGCCGCCGGCCTTGGCCTTGGAGCCGTCGGGCGCCAGGGCGTGCCAGGTGCCGCCCACGCCTTCGCCCTTGGTGTCGCCGGGTGCGCTGTCCTGTGCGTAGCGGTAGGCGGGCCATCCGCCGACCGTCAGCTGGCGGCTGCCGTCGGCGCGGGTGATCTCGCCGAGCTTGCTCGCGTCGACGCCGGTGCCCGCGGAGGTGCTGTCGTCGTTGACGACCGGCGGCCAGGTGGTGGCGCAGGTGCCGGAGCAGTTGGACGCCGGCGGCTTGGCGGTGTCCTTGTCGAACCGGTAGAGGGTGAAGCCCTGGCCGTCCGTCAGGACGGAGCCGAGCTTCTCGTCGACCCGGACGGAGAGTTGTCCGCCGGGCTTGCCGGCGGTGCCGCTGCCGGAGGCGCCGGTGGAGCCGTAGTCGCCGTAGGCGCCGGCGGGGGCGGGCGTCGCCCCGGCCAGCTGGCTGGTGTCGGACTTGCCGTTGGACGGGCTGGCACTGCTGTTGGCACTGCCGAAGGCCGCCATGAGGACGAGGCCCGCGAGCAGGAGGCAGACCGCCACGAGGCCGTATCGTTTCATCGTCAAGATCTTCCTTGCCTTTCCATCGGTTGAGCCTGGGCTTGTCGAGGGATCGCTGGGTCAAGATCGGTGGGTGAAGGGGTGGTTCGAGGGGGTGGGCGGCCCGGGACGGGCGGCGCTCACTGGATCCGCAGCGCCAGTGCGGGGCACCGGTCGACCGCGCGGGCGGCCTGCTGGAGCAGCTGCGGCGGGACGGGCATCACGGCGGCGGAGGGAAAGCCGTCCGCCGCCAGGCTGATGACCTCGGGCAGCACGCTGGTGCACAGCCCGTGGGCCTCGCAGAGGGTCCAGTCCACGACGATGGTTCCGGCGCTCTCCATGACCGGCATCGGGAGCACGTCCTGGACGGGCCGGCCGCAGCCGTACTGGTAGGAGTGCATCTGGAGGTCGTCGTCGAAGACCTCCAGGGCGGAGGCGACGAAGCGGGAGGCGGCGTCGGGGTGGCTGCACGCGCCCCGCTTGGTCACCGCCCGCATCCGGGTCTCGACCCGGTCGAGGGCTGCCCGGCCGCCGCCCCGAACGACCTCCTCCAGTTCCTTGACCAGGGCGGGCAGTCCGAGGTAGCACGGTCCGCACTGGCCGGCTGTCTCGTCGGCCATCCAGCGGGCGACCCGGAGTGCTTCGCCCAGCGGGCAGGTGGTGGCCGGCAGCGGCAGGATCGCGCCGGCGCCGAGCGCACCGCCGAGGCTCTGCAGGGACTGGCGGGACACCTGGGCCGTGCGGGCCGCCTCGGGAGTCAGCCAGGTGCCGTGGTAGCCGCCGGTCAGGACGCCCTGGCCGACGTCCATGTCGAACAGTGCGAGCAGGTCGACGAGCGGGACACCGGTGGGTGTCTCCACGACTTGGGAGCCCGCCAGGGTGAGCAGGACCGTCCCGGGCTCGGACGGGGTTCCGACCTCGCGGTAGGGCAATGCCCCGAGCCGGGCCGCGACCGCGAGTTGCGCGTACGTCTCGGCGTTGGACAGCAGGGTGGGCAGTCCCCCGACTCCGCTGTCGCTGGTCCGTACGCCGCCGCCGCGCGGCAGGGCGATCCCGCTGGTGATGCCGCGGGCCAGCGAGCTCCCCTCGCCGGAGACGAAGCGCTCGGGCAGCCGGGCGACGGAGACCGGCAGCCGGGTGGACCGGCGTTCGTCCAGTGCCCTGCGCAGGGACTGCTCGGTGTCGGCGCGGGTGACGCCCAGCACCACCTGTTCGGCGTCCAGTGCCTCGGCGGCCAGCAGGGCGCCGTCCAGTACGAGGTGGGGGGTGCGCAGCAGCAGTGCCGCGTCCTTCAGACAACTCGGTTCTCCTTCCGTTCCGTTGACCACCACGACCGGGCGGGCCCGGCGCCGGGCGGCCGACTTGACGACGGCCCGGATCTTCCTGGCGAACGGGAAGCCGGCCCCGCCGCGGCCGCGCAGGTTGACGTTCTCGGACAGTTCGGCGACCTCCTCGGCGGACATGGCCGGCATCCCGCCGTGGACGACCAGGTGTGCCCGGTGATCGAGCCGCTCGCTGTGTTCCAGGCCTGCGAACAGCACCGGTCGGCCGATCCAGGCGATGGGTGCGCCGCTCATCCGTCCTGCCGTCGTCGTCCGGTTCCGGCGCCGACCACGGGCCGGCCGGGGGGCTCGGGCCGGACCTGCGCGGCGGTCCGGCGCGGGGCGCCGCGGTCCTGGAGGGCCATCCGCAGGCCGAGGACGGCGATCACGCCCACCACGGCCACGCTGTAGAGGACGGACACCCAGGGGGCGGGCAGCCGGCCCGCGTTCAGGCCGTGGACCAGTGCGGCGCCCCAGGCCGGGTAGGCGCAGATGTGGATGATCCGCCACCGGCGTGCCGAGCCCGTCCGGGCCAGCAGGCCGCGGGCCGCCCCGGCGAGGGCCACGGCCAGCAGCACGTATCCGGCCAGCACGCCCAGTCCGAACACCACCGGCTTGTTCGGGTCGGTGAAGGGGACGAAGGCCGCGAGTGCGCCGATCTGGTCCTGGATGAGGTTCATCCACACGTGCAGGACGAGGAAGACCACGCCGGCGACGCCCATCGTCCGGTGGATCGTCTGGGCGACCAGGCGGTGGACCGGGTGCAGCAGCAGCCGGTCGGTCGCCGCGAGCCCCCACAGGACGGCGGAGGAGAACGACACCAGGGCGATCACCCCGGCCGCCACACCGAGGAACGCCTGCAGTGCGCCGTTGACGGTCACGGCCACCAGGCCCAGGCCCACCGCGAACAGCGGGAGGACGGCCCGCACCATCGGTTTGCGCCGGCCGCCGCCTTCCGGCCGGTCGCCCGCGGCACCGCGCGGCGCCTGCCGCCCGGGGCCGGCCAGGCCGGGCCGGACCGCGCGGTCCGCCCGCCGTGCCCGCCGCGCTCGCGCCGGCCCGGCGGCCGAATGCCACGATCGGCGTCCTTGACCTGTCAACATCGCTGAGCCCTCCGGCCTCGTCATTGCCCTGCTCGAAAGGGGCGCCCGGGTGTTCCGGGCGGGCCGCGCGCGACGGGCGGCGGCCCCGGCCGCCCGGGTCCTTCCCGGCGGCCTGTGGGGTCAGCCGCAGCGGCGACCCTCGTTGATGCAGCTCACCATCTGGTCCAGCAGGTTCCGGTTCATCACGTTGATGAAGTCCCCGTGGTCGGTGACCGGGTTGTGCAGCTGCTCGGGGAAGCTGTCGACGGCGAACTTCACCCCGGACGGCACGTCGTAGGTGACGCGCTGCACCAGCTGCGGGATGTTCCGGAAGTTCCGCGGGCAGGTACCGTTCTTGGAGAACGCGGTGTGGGTGCGGTGGTTGGCGCTGTCGATGTTCTTGCCGTCCCAGCAGTCCGGGAACTTCAGGGTCCGCACCACCCGGCTGCCGTTCGGGCAGACGGGGTACTTGTCGGCGAGCTGGCGGTCCTCGAAGCCGGTGCAGCTCCACGAGGCGTGGGCGTTGGCCGGGCCGTTGGTGAGGGCCTTGGCGTCGCCGGTGATGATCCGCAGGAAGCGGGTCATCGGCTGGACGGGCTTCCCGTTGGGCGAGTTGTAGGTGATGCCGGCCTCGGCGGGCTGCAGGATGCGGCCCACGTTGCGGTCCTTGCCTCCGCCGGGTGCCTTGGCGTCCTTGTCGTTGGTGCCGTCGAGGAGCCGCAGCACGGGCCAGTAGTAGGCGGACTGGTCGCCGTTGGAGCAGGTGGTGCCGGCGCCGGCGAGCCGGTTGTTGGAGGAGAAGCCGTCGGTGATGCGGTTGCCCACGTAGTCGTGCATGTGGTGGGCGCCGTTGCTCACCCCGGGGGCGACGATCACGTTGTCGGGGTTGAGGTGGCGGTTCTCGTTGCGTCCGCAGCGGGAGGTGAAGGTGCCGGTGGCCGACCCGTTGCGGGCGGGCTTGGCGGTGTTCGGGGCGACGGACCTGATGTCGACGAAGCCGCGGCCGAGGTTCTGCTTCCCGCCGGACGAGGACTTGCTGCGGTCGGCCGCTGCGCTCTGCGACTCGGGGGTGAAGTCCCGGGCGGAGGCGTCGACCACCAGGTCGCGCCGGATCGCGCAGTTCGCCAGTCCGGAGACGTCCTGGGGCAGGCCGGCGTCCGGCCCGGCGCTCGCCTTGATCTTCTGCAGGGTCGCGGAGCGCTTGGCGGCCAGGTCGCCCATGACACGCTTCTCGCTGCCGGAGCCCTGCTCCGAGAGGCTGCGGTAGGCGTCGGCGACCTGGACGTCGAGGTCGGCGAGATTGCGGTCGACGTCCGGCTGGGCGGTCTCCGGGACCGTCTCCAGGCTCGCGCCGACGTCCGCGCAGGCCACGGTGCCCATCTGGGCGGAGGCCTGCTGCGAGCGCCACGGGCGCTGCCCGGCGAAGGCCGCCGCGGCGACCACCGACGCACCGCCGACCGCCAGTACCCCGGCGAGCAGCAGGGCGAGCATTCTCCGCCCGGCCGTGTCACGTTTGTGAATCCTCATATTGGCACCTTCGAAACGGGATCGGGCCTGTCGGACAGGCCGTGGACATCGTTCTCTCTGGGGCAGGTCTCATCTCCGTGTCGCCCCGGCCGCCGGACTCGGCGAGGCCGATCCGGCCGGAAATCCGGAAAGGCCGCCGTAATTCACCAGACGGGTGTCCTCCAGGACCGTCATGTGGTCCAGGACGGTGGTGTTGGCCATCGTTGCGAGATCGCGGACCGTCGAATTCTGTGTACTGGCCCGCACCTGGGCGACGACGGCGAATACCTGGCCGTGGGCATTGCGCACGATGTTGGCGAACTGCCGGTCGAACTCGGGGCCCTGGGCCTCGTCCAGCTGTTTCAACCAGGCCTTCTGCTGGGCGGACGGCTCGTCCGGGACCTCCAGTCCGAGCGTCGCGGCCGCCTCCAGCGTCGCCCGGTCGAGGTCGGTGTGCCCCTCGATCAGGTGCTCGCCGGCGGTCTTGACCTCGGGCGTTCCGCCCTTGGCGAGGGCCATCCGTCCTGCGGGTATCTCCCACAGGCCGGCCAGCCGGACCCGTTTGACGAAGTCCCGGTCGAGCGGCGTCAGCGGGCCGGTCGGTGTCTGCATCGTTCCCGGCGCGTCGTCCGCCCGTGGCACGCGGTACGAGCCCGCCGAGCGCACGACGGGGACGACCAGGGCCGCTGCGGTGGACATCATGGCCAGAATCAGGAGAAGAGTGGCGAACGACCGCGGAAATCGGCTCACCTTCGGAATTCCGTAGGCAGCTGTTCCGAGTCCGCGTTTCTTCCTCGAAGATGACATCGGCTTCCTCATCATGCCAGGACGGGCGACCGCGCCGGCCCGCCGCCGCAGAAATGCCGTTCCGGCGGTCGGCGGCAGCCCCGGTGAAGACCCTACGGAAACGCACGGGTGCCCGTCGGAGAATTCATCGGGAAGTGACAGATCTCAGTGGTCGCAGGTCCCGGTCGAATGTCACGGGAATCTCGGGCGGCCGGAGCCGGGCACGGCTCAGCGACCGATGGAGCGGGCGTCCCGCCGGGGCTCGGACGCCGCGCGGGCGGGCAGTTCCTCCGCCCGGTGGCGCAGCCGGGCGCATTCGGCCGCCATGCCGTGGATCTTCAGTGCCAGCAGGATCTCGAACCGTGCCTGCGGGGTGCGCAGGCTGCCGCCGAAGATCCGCTCCAGCTTCCGGAGCCGGTAGCGGACGGTCTGCGGGTGGATGCGCAGCAGTTGGGCCGCCTCGGCCGCACCGCCGCCCTCCAGCCAGGCGAGCAGGGTCTGCTCCATCCGCTCGCGCTGGCGTGGCGTCATGTCGCTCAGTCTGCCGAGCCATTTGGCGGACAGGTGGCCGGCCAGCAGCGGGTCCTGGAAGAGCACCACCTTGGCCAGGTGGTCCTCGACGAAGAGGAGTTCGCCGGCGGTGCCCGGCCACTGCGGGGTGAGCGCCAGCAGGGTGCGGGCCCAGCGCAGCGAGGCTCCGGCGTCGGTGCGCGCCACCACGGGGCCGGCCACCGCCTGCCTGCCCTGGAGCCAGCGGACGAGCGCCTGGTGCGTTCCCGGTGTCGGGTCCGGGATCAGCAGGTACGGTTCCGGTCCGTGCAGGTAGGCGACGATCTTCGCGGCGGAGAGCCCCGGCGGGGGCGGGCCCGGTGCGGTGGAGAGCGCCACCGCCTGAACGGTAGCCGGGCCGCCCCGGGGAGCGACGCTGTTGGCCGGGCGGGGTGCCCGGCGGACCGCGGGCTCGCCGCGCCCCCCGCGGCTTCCGGTTCCCCCGCGGCTTCCGGTTCCCGCGCTGCCGCCGCTGCCGCCGCGGCCGCCGTGTCCGGCGCGTCCGGCGCGTCCGCTCGGTGCGCCACGGCCGCCGCCGGGATGGGTCAGCGCATCCACGGCGCCTCCCCCCACCGCACGCCCGGGCGGGAGCACCGGGGAGGGGCATCGGGCTTCGCGGTCGCGGAGCGGCCGAACACGGACGGGACGGGGCCGGACGGGGCGGGCGACCGCCGCGCGGAAACGCCGGACGGAGCATGTGCCGCGGGTCGACCGCTGGGGCAAGGATGCACCGGAACACCTCCCGGGAACTGCCGGCCGCTGGCGGGCCGGTCACCGAGGAAAGAGGCCCGAATCGAGGTTTCGTCCCGCGCCTTTGCACATCCTTTACCATTCGGCGGGCGCGCCTCCCGCACCACCGGCAGCGCCCGTTCCGCGGCCCGACCGACCGTCAACAGGCCCGGGAGCAGCGGACAACGGGCGCACACGTCCAAGAAGGCCCCAGGTGGAAGAGCCTGTGACACGGGCCCGCCGCACGGTACATTGCCCTACCGGCCGGGCCCGCGCGGCGCCGCGCCGGCCCCTGTGTCCCACACCCCCCGGACGCGAGCGAGGCCACGATGCGACTGAACCTCAATCAACTGGCGATTTTCGCGAAGGTCATCGAATGCGGAGGGTTCTCGGCCGCGGGCCAAGTCCTGTTCCTGAGCCAGTCGTCGGTGTCGAAACAGGTGCAGAACCTGGAAATAGCCCTGCGGACCCAGTTGGTGGACCGCTCCGGCCCGAAGATCCGGCCCACGCTGGCCGGCGAGGTCCTGCTGGCGCAGAGCAGGGAGGTGCTGGCACTGGCCGACCAGGCCGTGGAGGCCGTGCACGCGGCGACGTTGCTGCGCCAGGAGCCGCTGGTGATCGGCTGCACGAGCACCGTCGGCGGGCACTTCCTGCCGTCCGTCCTGCGGGAGCTGCGGCGCCGGGAGCCCACGGCGCAGTTCAGCGTCGCCGTCGGGACAGCCGACGGGCTCGCCGAGGCGCTGGAGGAGGGCAGGACGGGCATCGCCCTGAGCGGCGGCCCGCTGCCACCGGGCCGGTACCGGTCGGAGCGGCTCGCCGAGGAGGAGATGGTGCTGGTCTGCCCGGCAGACCATCCGCTGGCGGGACGGGACGTGGCTCCCGCCGACCTCACGGGCGAGACCTTCCTGCTGCGCGAGGCCGGCTCGCAGACCCGCCGCCAGCTGGCGGACCTGCTGCACCGCTGGGAGCTGACAGGCGCCCGGACCCTCGACCTGTGGGGCACGGAGGGGGTCAGGGAGGCGGTGCGGATCGGCCTGGGGGTGGGGCTGGTGCCGCGCCGGGCCGTGCGACTGGAGCTCCGGCACGGCGAGCTGGCCGAGCTGACCGTCCACCCGGCGCCCGATCGCCGCACGGTGCTGGCCAGTTGGACCCTGGCCCGCCCGCTGACGGCCTACGAGCAGGTGCTGCTGCCGCTCCTCCGGGAGGCAGCCCGGGTGACCGCGGGGGTGTGACGGGAGGGAGGACGACCCCGCGCCATCGGCGGCCGGCCGTACTCCGGCGCGGGGTCGCGTGTTTGACGGCACCTCAGATCGCGGGCTGCTGCTGGGTGACGCAGTGGATGCCGCCGCCACCGGCGCCCAGGTAGTCGATGTCGAGCTGCTCGACGGTGCGGCCGGGGAACAGCCGCGCCAGGGTCGCCTTCGCCGCGGAGTCGGCCGAGGCGTCGCCGAAACTGCGCGGCGATGACCGCGCCGTTGCAGACGTAGTAGTTGGCGTAGGGGGCGACGAAGTTGGGGCCGCTGGAGCGGATCCTGTAGCAGTCGGGCCCCTGGAGCTTGGTCACCGCGATCGGGCCGCCGGTGGCGGTCGTCGCGGTGGACAGGATCTGGTACTGCTGGCGGGCGTCGTCGACCCAGGCGTCGGTGTCGCTCGCCGACGGCATTTGGACGAGGCCGGAGCCGGGAGTCAGGAAGCGCGAGGTCGCGTCGACGTGGTCGTCGGTGATGTCCTGACCGGCGATGCCCTTGAACCAGATCACCTTCGGGGCGCCGTAGGCGGCGCACATCGCGGCTTCGAGCTGGGCCCGGCTCCGGCCGGGGTTGCGGTTGCTGTTGATGACGGGCGACCAGGGCGTCCTTGGCGTGGGTCTGCCGGCCGCCCCAGCCGTTGAAGTTGAGGCCGATCGCGTCCGAGCCGCCGGCGCCGTCGGTGCGGAAGACCGCGCCGGTGTCGCGCATCCAGCAGTCGTCGACGGGGATGGTGTCGATCACCGTCACGGCCGATCCGCACATCGAACGGGCCTTGGCGGCGGACGCGGGGTTGGCGAGCATGACGACCGGCTCGTACCTGGCGACGGCCCTGGCGATCAGCGCGATGTTGGACTGGACGCCGCTGAGCTTGCTCCTCCAGATCGCGGTGCTATCGGGCCAGGCCATCCAGGTGCGGGTGTGGCGGACGTCCTCGGCCGGAACGGCGAACGCGCCCGCCAGGGCCGGGGCCGCGCCACCCTCGGCGCGGTCGGCCTGCGGCCGGGTCGCGGCGAGGGCGGAGGATCCGGCCGCCGCCTGGGCACGGCCGACCGCCTCAAGGGCCTCGACACCCGCCCGGCCACCCGCCTCGACCTCGCCGGCCTCACCGGCAGGGCTTTCTGCGTCAGGAGCCAGGACGGCCGCGACCTCGCGATCGTCCGCCTGCTCTCCGCCGCCCCCGGCGACGGCCCGGTCAGACTCTCCGTCGACTACTACCGCCACGGCGACGGCTTCCTGCCCCCAGCGGAGGTTGCCACCGGGGCCTCCCGGGCGCGTCCGGCCGTGTCTGCCGGGGTTGGCAGGGCGGCGTTGCGTACGGTCGACGGTGTCGCCGCCGAACCCCGGCCGGCGGAGCTCGCGAACCTCGTCGAAGGAGACCGGCTGCCGTGCAACGCAAGTGGTGGACGCTGATCGCCGTCTCGGTCGCGACGTTCATGCTGCTGCTCGACATCACCGTGGTCAATGTCGCCCTGCCGTCCATCCGCGAGGACCTGGGCGCGAGCTTCACCGACCTGCAGTGGGTGTTCGACGCCTACGCCCTCTCGCTGGCCGCCTTGGTGCTGACGGCCGGTTCACTGGCCGACCGGCTCGGGCGGCGCCGGATCTTCGCCGCGGGGCTGGTGATCTTCTCGGGTGCCTCGCTGCTCTGCGCGCTGGCACCGAACCCGGTCTTCCTCAACGTCTCCCGCGCGGTGCAGGGAGTCGGCGGCGCGGCGATGTTCGCGGTCTCGCTGGCCCTGGTCGCGCAGGAGTTCCCGCCCGGCCGCGAGCGCGGCACCGCGATGGGCATCTACGGGGCGACGATCGGCGTGGCGGTCGCGGTCGGCCCGCTGATCGGCGGGGCGCTCACGGACTCGCTCGGCTGGGAGTGGATCTTCTACCTCAACGTGCCGATCGGCGGGGCGGCCCTGGTCGTCACCTACCTCAGACTGGCCGAGAGCCGTGACCCGAACGCCACCCGGATCGACTGGGCCGGGGTCGCGGCCTTCAGCAGCGGCCTGTTCCTGCTCGTCCTGGCGCTGGTGCGGGGCAACGCCGAGGGCTGGGGCAGTGCGCTGATCGTGGCGCTCTTCGCCGGCGCGGCGGTGCTGCTCGCCGTCTTCGTGCTGATCGAACGCCGCGTCCCGGAGCCGATGCTGCCGCTCGAATTGTTCCGCCGGCACGCGTTCACCGGGGTGCAGCTGGCCGCGTTCGCGGTCTCCAGCTCGCTGTTCGCCCTCTTCCTCTATCTGACGCTGTACCTGCAGAACTATCTGGGCCTCTCGCCGTTCGCGGCGGGAGTGCGCTACCTGCCGATCACCGTGCTCAGCTTCGTCGTGGCGCCGCTGGCCGGAATTCTGCTCTCCCGGGTTCCGGCCCGGCTGATGCTCTGCGTCGGCCTCGTCGCGGTCGGCGTGGGCATGCTGCTGATGGGCGACATCCAGCCCGACGACACCTGGACCGGCCTGCTGCCCGGCTTCCTCGTCGGCGGCGCGGGCGTCGGTCTGATCAACCCGGTGATCGCCGATGTCGCGGTGAGCGTGGTGCCCAAGGAGAACAGCGGCATGGCGGCCGGCATCAACGACACCTTCCGGCAGGTCGGCATCGCGGTCGGCATCGCCGTCTGGGGGGCGATCTTCGTCGGCCGGGGCTCCCAGAAGGTCCGCGAGCTGGCGGCGGGCACGCCGATCGCGGAGGGAGCCCGTCCGCGCGAACTGATCGAGGCCACCTCCTCCGGCAGCCTGCCGCAGGCACTCGCCGCCCTCCCCGAGCCGGCCCGGGCGGCAGCGTCGGCCGCCGCCCGGGCCGGCTTCATCGACGGCCTCAACATCGTGCTGCTGCTCGGCGGACTGGTCAGCCTGACCGGCGCAGCCCTCGCACTCTGGCTGGTCCGGGAGGACGAGATCGACCGTCAGGAGGCCTAGAGCCCTTGCCGCGGCCACGGATTCGGCGTCGAGGGCCGTCTCCTCCCCGCTGTGCGAGTCCCGGACCGGCCCGTCGGGCGCGCGTGCCGGGTGGTGGCGGCACGACCACCTCTCCCCGTGCGGCAGACTGGGGCCGAAGACTCGACGATCCGGAGGACGGTTCAAATGGCTGACCGACCCTTGACGCTGATGGCGGTGCACGCCCACCCCGACGACGAGGCCACCGGAACGGGAGGTGTGCTTGCGCGGTACGCGGCGGAGGGCATCCGCACGGTCCTCGTCACGTGTACCGACGGTGCTTGCGGCGACGGCCCGGGAGGCGTCAAGCCGGGCGAGCCCGGGCACGACCCGGCGGGCGTCGCAGCGATGCGTCGCCGGGAACTCGAAGCGAGCTGCGAAGTCCTGAAGGTCGATCATCTCGAACTGCTCGAGTACGCCGACTCCGGGATGATGGGCTGGCCGGCCAACGACGCGCCCGGCTCGTTCTGGCGGACGCCCGTGGAGGAGGGCGCCGCCCGCCTCGCCGAGCTGCTGCGGCACTACGAGCCCGATGTGGTCGTGACCTACGACGAGAACGGGTTCTACGGACACCCCGACCACATCCAGGCGAACCGGATCACGACGGCGGCGCTGGCGATGACCGGGATGACCCCGAAGGTGTACTGGACGACGGCGCCGCGTTCGATGATGCAGCGCTTCGGCGAGGTCATGCGCGAGTTCGGCGCGGACTGGGAGGAGCCGGATCCGGCGGAGGCCGCCGCGATGGCCGAGATCGGTCTGCCCGACGAGGAGATCACCACCTGGGTGGACACCACCGAGTTCGGCGGCCAGAAGTTCGACGCCCTGGCCGCGCACGCCAGCCAGGGCGAGAACATCTTCTTCCTGAAGATGGGCAAGGAGAGGTTCACCGAGCTGATGGGCGTGGAGACCTTCGTCCGGGTCCAGGACACCACCGACGCGGCCGTGCCCGAGAACGACCTCTTCGCCGGCCTGCGCTGACCCAGACACGGATCGTTCCTCGCCGTCGGCCCCCGGCGGTCCCGGCCTGCCCGTACTCGGTGCCGGCCCCCGCCCGGGGCCTCGGCGGGTGCCCGGGATGTCCGCCCGGTGAGGTTCGCCCGGTGGAGGTCAGGACCAGGGCTGGGCGGCGAGCCAGCTGGTGTCCTCACTCCAACTGTTGGCGTTGTCCCACGCGTTGCCGCCGCCGTCGCCGGCGAGGTAGCCGGTGTAGGCGTAGTGGCGCAGGTACTTGTTGGGGTAGTTGGCGGACTGGAAGGAGAAGCCCTGCCCACTGTGTCCTGCCCGGGGGCAGAAGGTGGCGTCCTTCGTGAACAGCGCGGTGCCGTTGTTGGCCGCGGTGTAGAGCTGGAAGCCGGAGTGGCGCAGGTACTGGCCGGGGGTGCCGGCGGACTCGAAGGACAGGCAGGTGCTGTCGGCCAGTCCGGCACGGACGGTCCACGTGGCGGAGGCCTTGTCGGCGGCCGAACTGCCGGCAGTGATCGGTGAGATGGCCACGCTGCTGTCGGTGTTGCGGCGGAGGAAGTCGGCGGTGCAGCAGGCGGTCGTCGCCCGGAGCGAGATGCGGGAGCCGGGGGTGAGCGAGCTCGACGTCACGGGGGCGGTCTGGTAGCCGACGGCGTTGACGTTGGCCTGCACGGCGTTCTCGGTGGCGTCCGAGGGGTAGCCGGCGGTCATCACGCCTTCGTAGAAGGTGCCGCTGGAGGACTTGCTGTTGTCGCCGCCGATGCCGAGGATGATGGCGCCCTCCTTGTGCATCGGGTTGTAGCCGGACGCGTTGGGGCGGGGCCCGCTGTAGTAGGTGGACAGTCCGCCGGACTGGGCGTTGCCGGCGCGGATGGCCCACTGGTTCGGGCCGCCCTTGACGAGGGCGGTCAGGAAGCGGTGGCTGACGCTCGGGTCGTTGGCGTTGTGGCCGACGTTGGCGCCGGAGAAGAGGCCGTTCTCGAGGTCGGCCATCACCCAGGGTCCGTTTCCGGCTCCGGTGCCCCAGATCGTGCTGTCGCCGAAGTAGACGGCCTCCATGTGGCCGTTGCCGGTGTCCAGGTTGTTCGTCTCGGCGTTGCCGTAGTCGAAGCAGCACCCGCCGCCGAAGTGCGTTCCGTCGAAGATCGCGTACATGCCCTCGGGCTGGTCGCCGGTGGCGATCCCGGAGGTGTGGTTGTTGCGGTAGCCGGTGCCGGCGGCCACGTAGACGCCGTAGACCGGGTGTGCGCCGGCCCTGACGGGTGCGGCCGTGGCCGGGGCGAGGTTGTCGGGGCCGGCCGCGGCGCCGCCCGCGGGCGCCTGGGTGAGGCCGTTGCCTCGTCCCGACTGGTCGTAGATCACCGTGATCAGGCAGGTCGTGCCGGTGCAGAACGCGTCCTGGGCGGCGGCGTCGGCGTAGCCGCCGGCGCTCAGCAGACCGATGTCCTTGGTCGCGCCGTCCGAGGCGCGCCGGACCTGGTAGAGCGCACCGTTGTAGGCGCCGAAGAGGGCGCGGGTGGTGCTGTGGGCCGCCACGCAGGGTGTGCCGCCCGCGGCGTAGATGTCGCACGGCCCCTGGGTGGCGGCCTGCGAGGTCGCTTCCGTGCCGGCGAGCAGTGCAGCGGCGAGGACTGCGGTGGTTCCGGTGGCGAGCAGGGTGCGCCGCGCACGGCGCAGCCGTGTTCGAGCAGCCAAGGGTGAGCTCCTTTGCTGGTCAGGGGTCGGGGTGACCCGGTGGCGGCCGTCCCGAGTCGGCTGGAACTGCCGGCCGTCGGCGGCCCGAACGGGGCCCGCTCCACCTGTTAGCGCTAACAATTCCTCCCGAGCGATACCCAAGCAGGCTGGGGTGATTAAGAGTTCGGCTCAGTGACGGCCGGGCATCACTATGAAGACTCGATCTGCCCCCGTCAAGGGTTCCGATGCGCCTCGGCACGACCGAAAGGGGCGGACGCGGCGGCGACCCGGGCCCGATGACCGCCCTTGGCCGCGCCGACAGCGGGACCGGCCTGGCCGGATCCACCGGCGGTCAAGATTCGATAAAGCAGTGCACCGCTCTTGCACGCGTCATATGTGAACGCTAACAATCATCGGGTCGAAGGGGTCGGCACCCCACAACCCCACGCAGTGCGTGGCGCTCCGGGTGTCAACCCGCCGCCGAAACATCGCCCCTGACGAACGATCTGATCTTTGAACGGCCGATCCGCCGGCCGATCTGCACACCCGTACCCTCCGGCGCGCGCTGCCCGCTCCGCAGCCCCCGGCCGCAAGGGACCACCCGAGAGGAAGACCCAGATGTTCAAGAGAGCCGCCGCCGCCGTGCTCGCCGGCGCCATGATCGTCGGCCTGTCCGCCTGTTCCTCGGCCGGAGGTTCGTCGGACGGCAAGAGCCCGGGCGGAAAGATCGTCCTCGGCTTCGCCCAGGTCGGCGCCGAGAGCGGGTGGCGCACCGCGAACACGAAGTCCGTCCAGGAGGCTGCGAAGAAGGCCGGCATCACCCTCAAGTTCTCCGACGCGCAGCAGAAGCAGGAGAACCAGATCAAGGCGATCCGCTCGTTCATCCAGCAGAAGGTCGACGTGATCGCCTTCTCCCCGGTGGTCGAGTCCGGTTGGGACACCGTCCTGAAGGAGGCCAAGGCCGCGCACATCCCGGTGATCCTCACCGACCGCGCGATCGACTCCGAGGACACCTCCCTCTACGAGACCTTCCTCGGCTCGGACTTCGTCGAGGAGGGCAAGAAGGCCGGCGACTGGCTGGTCAAGGAGTACCAGGGCAAGCCGGGCGAGGTGAACATCGTCCAGTTGGAGGGCACCACCGGCTCCGCCCCGGCGAACGACCGCAAGTCGGGCTTCGCCGACGTGATCAAGGGCGACCCGAAGTTCAAGGTCGTCGCCTCGCAGACGGGCGACTTCACCCGGGCCAAGGGCAAGGAGGTCATGCAGGCCTTCCTGAAGGCGCAGCCGAAGATCGACGTCCTCTACGCGCACAACGACGACATGGCGCTCGGCGCGATCCAGGCGATCGAGGAGGCCGGGAAGAAGCCCGGCACCGACATCAGGATCGTCTCCGTCGACGGCGTCAAGGACGCCTTCACCGCCATGTCCCAGGGCAAGATCAACTTTGATGTGGAGTGCAACCCGCTCCTCGGCGACCAGCTGATGGAGCTGGCGAAGAAGGTCAAGAACGGCGAGAGCGTCGAGCGCCGGATCAAGACCGTCGAGGGCACCTTCACCCCCGAGCAGGCCACCGCCGCACTGCCGACCCGTCAGTACTGACCGGTCTGGGCTCCCGGCCGCCCGCCACGTCGCATCCCCGACGGGCGGGCGGCCCCGGGCCCGACCGACCACGAAAGGAGGACCGATGCAGCAACCGGTCCTGGAAGTACGCGGGCTCCGCAAGGAGTTCCCCGGCGTGCTGGCACTCGACGGCGTCGACTTCCGGCTCTTCCCGGGTGAGGTGCACGCGCTGATGGGCGAGAACGGCGCGGGCAAGTCCACCCTCATCAAGGTCCTCACCGGCGTCCACCCGGCGGACGGCGGCCAGGTCACCATGGCCGGCCGCCCGCTGCGGATCACCGGGCCGCTCCAGGCGCAGCAGGCCGGCATCTCGACCGTCTACCAGGAGGTCAACCTCTGCCCGAATCTGTCGGTGGCGGAGAACCTGTTCATCGGCCGCGAGCCCCGCCGCCGCGGCCTGATCCACTGGTCCGAGCTGCGGCGCCGCGCCGCGGACTCCGTCGCCGAACTCGACCTGGACATCGACGTCACCGCCCGCCTGGACAGCTTCTCGATCGCCGTCCAGCAGCTGGTCGCCATCGCCCGGGCGGTCGACGTCGACGCCAAGGTGCTCGTCCTGGACGAGCCGACCTCCAGCCTCGACCGCGACGAGGTCGCCCAACTGTTCACCGTCATGAGGCGGTTGCGCGAGCGGGGTACGGCGATCCTGTTCGTCTCCCACTTCCTCGACCAGATCTACGAGATCTGCGACCGCATGACGATCCTGCGCAACGGCCGGCTCGAGGGCGAGTACCTCACCCGGGATCTCGGCCAGGTCCAGCTGGTCTCCCGCATGATCGGCTCGGAACTCGTCGGCCTCGAAAGCCTGGCGGCCGGCGGGCGGCGGACGGAAGGGCCCGCGCCGGAGCTCACGCAGCCGTTCCTGCGGGCGGAGAAGCTCGGCCGCCGCGGCGCGATCGAACCCTACGACCTGACCGTCCGGCCCGGCGAGGTGGTGGGTCTCGCCGGACTGCTCGGCTCCGGCCGCACCGAGGCCGCACGACTGCTCTTCGGGGCCGACCACGCAGACAGCGGCACCGTGCGGGTGGACGGCCGGCCTGCCGCGCTGCGCAGCCCGCAGGCCGCCATCGGCCACGGCATCGCGTTCTGCTCGGAGAACCGCAAGGCCGAGGGCCTCATCGGCGAGCTCACCGTGCGCGAGAACATCGTCCTCGCCCTCCAGGCGTCCCGCGGCTGGCTCCGCCCCCTGTCGCGCACCGCCCAGGACGACTTCGCGCTGCGGTGGATCCGGGCGCTGAACATCCGCCCCGGCGACCCCGAGGCACTGGTGCGCAACCTTTCCGGCGGCAACCAGCAGAAGGTGCTGCTCGCCCGCTGGCTGATCACGGACCCGAAGCTGCTCATCCTGGACGAACCGACCCGCGGCATCGACGTCGGCGCGAAGGCCGAGATCCAGAAGCTGGTCGCCGGCCTGGCCGAGAAGGGCATGGCCGTGCTGTTCATCTCCGCCGAACTGGAGGAGGTCCTGCGCCTCAGCCACCGGATCGGCGTGCTGCGCGACCACCGCGTCGTCGCCCAACTGACCAACGACGGATCGCTCACTCCGGAGCACCTCATGGAAACCATCGCGAGCGGAGCCCGGCGATGACGAAACACCGGCTCTTCTGGCCCGCGGCGGTCCTCGTCGTCATGCTGCTGGCCAACCTGCTGTTCACACCGGACTTCTTCGCCGTCCACACCAAGGAGGGGCACCTCTACGGCAGCCTGATCGACATCCTGCACTTCGGCGCGCCGCTCGTGCTCGTCTCCCTGGGCATGACGCCGGTCGTCGCGACCGGCGGGATCGACCTGTCGGTCGGCTCCACGGTCGCCATCGCCGGCGCCCTGGCCTGCCTGCACATCAGCGAGGCCGCCGACCCGGGCAGCATCTCCACCGTCCTCGTCGCCGTGGCGCTGGCGCTGGCCGTCGCGCTCGTCCTCGGTGCGGTCAACGGCCTGCTGGTCACCCGCATCGGCGTGCAGCCGATCGTCGCCACGCTCATCCTCATGGTCGCCGGCCGCGGCGTCGCCCAGCTGATCACCGACGGCCAGATCATCACCGTCACCAGCGACCCGTACCGGCTCATCGGCGGCGGCTACTGGCTCACCGTCCCGTTCTCCGTGCTGCTGGCGGCGGCCGTGGTCGTGCTGGCCCTGCTGCTCACCCGCTCCACGGCGCTGGGCCTGCTGCTGGAGTCGGTCGGCGGCAACCCGGTGGCCAGCCGTCTGGTCGGCATCCGGGCCGGCCGACTGGTCACCCTGGTCTACGTGGCCAGCGCCGTGTGCGCGGCCGTCGCCGGACTCATGATCAGCTCCAACGTCTCGGCCGCCGACGGCAACAACGCCGGCCTGTGGATCGAGCTCGACGCCATCCTGGCCGTCGTCATCGGCGGCACCTCGCTGAACGGCGGGCGGTTCTCGATCGGCGGCACGGTGCTCGGCGCGCTAGTCATCCAGACCCTGTCCACCACCATCTACACGATCGGCATCCCGCCGGAGACCACCCTGGTCTTCAAGGCCGCCGTGGTGATCACCGTGTGCCTGATCCAGTCGCCGCAGTTCCGCGCCAAGGTCGCCCGTCGGCGGACCTCCGCCCACGGCGGCCCGCAGGCACGGCCCGCGGCGCCGGCCGACCTGGAGGTGGGCGCGTGAGCACCACTCGCTCCGCCGGACTGCGCGGCCACGTGCCGCTGCTGGTCACCGCCGTCCTGCTCGTCGCGATGTTCGGTGTCGGCTCGGTGCAGTACGAGGGCTTCTTCTCGGGCCAGGTCCTGCTCAACCTCCTGATCGACAACGCCTTTCTCCTGGTGGTCGCCGTCGGGATGACCTTCGTGATCCTCACCGGCGGGATCGACCTGTCGGTCGGCGCGGTCGTCGCCCTGTCGACGATGGTCTCGGCCTGGCTGGTGGAGCAGCACCACTGGCCGGTCCTGGTCGTCGTCCCCCTGGTGCTGGCCATCGGCACGGGGCTGGGATGGGCCATGGGCTGGGTCGTCCACACCTTCGAGATCCAGCCGTTCATCGTGACGCTCGCCGGCATGTTCCTGGCCCGCGGCCTCTGCTACACGATCAGCGTCGAATCGATCTCCATCACCGATCCGTCGTACACCGCGATGGCGCAGACCCGCGTCCCGCTGCCCGGCGACACGTTCCTCTCCCCCAGCGCCGTCATCGCCGTGCTGGTCGCCGCCGTGGCCTTCGTGGTCCTGCACCACACCCGGTTCGGCCGCAACGTGTACGCGCTGGGCGGCAGCGAGCAGTCCGCGCTGCTGATGGGCCTGCCGGTGGCCCGCACCAGGATCACCGTCTACGCCGTCAGCGGCTTCTGCTCCGCCCTCGGCGGCGTCCTGCTGACGTTCTACATGCTCTCCGGTTACGGCCTGCACGCCGTCGGCCTGGAGCTCGACGCCACCGCCGCCGTGGTCATCGGCGGCACCCTCCTCACCGGTGGGTCCGGCTACCTGATCGGCACGGTCCTGGGCGTGGCGGTCCTCGGCCTCATCCAGACGATCATCAGCTTCCAGGGCACGCTCAGCTCCTGGTGGACGAGGATCGTCATCGGCGCCCTGCTGTTCGTCTTCATCGTGCTTCAACGCCTCATCACCGCACGTCGCCGGGTGTAGGCCCGCCCGGCCACGGCATGGTGCCCGCACCGGACCGCCGGCCGGTGCGGGCACCGTGCGTCGAGCAGCCGTCGGTCCATGCCCGACATCACCCGCGCGACCCCGGCGGGCGGGGCGCCCTCCTGGACGCCCCGCCCGCCGTCACAGCTTCTCGGGGACGGGGTTGCCGACGGCCTCGACGGCCCGGCGGAGGGGAACCTTCACCAGCACGGCGAAGCCGATCACGAAGAACACCAGCAGGGAGATGATCGCCGAGCGGTAGCTGCCGGTGATCTGGTACGCGAGGCCGAAGACCAGCGGGCCCATCCAACTGGTGCCGCGGTCGCTGACCTTGTAGACGCTGAAGTACTCGGCCTCCCGGCCGGCCGGGATCAGGTGGGAGAACAGCGAGCGGGAGAGCGCCTGGCTGCCGCCGAGCACCAGGCCGATCATGCAGGCCAGGGCGAAGAACCAGATCGGCCGGTGAGCGGGCATGACGTACCCCAGGGCGAGCGTGAACACCCAGGCGACCAGCGAGCCGAGGACGGTCCGCTTGGCGCCGTACCGGCCGGCGATCCGGCCGAGGAGCAGTGCGCCGCCGATCGCCACGATCTGGACCAGCAGCACGGCGGCGACCAGCGAGGTCTGGTCCATGCCGAGCTCCTCGCTGCCGTAGAGCGAGGCCTGGGAGACGACGGTCTGGATGCCGTCGTTGTAGCAGAGGAAGGCGCCCAGGTAGAGCAGTGTGAGCGGGTACTGGCGCATGCCCCGCAGGGTGCGGGCGAGTTCGCGCAAACTGCCGGCGGCGGGCCGGTCGGGCACGGCTGCGGCACGGTCGGGGGCCACGCCGGCCCGGGAGGGCAGCCGCAGCATCGGGACGATCGTGAACAGCGCCCACCACAGGCCGGCCGAGGCCAGGCAGATCCGCACGGCCGTGCCGGAGGACAGGCCGAGCGCGTCGTGGCCCTCGAACAGCGCCAGGTTGGCGATCAGCAGCAGTCCGCCTCCCGCGTAGCCGTAGGCCCAACCCTTGGAGGAGACCGTGTCGCGCTCGTCGGGGGCGGCCAGGCCCGGAAGGTAGGCGTACGAGAGCGCGACCGACACCGCGTACGCGATGTTGGCGACCACCAGCAGCGCGCCGCCGAGCAGGTAGCGGTCACCGCCGAGGAAGAACATCCCCATCGTGGTGATCGCGCCGACGTAGGCGAAGCCGCACATCAGCTCCTTGTGCCGCCCGGTTCGGTCCGCGACCGTGCCGGTCAGCAGCATCACCGCGACCGACACCAGCACGGAGAAGGAGACCGTGTACGGGAAGAACGAGCCCGCGCGGATCGAGAGGCCGAGCGGGTGCACGTCGCCGGCCGCGTCGGCGGCGTTCTTGGCGACGGAGGTCAGGTACGGTCCGAGGAACACCGTCAGGACGGTCGCCGAGAACGCGGCGTTGGCCCAGTCGTTGATGTACCAGCCGAACTGCATCCGGCGCAGGGTGCGGCCGGCCGCGGCGGTCGCCGGGGTGTCCGGGGCCTGGTCCGGCGCCTGGTCCGGCAGAGGGGCAGCGGTGCTCATGGGGCTCCTGTCTCCGTGCTGGAGCCGGTGCTGCCGTCGTTCCAGCAGCCGCGCTCACCGAGGACGTCCCGCAGGACGTCGATGCGATCGGCCATGATGCCATCCACACCGAGGTCGAGGAGAGCCCCGATCCGGATGGGATCGTCCACCGTCCAGACGTGCACCTGCAGGCCGAGGCGGTGGGCGGCGCGGACGAAGGCCCGGTCGACGACCCGCACGCCCAGGTGCCGCTCCGGCACCTGCGCGCACACCCCGGCGAACGGCGCCCCGCGTCCCCGCAGCAGCGGCCCGGCCAGCGAGAGAAGCCGCAGCCGGGCCACCTCGCGCGGGCCGAGCGAAGTGGCCAGCCGGGGGCCGGCGGCGGCGCGGACGGCAGCGAGGCGGCTGTCGGAGAAGCCGCCGACGCAGACCCGGTCCCAGGCGTCGGTCCGGCGAATCGCCTCGACCAGCGGCCCGACGGCCGGCGCCGCCTTGACGTCGACGTTGAAGCGGGCCGCGGGGAACGCGCCGAGCAGGTCCTCCAGCAGCGGCACGGGCTCGGTGCCACCGATCCGGGCCTGCCTGACGGTGTCCCAGGGCAGTTCGGCCACCGCCCCGGTGCAGTCGGTGACCCGGTCGAGGCGGGAGTCGTGGAAGGCCACGAGCACACCGTCGCGGGTGGCGTGCACGTCCGTCTCGAGGTAGCGGTACCCGAGGGCGACGGCCGCCTCGAAGGCGGCGAGCGAGTTCTCGGGATGGCCGAGGTCACCACCGCGGTGCGCGAAGGCGAGCGGCCCCGGTTGGTCGAGGAAGGGGTGCATGACGTGCTCCGAGGTGCGGAGAGAGGGACCGACGGGCACACGTGGCCAGGCGGTGCTGCCCGCTCCGACGGCGTCTCGGACCGCGCGCGCGTTACAGTATGACGCAACCTGTCAAGCAGTAACGTCCGCTGCGCCGGACCGGGCCCCGGCGGGCCGGGAGGCCGTGAGACGCGGATCGGCGGCCGGCGACGCCGTGCGCGGCGAACGCCGGGCCGCGGCCTGGCGGGTGCGCCGGACGAGGCCGTGCAGACGCTGGACGGCCACGAAGCCGCGCATCCGACCGGCCAGCGTCAGGCGGTACTTGAGCCGCAGCTGCAGGCTCAACCCGGCGAGCCGCTCGGGGCCGATGTCCTGGAGCAGTCGGCCGACATGCCGCAGGTAGGCCTCGCGGAAGGCACGGTCGCCGTCCGGAACGGACCAGAAGAACATCGGCACCTCCTCGACCAGGCAGTTCCGGTCGTAGGCGCGCAGGTGCCCGGCGAACGCGGGCTCGGGGCGGGCGAGCAGCCACTCCCGGACCAGTCCCATCGAGCGGACCCGGTCGACCAGGCCCCGCGGGTCGGTCTTCTTCTGAGTGATGGACAGCTCGCCGTCCTCGCGGACCCGCCAGTGGTAGATCGGGTCGGCGAGCACGTCGACCCGCTCGGCAAGGAAGTGGAGGGGCACACTGACCGGGGCGTCCTCGTACAGGATGCCCTCGGGGTAGCGGATGCCCGCGGCATCGAAGAAGGAGCGCCGGTAGACCTTGTTCCAGGCCGTGCGGTCGGTGACCAGGGCAGGCAGCTCGCTGACGTGGGTGCGCAGCCGGGTCTCGCGGAACGGGCGGCGGTGGGCGTGCGAGGGGGCGAGGCCACCCGTGCGCAGGCGCATCGCGTTGCCGGCGGCGAAGTCGGATCCGGTCTCGTCCAGCGTGCGGATCATCAGCTGGTACGCGTGCGGCGGCAGGGTGTCGTCGCTGTCGACGAAGGCCAGGTACTCGGTTCCCGGGGTGAGGTGGCGCCAGCCGGTGTTGCGGGCGGCGCCGAGGCCCTTGTTCTCCTGCTGGACCAGCCGGAAGCGCGGGTCCTCGGCGGCGTACGCCTTGGCGATGACGGGGCCGTCGTCGGTCGAGCCGTCGTCGACCATGACGCACTCGAAATCCTCGAAGGTCTGGGCCGCGATCGAGTCCAGGCACTCCTTGAGATAGCGCTGGACGTTGTAGATCGGAACGACGACGGAGAGGCGCGGGGCCATCGGACGGCCTTTCGCTCAGGGACGGGCGCGCCGGAAGGCGCCGGCCACGGATCACCGAAGGTGACTGGTCGCCACCGGTGGCGGGCCCGAGCGTAGGGAAGGCACACAGCGGCAGGATGAACGGCGGTTGGCGTCGAACCTGCGGCTCGGTGCGCCGGCCGCACCCGGTCCCGTCAGAGTGCCGCGACCGGTCGTGCCTCGGTCTGCCCCGCGGCGATCTGCCCGACCTGAGCGGCGGTGATCTCCCTGATCACCAGGAACAACATGATCCCGGATGCGGCGGCGAGCAGGACGACGTACGGGGAGAACATCGGATTCGGCAGGGACCGGGCGCAGACCAGCGCCACGAGAACCTTGACCAGCCGAATCCACCACCATCCCTCGACCAGCCAGGCCCGGTCGGTGAGTCCGCTCGCGCGGCGGACGTCGAGCGTGACCCGGCGACGGACGAGCAGGCGTGGAGCGGCTCGATCACCTTCTTCGTGACGGAGACGTTGCCGCCGAGCGACAGCCCGCGCCCCGGGCTCGGACCCGAGTGCAGTTCCGGTCGGTGACCGGCTGCAGATCGAGACCGTGCAACCGGGGCGCGGGAGGTCAGCGGGAGATCAACGGCCTTGGAGGGACTTGACGTTGTCGCCGAAGGTCCAGCCCTTCGAGCCGTCCCAGTTGATCGACCACGTCATGAGCCCCTTCAGCGAACCACCGAAGGCGTTCCACGACTGGCTGACCAGGCTCGGCGCCATGTAGCCACCACCCGCGCCGGACTGGGCCGGCAGGCCGGGCACCTGCTTGTCGTAGGGCACCTTGATGGTGGTGCCCTGGATGACCAGTCCGTTGTTCAGGCAGGTGGTCTGCGCTGTGAAGCCCTGGACGGTGCCGGCCTGGTAGGAGTCACCGGAGCAGCCGTACATGCTGCCGTTGTAGTACTGCATGTTCAGCCACCACAGGCGGCCGTTGTCGGCGTACTTCTTGATGATCGGCAGGTAGGCGCCCCAGATCGACCCGTAGGTGACGCTTCCGCCGGTGACGTACGCGGTTTCGGGGGCCATCGTCAGGCCGAAGCCGGCGGGCATCTGGGCCAGCACGCCGTCGATGATGCGCACCAGGTTGGCCTGGGAGGCGGACAGCGTGTTGATGCTGCCGCTTCCGGAGAGGCCGGTCTCGATGTCGATGTCGATTCCGTCGAAGTTGTACTTCTTGAGGATCGGGACGACGGTCGCGACGAACTTGTCGGCGACGGCACTGGAGCTCAGGTCGATGCCTGCGGTGGCGCCGCCGATCGACATCAGGATCGTCGCCCCGGCAGCCTTCGCCTGGCACATCTGGGCGGGCGTCGAGACCTTGACGCCGGTGTCCATGCCGTCCTGCCACAGGACGGTGCCGTCCGAGAGGATCACCGGGAAGGCGGCGTTGATGACGTTGTAGCCGTGCGCGGCGATCCGGCTGTCCGTGATGGGGATCCAGCCCATGCCGGGGTGGACGCCGTTGGAGGCGCCGTCCCAGTTCTCCCAGTAGCCCTGCAGGACCTTGCCCGACGGCCTGGGCTTCGTGGGGCAGGTGTCGCCCGTCGGGCTGCTGCTCGGCGAAGCGCTGGTCGTCGGGCTGGTGCTCGGCGAGGCGCTGCTCGACGGGCTACTGCTCGGCGAAGCGCTGCTGGACGGGCTGGTGCTCGGCGAGGGACTGCTGCCGCCGGGGCCGGTGAGTGACACGTCGTCCGCGTAGTACGCGGGCTGCCCGTACCAGCCGTGCACGTAGACGGTCACCGAGGTGGTGTTCGCCCCGGTGGTGAAGCTGACGCTGAGCTGGCCGTACGACGCGTTGTTCGGCGTCCAGGTGGACGGGGCAGTGGTGAGGCCGGTGCCGGTGGCGCCGAGGTAGACGTAGCTGCCCTGGACATAGGCACTCAGCGTGTACTGGGAGTTGGGCTGCACGCTGACGGTCTGCGTGCACTGGGCGTTGTCCTGGCCGGTCGGCGTGGCTTTGAGCGCGGAGGCGCCGGCGTGGACCGGACTGCTGACGGCGGTGCCGGAGCCGCTGGAGCAGGTCCAGCCGGAGAGTCCGTTCTCGAAGCCGGAGTTGGCCACCAGGTTGGGGGTGGCGGCCCCGGCCGTGACGGAGCCGGCCACGGCGATGCCGGCACCGATGACCGCGGCGGCGCTCACCGCGGCGATCGAGCGCCTCAGGACGGTTCGCCCGTGCTTGGCCCTGCCGGTTCGGTTCACCTGCGATGCGCGTTCGACGGTCGACCTGTGCGGGCGAGGAGCCCGGGGCGGCTCGCTCCCGGCCTGGTCGCCTTCGAGGCGGCCGGGATCCGGGCAGGCGCGGACATCGCCCGACGGACGTGGAGTACGCGACCTTCGACGGAACATGCTGTGCTCCCTTCCCGCCGAGCGTCATGGGCATGACCAGAGCGTGGGGGTGTGACGCTCGGCTGTGGGTGAGGTGGGGACATACGGAGCTGTGCCGGACCGGATCGTAGGAGGGGCGGAAAGGCCCGTCAATAGGTCTGGACCAATGCCAAGGGTGCGGCCGGTCGAGCAGGGGTGATCCGCGGGAGTTCCGCGTACGGGAAGACCGGCAACAGCCAGGCCCAGCCGCACCGGTCGAAGCGCCTGCCGAACCGGGCGGGCCGGTGCGGCTGTCAACACTCGTGGCCCGGCCCGCTGTTGTACCGTCTGAACGGTGATCGGCTCCGCACTCGTACGCCTGGCGACCTTCAACGTCCTGCACGGGCGGCAGATCCTGGACGACGGCCGCCCCTCGCTGACGGCCTCCGGCACCGCCACCGTGCACCCGCTCATCGACGCCGTCGCAACCCTGGACGCCGACGTGGTGGCGCTGCAGGAGCTCGACCGCTTCCAGGAGCGGTCGGGCCGCGTGGACCAGGCGCGGGCGATCGCCGAGGCGACCGGCGCCGTGGACTGGCGGTACGTCTCGGCGCTCCATGCCCGCTCCCTGCCCGGCCGGGGCTGGGTCCTCGACCGGTCCGAACCGGGGCTACGGGTGTACGGACCGCAGGGCGCGGGGCACGACGGAGAGGCTCCCTCGCACGGCGTGGCGCTGCTGTCCAGGCTGCCGGTCCTGAGCTGGCGGGCTCGGCGATTCACCGCGCCTCCCGTCGCCCTGCCGCTGCGGGTGGCCGGACGGACGGGCCTCACGGTGGTCCGCGACCGGCCGCGCGCGGCACTGGCCGCCGTACTGGAGGGGCGCCGCGGCCCGTTCACGGCGGTGGCACTGCACCTGTCGTTCGTCCCGGGGTGGAACGTCCGCCAACTCCTCGCCGTGCACGGCTGGATCGCCGACCTGCCCCGGCCGCACATCCTGCTGGGCGACTTCAATCTCGTCGGCGCGATTCCCGCGGCCACGCTCGGCGCGGCCGAGTTGTTCTCCTCGTCGCGGCCCTCGACGCCCCGGCCCACCGTCGCACCACCCCGGCCCGGCTGGCGCGACCTGGCACGCGTCCCGACCTTTCCGTCGCACCGCCCGTTGGTGCAGCTCGACCACATTCTCGCGTCCGGGCTCCCGGCCGGACTCGGGCCGCACCGGCCGGACTCGGTGCGGGCGCCCAGAATGCCGATCTCGGACCACCGGCCCTTGGTGGTCGAGCTGCCGCTGTAGGGGTGGCGGCGTCCCGGTGTTGCCGGCCGGCACTGCCGGCATGCCGTTGAACGCGTTTCGCGGGGCGAGACGGATCACCGGCCCCGACGGCACCACCGGTAGCTTTCCCCTGCCGACACCCAGCACGCGGCGAGCAGCCCGCTCGTTCCCGCCCGTTCCCCGAGGGGATGCCCATGTTCAAGGTCAACGAATACTTCGACGGCACGGTCAAGTCGATCGCCTTCAACCAGGCGCACGGGCCGGCGACCATCGGTGTCATGGCCCCCGGCGACTACCGGTTCGACACCGCCGGCCCGGAAACCATGCACGTGATCAGCGGTGCCCTGACCGTCAGGCTGCCCGGCGCCGACGGCTGGGAGACGTTCCCCGCCGGCGCCCGGTTCGACGTCCCGGGCAACAGCACGTTCCACCTCAAGGTCGACGGCGAAACCGCCTACCTCTGCGAATACCGCTGACCCCACCGACCAGCCGCATCCGGCCCCCGGCCGCCCACGCCGGCCCGACGGGTGGCGCTCCACCACGGTGGTCGCCTGCGCCCGTGCGACCGACCTGAGGATCGTGGGAGACGCCTGCGCCGACGGCCTGCGGCATGCTTACGTGGTCTCATGACGCACCCGAGAACGGTTGAGGAAGTCGGGGGCCGGTACCGGCTGGAACAGAAGCTGGGCGCGGGTGGCCAGGGGGAGGCATGGCTGGCGTACGACACACGTCTGCGACGCCGCGTGGTACTCAAGCGAGTCGCGGTTCCTGAGGGATCGCCGGGTGAGCCGGGCGAGATCCTCCTGGCGCGGGCGGAGCGGGAGGCGCGGGCGGCCGGGAATCTCCGCCATCCTGGCATCGTCACCGTGTTCGATCAGTTCTCCGACCACAACGGTCTGCCGTGGATGGTGATGGAGTACGTGGCGGGGCGTTCCCTTCAACACGCCCTCGAATCAGGACCGCTCGCGGTCGTGGAGGCGGCGCGAATCGGTGCACAGGTCGCTGCCGCCCTGGCCGCGGCGCATGCGGCCGGTGTGGTCCACCGGGACATCAAGCCGGCCAACATCCTCCTGGCGGACGACCGGGCGGTGCTCGCGGACTTCGGGATCGCCTCAGCACCGAACGAGGTGACGCTTACGGCCACAAGGACAGCGCCCGGGACACCACCGTTCATGGCCCCGGAGCAGATCCACGACGGGCTGTCCTCACCTGCGTCGGACATGTGGTCGCTCGGGGTGACGCTGTACCGCGCTGTGGAGGGACGGCTGCCGTTCCCGGGAGACTCCCTCCCACAGGTACTCCTGGCGGTCAGCCGCGGCGTTCCAGAACCGATGCGCAGGGCTGCCGCACTGACATCGTTGATCAGTCAGCTCCTGCGGCGGGAGCCGAGCGAGCGCCCCGCGGCGGCCGTCGCAGCCGCCTCCTTGAGAGACGTCGTCAGGAGCCAGGAGGCCACCGACTCGGGCTCGGCCGACATCGACCAGTTGCTCACGCGGGCGACCCACGACCGCGACCACGGCGACGTGCAGCGCGCCGAGGACACCTACTGGTCGGCTCTCGACCTGGCGATCCAGCAGCATGCCCGGCAGCAGGAAGGCTGGGCCTGGGACGGCCTCGGTTCCTGTCGCTCGCGCGCCGACGACCCGGACATGGCCATACGGTTCTTCGCCCGCGCCGCGCGCATCGCCGACGAAACCGAGGACGCGCTCCTGCAGGCCTGGAGCCTGCACAACTTCGGCACCTACCGGCGCAGAAAGGGTGAACCGGACGCGGCCAAGGACTACTTCGAACAGGCCCTGGCGGTAGCGGAGGCCCGGCACTTCGCGGCACCCGCGGGCTGGACCCACCACCAGATGGCCGAGCTGGCAGCCTGCGACGGCGATACCCACCGCGAGAAGGAGCACTATAGGGCTGCCGTGCGCGTCGCCCTGGATTCCGGCGAGGACGAACTGGCCGGATGGAGCCTGTACAACGTCGCCAGGTGCGAGGAGCGCGCGGCTGATTTCCAGCAGGCACGAGAGCACTACGCGCGCGCCCTGGAGATCGGCGCCCGAATCCCGAACCGGTGGATGATCGAGCAGGCCGAGGACGGTCTACGGCGTACGGCCGGTCCCACCTGAGGCGAGCCGCCACGTGTGGCGGTGGTACCGAGGCCGGCGGCGGACGGGTCGGGGCAGCCGTGAACAGGACGCCGGGCCCACGGCACTTTCGCGGGCGTGTGCGGCAGTGGGCTCCGGTGGCGTGAGGTCGCGTCAGTGGTGAAGCGTGAAGCGTGAGGCACGGCTTCGGTGGTGTTGCGACGCGCGGGGGTACAGGACCTGAAGGGACGCGCGTCGTGCTGCCTCGGGGCCTGAATCGGCGCGCGGTGATTCGCGGGGGTCTCGGGGTCGGTCCCGGCGGCCCTCTGCCCTGTGCTCGGCACGGAGGCGGTCGGTGTTCATCCGCGAGGCGCAGCATGCGGGCCGGGCACAGCAGCTGCCGGGTGGTCGAGGTGAGGGTTCGCTCCAGTAGGCCCGGGGCCTGACGGCCCGCGCGTCGAAAACCACTCACGGCCCTGATTGCTCGCGCGTCGAAACCATCGTCCAGAGCTGGGGACACCAGCCGGTCCGGCCGAGCGCCCGCCTCCCGAGTGCTTCCAGGGGCGTCGGGGGACACGGGAAAGCGCCCCACCGGCGGCCGCCCGAGGCGCTGCAGCACGGTGGCCGCCGGACCTTGGTCGGACCGGGGTGGTTCTGTCCGCCGATCGAGCAGGCGGGCCGAACGACGAGGACCGGCCGTGGTCGGCCGGTCCTCGTCGGGAGGCGTTCATCGCTTTCGGGGCATGCGCGGCAGGCTCGGTCAGCCCAGTGCGTGGACCCGCTCGTACTCGAGTGCGTAGGCGAGCTTGCCGGGCTTCGGGTCGGAGTACGGCTTGCTCAGCTTGTCGAACTCGCCCTTGTTGGCGGCCTTGCCCGCGTTCCACTGGTCCAGGGCGTCGAGGTCGGCGGCGCTGAAGCCGCTGTCGACGACTGCGTCCTTCGGCAACGCGGTCATCGCCCGGGTCAGGCTCTTGACGGTGGCCAGGTAGCTGCCGAGATCGTTCGGGTCCCAGTCGGACAGGTCGACCGGGTTCGCGTCGCGGACCCAGCTGCCCCAGTAGAACTCCTGGAACGGCAGGTCGTTCTGTGTGTAGCCGATGTCGCGGCCGAAGTAGAGCAGGCCGCGGTACTTGTCGTTGCTGAAGTTGGCCAGTCCGACGCCGGTCGGCAGCTTGTTCACCGCGACCGGGTTGCCCTCGGGGTCGCGCAGGTACACCCACTTGTGCGCCTGCATCTGGTCCCAGAACGCCTGGCGGGTGAGGTTGCTGAAATTGGCCAGCACCCGCAGTCGGACGTGCAGGTCGGCGCCGCCGTCGGGAGTCTCGTAGAAGGACGTGAGCGTGTGGTGCCCGTCGGTGAGGAACGGCTCGCCGTGCGGACCGATGACGACCGTCTTCATCGGCGTGATGCTGCCCGCCGTCTCGGCGCCGACGGGGAGTTGGCAGGTGAAGGAGGACGGGTCGTCCAGGCGCGCGCCGGGCAGGACCGTCGCCGCGTCGATGCGGCCGTCGGCCTCGCACCAGTCGCTGAACTTCTTGTTGATCGCGTCCTTGCCGAGGGTGTAGCGGCCGAGCTTGTAGTACACCTCGTCGTAGCCCAGCGAGGGCTGGGTCGGGTGCACGTCGCCGATGCGGACGTCGAGCAGCTCGCCGGGTTCGGCGCACAGGTACTGCGCGAACGGCGTGGAGCGGTTGTCGTGCTGGCAGAACGAGGGCCGGGTGCCCGGCGCGCCGGGGGCGGCGTGCGCGGCCGGCGCGGCCACGACGACCGCGACAACGGCTGTGCCGAGTGCGGCGGTACGGCGGGACGGGGGTCTGAGTCGCATGGCACTCCTCGCGTCAGGGCGGATCCGCCCGTGAGCGTGGCAGCGGTCGACCAACGCCGGCCGTCGCCCCTGCGGCTGCCGGGAGAACCCGGGGCAACGATCGTGGTGCTGCGCCGGATGCACGGCCTGGGCCATCGCGTCGTCGCGCCGACACGGCGTCAGGCGAGTCACCCGGTGAGGGAGCATGTTCCCGTGCGACTCCCCCATCGACATCGCCAACGGCCCCAGGGGTGCGACGAACTACCGGCGGAACGGCATGTCAGTGCGGTGTGGGAGGTTCTCACCCGTGACGAGTGAGACCAATGACAGCGTGTTCGCAGGCCTGGACGCCATCGACTGGGCGTCGCTGGAGCACGCCTACGGGCCCGCGGGCGACGTCCCCGACCAGCTGCGCGCCCTGTGCGGCGAGGACCGGGAGGGGCGCGGCCGGGCCCTGCACGCCCTGTACGGCAACGTCTTCCACCAGGGCAGCCGCTACCAGGCCTCGGCCTTCGCGGTGCCCTTCCTGGCCCGGATGGCCGCGGACCGGTCCCTGCCCGGCCGGGCCGAGGCCCTGGAGCTTCTCTCCGCGCTGGCGATCGGCTACGACGAGGCGCACCTTCCCGACGGGGTGGCCGTCGCGGCGTGGCGGCACGGGATCGCGGAGCTGCGGGCCAAGGGCCCGGCCGAGATGATCGCGGAGTACGACGCCTGGGTCGCCCGGGCCGCCGACGAGGGCGAGCGCCGGGCCCGCGAGTTCCAGCGCAGGATGTTCGACTTCGACCGCCACCTCGCCGCGTACGAGGCCGAACTGGCGGCCTACGACGCCGTCAGGCGGGAGGTGCCCGCGCTGGCCGCGCTGCTGGCCGACGACGAACCCGCCGTCCGGGCCGCGACCTGCCGCGTGCTGGCCTGGTTCCCCGAGGAGGCCGCGGCGACCCTGCCGCACCTGCTGGACCTCGCCGCACGCGAGCCGGTCCCGGCGGTCGCAGCCACCGCGTTGATCGCGGCCGGACTGCTCGGGGACGCGGCCGTCGTGGAGCGGCTGCGGCCGTTCCTGGCCGCCCAGGACCCGGCGGTGCGCTGGGGCGCCGCGATCGGCCTCGCCCGGCTCGGCAGCACCGGCGCCGAGGCCGCCGTCGACGCGGCGGTGCTCGCCGAGCTGGCCGCCGCCGAGACCGAGGAACAGGACGGGGAGGATCTCGCGGTTCCGTTCCACGACGGAGACCTGCGCGGGTACGCCGCCCTGGCCCTCACCCAGGTCGCCGACCGATACCCGGCCGAAGCCCTCGACGCCGTGACCACCGGCCTCGCCCTGGCGGCCGGACCGGCCGCCTTCCCCGTCACCGCCGCGGCCCTCCGGCTGGCCTTCGGCGGCGGTCGACAGGCCGCCCTCCCGCCGTTCGCCGAGCTGGACCACAGCCAGCAGCGCCTGGTGACCACCCTGGCCTCGCTCGGCGACGACACCTGGTGCTGGGGCAACTTCCTGGAGATCCTGCGCGGCTGGCACATCCCCGCCGATCGGACGGAGCTGCGGACCTACGCCGGCCTGCCCACCGCCTGAGCCCGCACGCCCCCGCCGGCCCGCACCCGGGCCGGCCGGGGCGCCACGGGCCACAGACCGCTGAGCCGTTGCTTGATGTGTCGCAACACTCTCCTCTTCCCCGTGCCGACGGGAAGGAGGGGAGTTGCCGCCGGGCGGTGGCGGTCAGCCGATCGCTGCTCCGCGGACGAAGCCTGCGAAGCGGTCGGCGAACTCGGCGCTGACGTAGAGTCTGTTGTCGTTCTGGACGAACAGGTCGAGGTGCTTCTCCAGCCAGTCCGTGAAGATCTTGCCGTTCCGGTGGTCGTCGAAGGCCTGGCGGCTCGTCCAGGCTCCCATGAAGATCACCTCGTTCGGGGTGGGCGGCGGCAGGGAGCCCGCCACCTCGGCGGTGTGCAGGCAGTACATGAGGGTGTCGGGCTCGCCGTCCTTCACCTGCTGCACCAGGTCCTTCAGGGCGGCCACCGCCTCCTGCTCGCGGCCGGGCACGTACCACCACTTCGTGACGATGGAGATCACCGGTCCTGCCCTCCTCGGCCCTCGACGCGCTGGACGAGCTTGTCCCGGTCTCCGCCCGGCGGCACGTAGGAGAACCGGGGGCAGAGCGTGTGCCCGGGCTTCGCCGGGTTCGGGATGCGCATCAGGGCGGTGGCCGCGTTCTTCAGCGCGTACATGGCGTGGACGGCCAGTCGCAGCGCCGGCCGGCCCCGGTCGGCGTGCCGGTCGAGCGGGTCGACCACCTCCTTCGGCTCGCCCGCGAAGGCGAGGTAGACGTCGTCGACGAGCTGCGAGTACGCCAGGTCGAAGGCGTCCAGGGCGGAGCCTTCGGGGCTGTCGTCGGAGTCGCCGTTGCGCGGGGTGTACAGGGCCGGCTGGACGGCGGTGTAGTCGACCAGCAGCATGGCTCCCTCGGGGTTCTGGTCGGCCAGTTGGTCGGTGCGGAACCGGCGGCCGGTCTGGAGTTCGCGGAAGCGGGCGTAGTGGGAGTACATCTGCCAGCCGGAGCCGAGCCGGTCCGCGTCGGTGACGGTCTTCGCGGGCCGGTGCAGGCAGTCCTCGGGCAGGCCCTCGCCCTGGTCGACGATCTTCAGGACGGCCTCGCGGGCGGTGGCGCGGTCCTTCACCTCGATGACGTGGCCGGCGCCGCCGTAGTAGTCGCCGTCCGGGATCTGGCGGACGGGCGCGAAGACGCCGTCCGGGCAGATCGCGGGGTCCTTCAGGGCCGCGTCGACCGCGTCGTAGAACTCGCCGATGGTGCGGAACCCGCCCGCCTTCGCGGGAATGGCGTCGAGGGTGGCGGCGCCGTGCAGCGGGTGCTCGATCCGGACGAAGCCGTCCACGGCGCGGGGCGTGAGCGGGAGCAGTTCGAGCGTGCCGATGCCGGAGATCAGCGGGCTGTCCAGCGGGTAGGCGGGGATCGGGCTGAGGTTCCTGCGGCCCTGGAACTCGACCGGCTCGGGGCTGGGGATCTCCCCGAGGGCGTTGAGGACGTTGGCGGCGAGCGTCATGTGGAGCATCTCCTCCATGACCACGCTGCGGATCGTCTGCGCCGCGTCGGTGTTGCGGCCGTCCCCGATGGAGTACAGCGCGGTGAGGTAGACCGGGACGGTGCTGAGCTCCAGTCCGACGGCCAGTTGCAGCGCGGCCTTGAGGTCCTTGAGGGTGGTGATCCTGGTGGGCTCGGTCATGCGTCCTTCCCCTTCAGCTGCTCGGCGATCCGGTCGCCGGTTCGGATGGCCAGCGCGGTCATGGTGAGCGTGGGGTTGGAGGTGCCCAGGGTCGGCATGCTGCCGCAGCCGACGATGTAGAGGTTGGGCAGGTCGTGGCTGCGCTGGTGGCTGTCGACCACGGAGGTGGTCGGGTCGGTGCCCATCCGGTGGGTGCCGACGACGTGTCCCGCACCGCGCACCCAGTACGTCACGCCGTCGTGGGTGACGGCCGACGGGTCGTTCGGGTCGTAGTGGGTGTAGTCGCCGGGCCGGTACTCGGGGCGCCGGACCTTGTCCCCGATGCCGAGCTGGGTGAACAGCTGCCGGCTCGCCTCCGCGGCCCAGGGCAGCGAGGCCCGCACGTAGGGCGAGAGGTCGTAGTGGATGACGGGTCGGTGGTTGCCGAGCCCGTCCTTGTAGCGGTCGTCGATGGTGATCCGGTTGGTCGGTTCGGGATCCTGCTCCAGTTCCCAGGCGATCCGGAACTGGCGGGGAAGGATCTCGCCGAGGCGCTTGCGCAGTTCCTTGCCGTAGAGCCCCACCTGCCCGCTCTGCCCGCCGCCGACCAGGTCGTGGACGGTGTCGTAGGGGGCGTTCTCCGGGAAGTTCCAGCCCCAGTTGCCGATCTCGACGCGGAAGGCGGTGCGCTCCGAGCGGAAGGTGCCGTCCCGGAAGGCGGGGATTCCGGAGGTCGAGCCGGGGCCGCGGAAGGCGCCGACGCTGTCCTCCAGCAGGCCCCAGGTGATCAGCAGCGGATGGTCCATCAGGTTGCGGCCGACCTGGTCGCTGTTGTTGGCGGCACCGGAGGCGAGCAGCAGGGTGGCGTTCTCGATGGCGTTGGCGGCCAGCACGTAGGTGTCGGCGGTGACGGTGTGCTCCACCGGCGCGCTGCCGTCGTCGGAGTACGTCTGGTAGGTGAGTCCGGTGACCGTCCCCGTCCCGCCGTTCTGCTGGGTGTGCCGGACGCGGGAGACCACGCACTGGCTGCGGACGGCGACCCTGGCCTTGCGGGGGCCGCCGTCCACCGGGTCCCGGTCCGGGTACTTGACGATCAGTTCGTAGAGCGTCTTGAGCGCGTTGTACTTGGCCTGGACGGGGCAGATCGGGATGCAGCTGGAGTTGCCCTCGCAGCGCTGCCCGTGGTCGAAGTTCCCGACCGCGCCGATCACCTGGTAGCCCTTGGACGGCTGGGAGTTGCGGCCGACCGGGGTGTTGCTGAGCTCGATGGGGAAGGTGTGCGGCCTGCCGTGGTCGTCGATCAGCTCGACCACCAGACCGGCGGACCTCTTGGCCAGGTACTGGTCGAGGTAGCTGCTGGGGATCCGCTCCATCGGGAAGTGGTAGTCCCCGTCGGGGAACTTATTGGTGTCGGCGCTCTTGAAGAACCGCTTCGGGTCGCCGCCGATGCCGGGGTAGACCTGGTCCTCGACGTTGGCCGAGACGCCGATGATGTCCCACTCGGCCCGCTCGTAGTAGGGCTTCAAGTCCTCGTAGCCCAACGGCCAGTTCACGCTGCGCCGGTACGCGTCCCACATCCGGAAGTCGTTGGGGAGCATCCGCAGGCAGGTGCCGAGCCAGTGCAGCGTGGTGCCGCCGAGGGATCGGGTGTAGTCGCTGCCGAAGGGCAGCGGGCCCATCTGGACGAAGTACCCGCTGTCGCTGGGCACTCTGGTCCTGCCGTCGTCGCCCATGATCGGCCGGCCGATGTCGAGGACGTCCGGCTGCGGTGCGGAACTGCTTGCGGGGTAGGGCGAGTTCGGGACCTTGGCGACCGTCTCCTGGTACGCGTCCACATAGGTGTCGTACTTGTCGGCGCTCATCGCGGTGGCCCGGCCGGCCTCCAGGATGAGGATGCGGGGGTGTCGGGGCGGGGTCTGGGCGGCGGCCTTCTCGATGACCGTCTTGGTGAGCGTGGCCGCGGAGATGCCGCCGCCGACGATGACGATGTCGTAGTCGTTGGTTTCCATGGCGTTCCTCGGACTCAGAAGACGGGCAGGGAGGGCGGTTCCGCCCAGGAGCCGAAGCCGGGCGGCTTGGCGCCCATGGGGTGGGCTCCGGCGGCGACCCAGGCCAGGCCCTCGCGGTAGGCCTGCGGGGAGACGACGTGCTCGACGTCGTCGGCGGTCGATCCGTTGATGTCGCGGTATCGGCCGGAGAGCGGGTACCAGCTGCCGAGGTACCAGAGCTTGATCAGGCTGACGACGACCGGCGAGTAGCGCGGGTTCTCGACGACCTGCCTCCGCAGGGCCTCGCCGTCGTGGTTCTTCCGGTCGGCGGCGAGGGCTTCGGCGGCGGCCTGGAACAGGTGCCCGGCCTCGCGTTCGCCGATGAGCCGCAGCAGGGTGGTGTAGTAGGTCTCGATCAGGCCGGTGCCGGCCAACTCCGCCCTGTCGTAGCCGGTCAGGGCCACGGAGAGTTCGGTGAAGATCTGTTGGGGGCTGGCGGTCGGTGTGCCGTTGGCCATGGGTTGCTCCCGGGATCGCGGGTCAGCAGAGGGTGCGGTTGATCGGGCTCAGGTCGAGCGGGCGGCTGAGGTCCGGTTCGAAGGTCGAGTCGACCGACTGCTGGAAGCGGAAGAAGCCGGTGGGGTCGGCGGCCGCCTTGACGGCCCTCAGCCGGGCCAGGTTGTCGCCGTAGTAGGCCACGGCCCAGTCCTTCTGCAGCGGGTCGATGTAGTTGACGTAGGCGCCGTGGAAGTCGGCGCTGAGCGCCTCGCCGAAGTCGAAGGCCCACTCCACGTTGGTGCGGGTGTCGGCCGGGTCGGTCCAGATGGCCTTGAGTTCGAAGATGTAGCGCTTGTCGCGGTGCGGGTAGGCCCCGTGGTCGTCGCCGTCCGGGTGGCGGACCTTGCCGCGGCCGTGGGTCCACACGACGAAGCTGTCGGGCGAGGGCGCGCTCTCCATCGCGTCCTTGACGGCCTCGATCATGTCGCTGTGCCAGCCGCTCTCGCCGATCATTCCGGAGCGGATGTAGGCCTGGCGGTCGCCGACCAGGGTGGAGCGGCCGATGGTGGCCTCCCAGGTCGGCAGCGGCATCGAGTAGATGCTCGCGTTGAAGGGCTTGAGCCGCAGCATCGGCTGCAGCAGGTCGACGCCGTCGGCGTACTCCCCGTTGAAGACCGGGGTGATCCGGAAGGTGGGGATCTTCCGGGTCGGCTCGGCCGGGTCGGGGTCGCGGCCGACGTAGCCGTAGGCGGCCATCGCCTGGGGGACGTCCTCGGCCCACGCGTCGTAGGCGGCGATGACCTCCTGGGCGCGCTCCAGCGGGTAGGACAGCTCGCCGCCCATGACGGTGGCGGCCGCGGGTGTGTGCAGCTGGAGGGTCATCTCGACGGCGACTCCGAAGTTGCCGCCGCCTCCGCCGCGGCAGGCCCAGAACAGGTCCCGGTCGGCCTCGTCGGGGGCGTCGGCGGTCAGGGTGCGCAGGCGGCCCGCGGCGTCGACCAGCTTGATCTCGGTGACGTTGTCGCTGCCCAGTCCGTAGGAGCGGGAGACGAAGCTGTAGCCGCCGCCCTGCAGGAAGCCGGGCAGGCCGACGGTCAGGCAGCCGCCGCCGATCGGGATCAGCGGGGTGGCGTTGCGGGCGACGTACCCGTACACGTCGCTCCAGATGGCGCCCATCTGGACCCGAAGCCGCTTGCTGTCCCGGTCCAGCGTGATGGCCTTCATCAGCCCGAGGTCCAGCACGACGCCGCCCCGGTTGAGGCAGTACCCGGCGGCGCTGTGGCCGCCGCCGCGTACGGTCATCGGCAGTTCGAGCTCCCGGGCGAACGCGATCGCCCGGG
Organism: Kitasatospora sp. NPDC085879; assembly: GCF_040686255.1. Lineage (NCBI taxonomy): Bacteria > Bacillati > Actinomycetota > Actinomycetes > Kitasatosporales > Streptomycetaceae > Kitasatospora > Kitasatospora sp. NPDC085879. The sequence goes on along the minus strand of NZ_JBFBJZ010000041.1, from coordinate 25,486 downwards.
TGACGTCGGCGACCGAGTTGGCGCGCACCACGTAGGCCGGGGGCGTCCGGGTCCGGCCGTTGTCGATCTCCATCGCCTTGGCGTAGTCGGGGCTGCCCGGCTCGCAGACGTACCCGCTGAGGTGCCGGGCGAGATCGTTGACGGCCCGCTGGTGGAGGCTCACGGTCAGGCCCCGTTCCCGGCCGGCTCCACCACGGTGCCGAACCTCGTCAGGGCGCTCAGGCTCGGCACGAAGAAGTACTCGCCGCCGCGCACGGTCACCCACTGGCCGACCCGCTTCGGGAAGAACGGGTCCGTCGGCACCGGCGGTTCCTTCGAGAAGTCCAGCTGGTTGTGCGAGCCGTACACCTTGGGCCAGGGCTGCTCGACCGCCTTGTCCCGGGACTCCCCGGAGGGCAGTTGGCCGATCACCGCGTCCAGGCCGGTGGCGGGGCGCAGGAAGTCCTCGAAGTTCGACCAGAGCGCCTGGATGAACTCGAACTGGTCCGGGATGCTGCTCTGCGCGCACAGGAACAGCAGTCCCACGGTGTCGGTGGGGGCGGGGTCCAGTGTCACCGGGCCGTAGCTGATGCCCCGTCGGGCGATGCGCTGGGCCCGTTCCTGGGTGAGCGGCACCCCGAACTGGCGCTGCTTGTCGCCGCGCGGGTTGACCTTGCGGGCGTGGGCCGCGAGGGGGCAGCGCACCCCGTCGACGTCGCCGTCGTAGGTGAAGTCGTTCGGCAGTGAGGACAGCCCCGGCACCTGCTGGTCCACCACCGGGGTCCCGTCCTTGAACCGGCCGACCATGTAGGCGCCGGCCAGGGCGATGTCGGCGTCCGTGGGTTCCTGCGCCTTGGGGTCGGCCTGCTTCGCGATCTCCTGCCCCAGGGCCTTCTCGTCGCCGCGGAAGCCCGGCACGTCCTGCTCCAGCTTGCGGTACACGAAGTAGGAGCCGTAGCCGTCGCTCCCGCCCGCCGGGTCCTTGACCAGCACCTGGTCCAGCGGCGCGCTCGGGTCGTAGCCGTCGATGCCGCCGCCCAGCGTCCTGGCCTGCTCGATGTCCCGGGCGAAGAAGAGCGGCTGGCTCACGCCGTCCGCGAAGCCGAAGTGCTCGTGCACCGTCCCGGTGGGGCTCGGGTTGCCCTGGGCGTCGAAGCGCATGGCGGTGCCGGTCTCCTCGGCGACCGTGGCGCCGATCGCCGCGAGCTGCTGCGTCAGCTCCGCCACCAGCGGGTCGATGCGCAGGACCGGATCGTCGTCGGCGACGATGACGAGGGCGTGCAGGGTGGCCTGGAAGGTGGGCTCCCATGCGGTCACCGGCGGGTCGTTGAGGACCGTCACCCGGTTCTTGGCGCCGGCGGCGAAGGACGGGTCGTCCGGCGTGAGGTCCGTGCCGAGCCGGAGGTCCCGGTACCCGGCGGCCGAGACCATCGCGCCGACGAAGACGGAGCTGGCGGAGAGGACCATCGCCGTCCGGTCGGCGGGGGTGATCGCGCCGTTCCGCGCGATCGTCCTCAGCGTGTCCCGGTAGCCGTTCGCCTCCTCGTACTGTGTCAGGGCCGAGGTGATGTACGCGGGTCGGGCCAGCGAGGCCAGCCACTGCCGCGCCTTCCGCCGGTCGTCGGGGCTCGCGACGGCGAAGGTGATGAACAGGTGGCGGCTGTGGTCGCGGCCGTGGCTCTTGAGGATGTTGCCCTGCATGTCACCCAGGGCGGCCCGGACGGCCTCCTGGGTGTTGCGGGTCGGGGGGATGGTCGGCAGGTCCGGATCGATCGCGGTCTGCTTCAGGTCGATGCCCATGCGCCCCACCATGGCGCGGGGCACCGCCGACCGGAGCACGGCGACACGCGCCCCCACGACACGTGCGAGGGGCAGCAGAATGGTTTCCACGTGCGGCTTTGTTTGGGTACGACGGATGGGAAGATCTGACGCACCATCACTCACGTGGCGCAGCTCGCGGGCCTTCGGCCGCGACACGCCGCGCTACCGTCCGCCCCGTGAGTGAGTGAATGCGCCTCCCGATCCGAAACGGGGATCGGCGCCGCCGGTGTGCCGCCGCACGACGTCGCCGACCGAGGTTCAGGGCTGCCGTGTGCGGAGCGTGAGGACGGGACGGGGTCACACAGCGTCAACAGCCCCCGGGGGCCGCCCATGCAGGTTGCGCCCGGGACCTGGTGTGCCAGGCTGGAAGTACCCGGATTCAGACGGCCGTCGGCATGCAACTCGGCCGTCGCGTTTCCCATGTGACCGGGTCCGATCCGCCGGTGCACCGCCGAGGGCCACCGTGTCAGGTGCGCGTGCGGCAACCTCGCGCGTGCGGCGGCCTTGCGTGCGGCGGCCTCGTCCTCCGGGTCCGGTCGTTCTCTGATCACGAGGAGAGCGCTGTGAGCCTGGTGCAGATCGCGGGTTCCGCGGAGGTCCTGCGCGCGGTGGTGGCCATGCCTGAGATCCAGGACGTCCGGGCGAGCCTGGTGACGCTCGACGACGGGAACCTCCGGGTCGCCGCGTACGCGTCCGACGAGGCGGTCGAGGCGGCGGTCGCGGCCGGCGCCGTCGTGGTGGTGCTGATCTCGACCGAGGCCGTCGCGGGGCAGCAGAGCCGGCTGGCGGCGGCGATCGAGCAGGGCCGTGGCGCCCGCGGGGAGGCGTGAGCGATGCCCCCGCCCTACGCCGCGATCACCGTCCCGCAGACCCCGGCCCAGATCGAGGCGGCGCTGGCGGACCTCGCGGCCTCCTTCCCGGCCCTGTGCACGCTCGACAGGTTTCCCAACAAGAGCGTCGAGGGCAAGGACATCCACTTCATCAAGATCGCGAACGGAAGCGGCTCCAACCGGCCGGTCATGGTGCTGATCGGCGGCGTGCACGCCCGCGAGTCCGCACCGCCGGACGCGCTGATCCGCTTCGCCCAGTCCATCCTGGTCAGCCACGACGGGAGCAGCGACATCACGTTCCCCGCCATGTCCTGCGAACCGCTTCCCTCGGGCCCGGCGGTGGGCTACCCCGATTTCACGATCCTGGCGAGCGACGTCAAGAAGATCATCGACGCGGTCGACCTGTACATCGCGCCGCTGATCAATCCGGACGGCCGGCTCTTCGACCAGTTGCACCCTCCGTCGCCGTTCTCCGGCGGGTGGCGCAAGAACCGGCGACCGCATCCCGACCCCGCGAAGATCGGTGTCGACATCAACCGGAACCACGACATCGCGTGGAAGTTCGAGGACTACTACGACATGGCCCTCTACCGGGCGGACTATCCCACAGGTCCGGCCGAAGCCGTCGACGAGTCCGACGACACCTACCGCGGCCCCTCGGTGACCTCCGAGCCGGAGACCGCCAACGTGCAGTGGATCGTCGACACCAAGAAGCCCGCGTTCTTCGTCGACATCCACCAGTTCGGCCGCAAGGTCCTGCTGCCCTGGGGCCTGGAGGACAACGGCGACGACCCGACGATGACCTTCTCCTCCCCCGCCTGGACGGGCAAGCGCGACGGCCTGCGGCCGGGCAGCCTGTCCCTCCCGCTCACCGACCCCGACTACAAGGAGTTCGTCACCGACTCCGCACCGCACTTCGTCAAGAAGAACCTGGGCTTCATCGGCGACTCGATGCGCGACGCCATTCTGGCCAGCGCCGGCGTGGTGATCGGCTCCACGGCACCCGACCCCAGGCGCGACCACTCCACCTACGAGGTGGCCCAGGCCGCGGTGCTGTACCACCCGGTCGGCGGCGGGCCGGTCACCGGCACCACCCACGACTACGCGTTCCGCAAGCAGTTCGACGACCCTGCCAGGGCACCGGTCTTCGCGTTCGGCATCGAGTCCGGGCACGAGGAGGAGGCCGGCTTCCACCCCGACTACACGAGTCCGCCGGGCCACTACGCCAAGATCGAGCGGGAGATCCACGCCGCACTGATCGCACTCGGCACGATCGCCGCCAAACTCGGGAAGCCGTGCCTGGTCGCCACCGCCACCATGGGCACGCCCGATCACCCCGACGTGGTGACGCTGCGCCGCTTCCGCGACGCGTGGCTGGGGCCGCGGTTCGACCGCTGGTACTACCGGGTCAGCCCGCCCCTCGCGCGCTACCTGTCCGCCCACCCCTGGGCGCGCGCCGCCGTACGCCACGGCCTGGTCGGGCCGGCGGCCGCGCTGCTCAGGACGTTCCCGGAGTCGGCCATGAGGGCACCGGGACGCGAACCGGGACGGACTCCACCGGGAAGGACAGGCTGATGGCCGGCACCGCCGAACTGCTCGCGCTCGAGCTCGGACGCCTGCTCGAACCGCTCCGCACCCGGCTGCAGGCGGGCGATGTCGACGGGCTCTTCACCGAGTTGGGACTGCCGCTCCCGGACGCGGTGCGGGACGCCCCCGCCGTGGTGTCCGCCGCCACCACGGCGGCCACCTCGCTGGGCGGCCTCGCGCCCAGGACGGCCGCTCTCGGCGCAGCCGTCCGGGCGGACGACCGGGCACTGATCGCGCAGGGCTTCGCGGAGCTCGTACCCGTCGTCGCCGGCACGTTCACCTCGCTCGGCCGGCTCGCGACCGAGGTGAAGAACGCCTTCCAGGGCGCACCACCCGAGTTCGGCCCGATCCTCGCCCAACTGCCCGAGCGGCTGCTGCACTTCACCATCGTCAGCTACCTGGAGCGGCACCGCCCGAGGCTGGGCGGCACGCTCGCGCTGCTCGGGCTGATCGAGTCGGTCACCGAGCCCGCCGACGGCACCCGGGCGGCGTACCAGCGGCGCAGCCTGCGCCTCGACCGGCTGCCGGTGGTGTTCGACGATCCCGCGCTGGCCCTGAACAGCGTCTACCGCTGGGGCGATGCGGCGCAGGCGTTGGACGCCGGGCTGCTGCTGGGCCGCCTGTGCGCGCTGCTGACCGCGATCGGGCTGCCCGCGGTGATCGAGCCGGACGTGCCCCGGCTGCGCGCGTTCCTGCTCGCGCTGGAGCCCGACGGCGGCGCTCCGGCGCCGACGCCGCTGCAACTGACCCTCGACGTGGTGGACTTCACCGGCGTGGACGTGCTGCTCCCGCTCAGTGAGCGGTGGGAGGTGCGGCTGCGGGCGGTCGGTGCGCTCGACGTCGGCGCGGGGGTGCGGATCGAGCCGCCGGCCAGGCTGGTCCCGCTCGCCCCGGCGCCGGAACTGTCCGGCGAGCTGACCCTGGGATTCCGGCGCACCGCACCCGGGGCAGGGCCCATCGTGCTGTTCGGGCAGGCGGACGGCTCACGGCTGACCGCCGAGTCCGTGCAGGCCGGGCTCGGTCTGCGGTTCGCGGCGGCCAGTACCGAGGTGGTGGCCGATCTGGTCGTGGACGCCGAGATCGCGGACGGCCGACTGGTGGTCGGTCTCGGCGGTGCGGACGGCTTCCTCGCCACCTTCCTGCCCGGGACGCTGGAGCTCGATCTCGACCTCGGGCTGCGCTGGAGCGCGCAGGAGGGCGTCACGTTCAGCGGCGGCGCGGCCCTCAGGCTCGCGGTGCCGCTCACCGTCGAACTCGGTCCGCTCCGTCTGGACCGGCTGGACGTCGTGGTGCTGCCGAACGCCGCCGGGATCGGGACCGAGGCCCGGGTGACCGGTGGCATCGCGCTCTGCCCGTTCACCGCGTCGGTCGAGGGCGTCGGTGTGGGCACCGACCTCGCCCTCCGGCAGGGCAGTCTCGGACCGGTGGACGTGTCGTTCCGGTTCCTGGCCCCGCAGGGGCTCGGGCTGGCGATCGACGCGGGCCCGGTGCAGGGCGGCGGCTTCCTGCTGTTCGACCAGCCGGCCGGCCGCTACGCCGGGGTCTTCGAGGTCGATCTGGGCCCCGTCGGGGTCTCCGCGGTCGGCATCCTGGACACCGGCCCGGCCGCCGGCGGCTTCGCCCTGCTGGTCGTGCTGCGCGCCGAGTTCCCTCCGATCCAGCTGGGCTTCGGGTTCGCGCTCTCCTCGGTCGGCGGGCTGCTCGCGCTGAACCGGCGGATCGACGTGGACGCGCTGCGCGGCCGGTTCGCCTCCGGCGCGGTCGGCCGGATCCTCGCCCCCGAGGACCCGATCCGCAACGCGCCGGTGCTGCTGGCCGACCTGTCCGCGGTCTTCCCGCCCACCCCCGGCGTCAGCGTGGTGGGGCCGACCCTCCAGCTCTCCTGGGCCGAACTCGTCCGGTTCGACCTCGGTGTCTTCGTGGAGCTGCCCGGGCCGACGAAGGTCGTGCTGCTCGGCTCCGCCCGGGCGGTGATCGACAACCCGGCCGGCGGTGGCCCGCTGCTGCAGATCCGCCTCGACATCATCGGTCTGCTCGACTTCGCCAAGCGGGTGCTGGAGTTCGACGCCGTCCTGGTCGACAGCCGGCTGCTGGAGGTGCTGGAGCTCTCCGGCGGGGCCGCGTTCCGGCTGAGCTGGGGAGAGCAGCCGTACGTGCTGCTGTCGGTGGGCGGGTTCCATCCCGCGTACTCCCCCGCCCCGCTGGTGCTGCCGCCGTCCCTCACCCGGATCGCGATGACCCGGGGCACCCCCACCGACCTGCTGTACCTGCGGTTCGAGGGCTACTTCGCGGTCACCACCAACACCCTCCAGCTCGGTGCGGCGGTCGAGGCCGCCGTCAACGCGGGCCCGATCAGCGCCCGAGGCTTCCTCGGCTTCGACACGCTGATCCGCTTCGACCCGTTCTTCTTCCGGACGACCTTCTCGGCCTCGTTCCGGGTCCGCTTCGAGGGCGCGACGCTGGCCGGGGTCCGGGTGACGGGCGAGCTGTCGGGGCCCGGCCCGATCACCTTCCACGGTGAGTACTGCATCGAGATCCTCTTCTTCGACATCTGCTTCGAGGGCACGTTCACCCTCGGCTCCGAGGGACGTCCGACGGCCGTCCCGGTCGGCAGCGCGGTGGACGAGCTGGCCGCCGAACTCGAACGGCCCGGCAACCTCGCATCCGGTGAGGGCGCCGCCGACGGCTCGGCGGTCGTCGAACCGGCGGCGGGCACCGCGCTGCCGGTCCTCTCCCCGGTCGGGCAGGTCGCCTGGACGCAGTCCCGGGCACCGCTCGGCCTGTTCCTGCAACGCTTCGAGGGCACGCCACTGGCCACCCCGGAGACGGTCACGGCGACCGGTCCCGCCGTCACGGGCAGCGCCGTCGACTGGTTCGCGCCCGGCGCCTTCGCCGAACTGTCCGACAGCGACGCGCTCAACCGCAAGGCGTTCGAACGCCTCGACGGCGGGGTCCGGCTCGGCGCGCCCGGCACCGCGGACGGTCCGGCCCGCACCCATGCGGTGACGGTCCAGCAGATCCGGCTGCCGAGCCCGCCGTCGGTGGGGTTCGACTTCGTCGTGCCCGGCTGGCTGGCCAGGGCGGTCGGCGCCCGCACCGGGCAGGTCGAGCGGGCGGCGGTCGCCGGTGCGATCGGGGTGCACGACGAGCAGTGGCAGGTGCACGCCGCGGACGGGGCTGTGGTGGTCGGCGGGCTCAGCGAGAGCCAGGCCCACCAGCTCACCGCCGCCGGTGCGGGGGCCGCGGCGGTCCCCGCCACCGACCAGGTCGCGTCCGTGCCGTTCTGATGATCCGCCAGGCGAACGTTCCGTCCCGCAGAGCTGCCCTTCCGAGGAGGTGTAGGCAGTGCCCCCCACACTGACGTTCGTGAGCTGGGCCCGGGAGCGGGTCGGTGAACTCGTGACGGGCACCGAGGACGGGCGCGCCCGGGTGTCCACCGACGTGACGCTCACCGGCCGGGCCGCCGACGGCGCGATCACGGGCACCGAGGCGCGCCAGGTCCGCTTCCTGCTCGCCGGCCCGCAGGACGTGGCGGGCCTGAAACCGGGTGCGGTCGTCGGCCGCTACCCGGTGCCGGGGGCCGTCGACGCCGAGACCGACAAGTGCCCGCACGTCGAGTTCGCCGACGCCGCCCTGCCCTGGCGCTACACCCCGGCCGCGAACCCCGCGGCCGGCACCGGGGTCCTGCGGCCGTGGCTGGCCCTGGTCGTCGGGGTCGAGGGCACCGAACTGACCCTCGCCGGCGACTCCGTGTCGCTCGGAACGGAGGTCCAGAACGCCCACCCACTCGCCGCGCCGCACCCGCACGGGCACGTCCAGCAGGCCGAGGGCCGCCACCTGGCCCGCCTGCTGTCGACCCGCCCGCTCGCCGCGGACACCGACTACGTCGCGCTGCTGGTACCCGCTGTCCCGGGGTGGACGGGCGCCGCCCCGGTCACCCTGCCCGTGTACGACAGCTGGCGCTTCCGAACCGCCGCCCAGCCCGGCAGCTTCGCCAAGCTGGCGGCCCGGCTGACCCCCGGCGGCGCCGACCCCGCGACCGGCCGGGCACCCGTTCGCTACCCGTACCTCGCGGACCGGGCCGTCGAGCTGCGCGGCGCGCTGGCGCCCATCGGCTCCACCGACCCGGACCTGGATCCCGCGATCGCGGTGGACCTGCCGCAGCACACCCTCCCGCCGCCCGACCCGCGCGGGCGCCCGGTGATCGGGCCGCCGGTGTACGGCGCGCTCTGGCCGTCGGCAGCCACCGCCTGGGCCGCCGGCCTCAACGGCGACCCGCGCCACCGGGGAGCCGCCGGACTCGGCCTCGAACTGGGCGTCCGGCTCCAGGAGCAGCTGGTCGAGGAGGCCCGCGAGCACGCCGGGGCGCTCGCCGTCGCCGCCCAGTGGCTCGGCCGGCTGAGCCTCGGCCTCGCCGCCTCCGGCGCCCTGTGGCGGCGCCGACTGCCCGCCGATCCGCTGCACCGGCTCTGGCTGTTCGGCCCCGCCCTGCGGCGGGTGGTCACCCCGCAGGGCCCGGTGGCGGAGCTCACGACGGCGAAGGGCCTGGCGCTGCCCCCGGGGATCTTCTCCACCGCCGCCCGCCGCGCCGTCCGCCCCGGACCGGCCCGCACGACGCTGCTCAGAGGTGCGATCGATCCCGCGGCCGTGCTCCGGGCCGCCGACCGCTGCCCCCGCCCGCCCGGTCCGAGCGAGGACGGCGTACCGCCACTCGGCCGGCGCTTCGACGAACGGCTGAAGGAGGCGCTGGCGTCGGGTCGCCTCGACAGCCGGAACGCGGTCGAAGGGCTGCGCCGCTTCGACGTCCGCCGGCTCCCCAAGGCGCTGCAGGAGCCGGCCACGGCCCTGCTCGGTCGACTGATCGCGGCCGCCTCCGACGGCCGGACCGACCTGGCCTGGGGCCGGTCGATCGAGGCCCTGACCGCGAGCGCCGCGGCCGACCCCCGCGACGAGCGGGCCCTGGCGCAAGCCCGTGAGCGGCTGGAACAGGCGCTGAAGGAGTTCGGCCGCGATCCGGAGCTGCCCGGCGACCTGGTCGGCCTGCTCGACGCCCTGGCGGAACGGCCCGGGCGCGAACCGCCGTGCCGTCCGGTGGATCTCGACGCGCTGGCCGCGAGCGTGACCCCGCTGTTCGACCCCACCGCCGAGGACGCGCCGGCGCGGGTCCGCGTCCTGGCCGGTATCGACGGACTCGACCCGGCCCAGCCGCTGGCCCCGCCCGAGGTCTGCGTCGGCCTGGACCGGCCGGTGTGGCGCGACCTGAACGACGCGTTCGCCGAGTGGCTGCTGCCCGGCGCCGGCAACCTGCCCGACGACTCGGTCAACGCCGTGCAGACCAACCCCGTCTTCACCGACGCCTTCCTGGTCGGCTACAACACCCAGCTCGTCGGCGAGCTGCGCTGGCGCAACCTGCCGATCGCCACCGGCTGCACGCCGCTGCGGGTCTTCTGGGACCGCGCGGACACCGCGTCGGGGCAGCGCGTCGACGACATCGTCGGGGTCGCGAACTGGCCGCCCGGCAGTGCGCTGGGCGCAGCCGAGCACCGGCCCGGCGGTGCGGCGGGCGGCGACCTGGTCCTGCTGTTCCGCGGGCAGCTGTTCCTGCGCTACCCGAAGACGCTGCTCTACCTGGTGTCGGCCGTCCACGGGGGCGGCGTCGACTTCGACGCCGACCCCGACCCGGCGGCGACGCGCGTGCTCCCCGCCTTCCAGGGACGGATCGGCGCCGACATCACCTTCTTCGGCTTCCAGGACCTCCCGGCCGGCGACATCGCCTCGCACTGGGTGGTGCTGGAGGAGCCGCCGTCCGGCTACCGGTTCTTCAACGACGCCGTCAGCCCGGCGGGCCGGGACGGCGCCCGGTTCGCCGACGAGGCCTTCGCCGACCCGGTGCGGGTGCTCGTCCGCGGCGACGGCCTCACCCCCTCGACACCTTGACCCTCCGTCACCGTGGCTCGCTGTCACCATGACCGCCAGTCGCCGCGACCCCGACAGCCTGACCGTTCGACCCCGGCCCCCTGAGGAGGACCCCATGCCGGCCGACCTGGGTGTGCTGCTCCCGCTGCGGATCGAGACCCGGTTCGCCGGGCCGACCCTGCGACTGCGGGTGGTGCCCGACGAGCTCTGGTTCACCCGCCACGACCCCCGGCCGGGCGCCGCCGAGGTCACCGCGCTCAAGCGCTACGCCGCGGACCCGGGCCTGCCCGCGTTCCGGGAGCTGGCCTCGGCGGTGGGCGCCCCACGGGCCGTCTTCCTGGTCCGGACGTACCTGACCCAGGACCCGGCCGAGCTGAACGAGGAACCGGTCTTCCAGCGGATCGAGGGCCTGCCGAAGGAGCTGCACGTGTGGCTGGCACGTGGCGGCGGCGACCCCGAGCACGTGCTGACCCTCGCCGTCGACCACTCCCGGCTGGCCGTGGCCCTGGACTCGACGGCCCCCCGCTGGTGGGAGGACTGGGACGAGGCCGTCCGGGCCGGACTCGCCGGGGAGGTACCGCTGCCCGGCGACCCCGACGACATCGACCTGCTCGTCGTCACCGGACTGGGCGGCACACCGCCCGGCGCACTGTTCGGCGCACTGAGCGCCGAGGGCAGGCTCGGACTGGTCGCACCGGGCACGGCCACCAACACGGTGGACGGCGAACCCGCGGCCGGGCTCGCCACGGACGCCGACACCTGCTGGCAGCTGCTCGACGGCACGCCGGGTGAGAACGAACAACTGGTCAGTCTCGCCCTCACCGGCGACGAGCGGTTGCTGGGCCGGCTGCCGGGCCCGACCGAGCCGCACTTCAGCGCCTCCACCGGCATGGTCCGCGCCCTGTGGCCCGCGCTGTGGGGATTCGCCGCGACGGACGTGTGGGCGCTGCCGCGCGCGGCCGACACCGCCGCCTGGGCCGCCGAGGCACTCTTCCCCGAGGGGATGTTCCCGGCCGTCCGGGTGGGCCCGCAGCCCTACGGCCTGCTCCCGGCCACCGCCCTGACCCGCTGGGTGGCCGGCAAACAGGACGTCGAACCGGGCCTGCTCCCGCCGCTCCTGCGGCTGAGGGAGGTCTGGCAGGCCGCGGCCGAGCGGCGCGGGACGGTCGCCGGCACCTCCACGGAGGGCCTGCTCGACCTGCTCGGCCACGTCCCCAGCGCCCCGTCCTACCGGCACCGCCGGGCGGCGCCGCTGGAGCTGTGGTGGCAGTCGATGCTGCTGCTGGGCACCGCGGGCGGGTGGCACGAACTCGACCAGCAGTGGCAGCTGACCTACCCGCTCGCCGGCGAGCTGGGGCTGGCCCCGCACCGCCGGTACGGCTCGCGCGGGCGCACCGGCCCGCTGCGGATGCCCCTGGTCGTGCCGGACGGTCTGCCGGCCGACCGCACCGTCGGTGAGGTGCTGGCGCTGCTGCTGAAGACCGCGACCCGCGCGCCCGCCCTGTTCGCCGACACCCGGGCCCTCGCGGAGCGGCTGCGGGTGGAACCGGACAGTCTGCTGCTGCGCCTGGTCGTCCGAGCGCTGCAGGTCGCCATCGGCGACGTCGGCAGGGAGACGCTCGGGGAGCCCGTCCCGGCCCTGGAAGAGCCGGCCCGCCCCGACAACCGGCAGGGGCGGCTGGAGCACTGGATCAGCCGGACCACACCCGAGATGCTGCGCGGTACGAGCCCGGCCGCGGTGGCCTTCCAGCGGGTGGTCGGCGGGCTCGCGTCCCTCGTCAAGACGTCGGAGGACCGCCTCGAACGGATGCTGCGGGCGAACCTCGACACCGCGACGCACCGCCTCGACCCGTGGCTGGCCGGCCCGCCCACCCGCCGGCTCCAGGATCTGCTCGACGCCCGGCCGGCCCCGCGGCTCGGCGCCTACGGCTGGGTGGACGCACCGCGGCCGGGCAGCCCCGGGCCCACGCCCGCCGGGCTGCTGCACGCCCCCTCGCAGGCCCAGGCGCTGACCGCCACCGTGCTGCGGGACCGCGCGGTCAACGACCCGCAGGCCGGTCGCTGGGCCATGGACCTGACCTCGCGGACCGTCCGCGACGCGGCGCGGCTGGGCGACTCCGTCCGCGCGGGGGCCCACCTTGGCGAGGTGCTGGGCCGCGAGGTCGAACGGATCGCCGGCTCGCCGGACCTCGTCGACGCCCTGCGCACCGCGTTCCCGCTGCGCACCGAACACGCCGGCCGCCGGGTCTGCGACGGCCTGACCGTCCTGGACGCACCCCCCGCGTCCCTCGGCATGTCGGGCGCCCAGCTGGCCGAGGTGACGGCCCTGCGGCAGGCCGTGGACGCCTACGGCGACCTGCTCGTCGCCGAGGCCGTGCACCACGTCACCCAGGGACGGCCGACGGTGGCGGGCGCGGCGATGGACGCCGCTGCCGGACTGTCCCGGCCGCCCGAGCTGGAGGTGGTCAACAGCCGGCGGCAGGGCCGTGCGGTGGCCACCGGCGTACTGCTCCTGCTGCCCGACGTGGCCGCGCCGGCGATTCCGGACGAGCCGGCGGAGCACGCCCTGCTGTCGCCGGCCGCACTGGCGGACCCGTCCGCTGCGGCCTTCCTGGCCGCCCGGACGGGCCCCGCGACCGCCTGGACCTGGACCGTGCCGGGCGAGGCCGGGGACGTCCGGGTCAGCCTGGCCGATCTGGGCCTGACCCCGGCCGACGCGCTCGCCCTCCCGCTCACCGACCTGGAGCGCCTGGTGGTCGCCGCGGCCGGCGGACGGGACACCGAACTCGCGTCCGCGGACGGCTCGCGTCGCTACGAGGACGCCGCCCGGCTGGTCGGCCTGCTCGGCCGCTCGCCGGCGGGCCCCGACGCGATCACCACCGAGCCCGGGCTGCCCACCCCGCCCAGCGGCGTCGAGGCCGGGCTGCGGGCCCGCTACGAGGAGCTGCGCCGGACGGCGAAGATCCTCGCCGATCTGCTGGCGGACACCACCGAACCGGCCGGTGCGGAGCGGCTGCTGGTGGCCTGCCGGGCCTGGGGGATCGCCCCCGACCCGCCCCCGGAGGCGGCTCCCGGTGCGGCCTCCGAGCGGGCCCGCACCCTGCTGTCCGAGCGGGCGCAGGCCGCCCCCGACCCGGCCGGTCTCGACACCGGCGGCCTGCTCGACGCCATCACCCGGCTCGTCAGCCCGACCGGGCAGCTCGCCGTCCTGTCGCCGGCGGCACCGCCGCCGGTCGAACCGGCCGACCTCGACCTGGACTGGCTCGCGACCGTCGCCGCCGTCCGGCCGCCGCTGGCCCGGCTGGAGGTCGAACAGCTCCGCACGCCGGCCTTCGCCGCCTGGTCCACCAAACCCGCGGACCCGTGGCAACAGGACCCGGCGGACACCGGCCGGCTCGTCGTGGCCTACGCCCCCACCGGACTCGACCTCACCGCGACCCCGCAGGTGGCCGCGGCCGTACTGGACCGGTGGACCGAGGTCGTCCCCGACCCGGAGCAGACGACGGCGGCGGCGTTCGGCTTCGACGCCCCGGCCGCCCGCGCCCCGCAGGGCATCCTGCTGGCCGTACCGCCCGATCCCAAGGCGGAGCTGGACGACCGGACCGTGCTGGACATCGTGGTCGAGACCCGGCAGCTCGCCCACGCCCGGATGGCCCGGCCGGCCGACCTCGACCCGGCCGTCCTGGGACTGCTGCCGACCGTCCTGCTGCCCGCGACCGGCCGCACCGACACCCCCATCGAGTGACGGCGTGGCATGGGAGTGAAGGTCTGACATGAGAGTGAGGGTCTGACATGGCCATCATCTACGACCTGGTGCGGCGGATCACGGCCACGCCCCGCCTGGACGACCTGGCCAGGGGATTCGCGGCGGAGGTCGCCGACCCGGCGTGGCTGCTCGGGCGCCAGTGGCAGCTCGGCGAGCACCAGGGCGAGGACGCCTCGTCGCCGGTGCGGGTCCACTACGCGTGCCGGCAGACGCCCATCGAGCCGCTGAGCGGCGGCGACCCGGTCACCACGCCCGCGGAGGCGATCGTGGAGTCCGAACCCTTCGACTGGTGGACGCCGGGCCGGCGGGTCGGACTGGGCCGCCTGGCGGCCGACGCGGCCGGACAGGCGGGCGTCGCGATCCCTGCCGACGACCGCGACCTGCTGCTCGCCGGGCTGCCGGTGCCGTACGACACCTTCACCGGCTTCGACGGCCGCGCCCTGTGGGCCCGGCGGGAGGAGCTCGGCCTCGACCCTTCCTGGTTCGGCCCGGCTGCGCCGCCCGAGCGGGAACCGGAAGACCTGTGGGACCCCACCGAGTTCGGCTACTCCGCCGACTTCACCGCCGGCGGCGTCGATCTCGCCGTCCGCCGGCACGACGGCGGAGACCTGGACTGGTACAGCGCGGACGCCTCGGGGACCGCGGCCGCCAAGGGCGGCGAGAAACGGCAGGTGTATCCGGGCCGGGTGCGCTACCCGGGGGCGCCGCTGCCCCGGTGGTGGCAGATCGAGGACTCGGCGGTCGACATCGGCGGCTACCCGCCGGACCGCTCGCACTTCGCCACGCTGCTGCTGATCGATCTGATCGTCAATCAGTCGGACGACTGGTTCGACTTCCCCGTCGACGCCCTGGCGGGCCACATCGTGACGCTGACCTCCGTGACGGTGGTCGACTCCTTCGGGGACAAGTGGAAACTCGCCCCGCCCGCGGACGGCTGGAGCCTGTACGCGACCGAGGGCCTCGGCCGGGAGTCCCTGGTCGTCTGGGCCGCCGCGGCCACACCGCTCAGCGGGCCGGTGCTCGACGAGGTGACGGTCGGCGTCGACGAGGACGCCAACCTCGCGTGGGCGGTCGAGCGCCGGGTCACCGGACGGGACGTCGGGAGCCCGCCGGACCCTCCCCCGCCCGTCCCCGAAACCGTCGACGCCTCCGGCCGCCTCGGCCACACCTACGAGGCGGCGACCCGGACACCACCCGGCTGGCACCCGTACGTCATCAAGCCCGTCGACGGCCGGCGCAGGTTCGTCCAGGCCCGGGCCGCGGACCTGACCGGTCCGGTGCCGGTGCTGATGCCGGAGCCCGTCAGCGACCTGCTGGTCGTCGCGCCCACCCACCCCGTCCACCAGGTCGAGCCGGCCGCGATCCCGGTGGACGGGCTGCGGCTCGAACGCCGGGCGATGCTCGCCCGCGCGACCGACGGCAGCCCGGTGCTGTGGACCCAGCGCCGCCGTGCGCCCCTGCTGACGCCGCCGGCGTTCAGGCTGCACTTCGACGCGCTCACCCCGCAGCCACCGGGCGCCTGAGGAAAGGAGCACATCATGTCGACGAGCAGCACCCGGAACGTCTCACGCCAGGCCGGCGACCAGTTCCGCACCGGACGGGATTTCATCGTCGAGGACGCCTCGCTGAGGCGCCTCCCCTACCACCTGCTGCGCCTCACCCTGGCCGGCCTCACCCAGGCGGAGGTCGACGACCTGAGCGAGTACGCGAGGCTCGCCTTCTCGAACGCCGACACCTCCGCGAAGGCCGACACGATCCGCGGACGCGCCGACGCCAGCCGCCTAGCGGTCGCCGTCGTCGACATCGTCGAGCAGAGCGGCCCTCGGGACCGGCGCGGCCAGGTGCTCCTGGGTGCGATCCTCGGCGCCCACGCGGGGCTCGACGCCGACCGGCGGGACGACCGCTCGACGGACGCCGTCACGGGCGCGGTCGGCGGCGCCGTCGCCGCGGCCACCACCGGTCTCGTCACCGAGATGATCGACCAGGTCGGAATCACCGACCACCTCGCCACCGAGACCTGACCGTCGCCGTCACCACCGGGCGGGGCGAGCCGTACGGGGGCCCGGCCGACACCGGCAGCCCGTCAGGGCCGGGTGCCCGGGGCGCTTGCGGTGGCCGCGCTCCGCGTCCCGTCCTTCCTCCAGGCGCCGACACCGAGCCGGCCCGTGGTGCCCAGGTCGAGCTCCGGGATCACCATGACCGGGTCGGCACCCGCTTTCGCCCGGACCCTCAGATACGGAGCGTTCACCGGGCCGGCCGGCCCGGCCTCCACGGTGTTGCGCCAGACCAACCCGGCGTAGGCGCGCTCGCCGGGCCCCAGCGTGACCGGCTGCGGCTGATCGTCGGCGCCGGTGCCGGTCGAGATGGCGCTGCCGCCGTGCAGGACCTGCACGCTGCCGACGGGCCTGTGCTCCTCGTCGATGACCTGGAGTTCCGGATAGCCGTTCAGCTGGACGGTTCCCGCCCCGCAGTTCTCCAGGTGGAGGCCGAGGACGCGCAGCCCCATGGCGGCATCACCCTCGTCGGCGTACACCCGCGTCCCGGACGACGGGCAGACCCCGGACTCGGCCGACGCCTCCTTGCTCGGAACACTGCGCACCTTGGTGATCCGCACCCACTCGCCGCCCACGGACGCGGACGCGGCTGCGCCTGAGGGGACGGTACCGGCCATGTGCTGTTCGGTCAGGACGGACGGGGACGCACCTGCCGCGACGGTGCCCACCACCGTCCGACCGGGCGCAACGTCCGGCACCGTCTGCCTGCTGACCGACATCGCCTTCCCGGACGGAGACAGGTGCGTGAACGTGACCGTGTAGGTGAAGGGTTCGCTCCCCCGGTTGGTGACCGCGAACTCGGTACAGAGCGGGCCGGAGCCCGTGATCCTGACACCACCCACCTCCGGCTCGGCCGGATCACCGACCGGTGCCGAAGCCGACCGGCCCGTCGGCACGCCGCAGGCAGACATGCCGCTAGGCCGGGCGGCGGCCTGCGGACCGGTGGTGGCCTGCGAGCCGCACGCGGTGAGCACCAGGACCCCGGCGGCCAGGAGGACAGGAGAAGCGGTACGGGAACGATGCACCCACCGAGCTGACCATGACCGGGCGTCAGGGGCCGTGACGGCGGTCACACTTCCGGCAACAGCCCTGTCACAGCCGAGGGAAGCGCCGCCCGGGTCTGCAGTCACCCCCGTCGGCGCGTCAGACGGCCGGCTTCCGGACGGAGGTCGGCCCGGTGGCGAGAAGCGCCGTGATCTCGTCGGCGAGGTGCGGGCCGAGCTCGCCCCAGCCGTCCTTGTAGCCGTAGACGCCGGCGAGGGTGCGGGCCTCGTAGTCGCCGTTCATGATCTCGATGTCGTTGGCCGTGATGAGTGCCGGGTGCGCCACGCCGACGGCTGCCGAGACCTTGGTCAGCTCCCTGCGCAGGGTCCGCAGGTAGGAGGCGGCCCGGGTGGCCTTCGAGGTCGGGTCGAGGCCGCGGGCCAGCCACGGGTTCTGGGTTGCTATGCCGGTGGGGCACTTGTCGGTGTGGCACTTCTGCGCCTGGATGCAGCCGATCGACAGCATCGCCTCACGGGCCACGTTGATCATGTCGGCACCCAGGGCGAAGGCGACCGCGGCGTTCTCGGGCAGGCCGAGCTTGCCCGAGCCGATGAAGGTCAGGTCGTCGGTCAGCCCCAGCTCGGCGAAGGTGCCGTAGACCCGGGAGAAGCCCATCCGGAACGGCAGTGACACCGAGTCGGCGAAGATCCGCGGCGCCGCCCCGGTGCCGCCCTCGCCGCCGTCGACGGTCACGAAGTCGACCCCGCGGTCACCGCGCGCCATCAGCGTGGCCAGCTCCTGCCAGAAGCCCATCTCTCCCACCGCGCTCTTGACCCCGACCGG
Organism: Kitasatospora sp. NPDC085879; assembly: GCF_040686255.1. Lineage (NCBI taxonomy): Bacteria > Bacillati > Actinomycetota > Actinomycetes > Kitasatosporales > Streptomycetaceae > Kitasatospora > Kitasatospora sp. NPDC085879. The sequence goes on along the minus strand of NZ_JBFBJZ010000041.1, from coordinate 7,706 downwards.
CAGACCGGTCTCGGTGGCGAGCAACTCGACGAAGTCGAGCATCGAGTCGACGTCGCTGAACGCGGAGTGCCGCGACGGGGAGGCGCAGTCCTTCCCGACCGGGATGCCGCGGATCCCGGCGATCTCCGGGGTCACCTTCGCGCCCGGCAGCATCCCGCCCAGCCCCGGCTTGGCGCCCTGGGAGAGCTTGATCTCTATCGCCTTGACCGGAGCACCGGCGACCACGTCCTTGAGCTTGTCGAGGTTGAAGCTGCCGTCCTCGTTGCGGCAGCCGAAGTACGCCGTACCGAGCTGAAGGACGAGGTCACCGCCGTTGCGGTGGTACGGCGAGAGGCCGCCCTCGCCCGTGTTGTGCATCGTCCCTGCCAGCGCCGCCCCCTTGTTGAGCGCCGTGATGGCCGCGCCGGAGAGCGATCCGAAGCTCATCGCCGAAATGTTCACCACGCTCGCCGGCCGGAACGCCTTCGCGCGCCCGCGCGGCCCGCCCAGCACCTTGGCCGAGGGCAGCGGAGCCAGCGGGTCGTGCGTGTCGGGCAGCGCGCCGGCGAACGTGCGCTGCTTCAGGTAGGCGTGCCCCTGTACGTGCTCGACGTCGACCTCGGTCCCGAACCCGAAGTAGTTGTTCTCCTCCTTCGCCGAGGCGTAGATCCACGTGCGCTGGTCACGACTGAACGGGCGCTCCTCCTCGTTGGAGGTCACGATGTACTGCCGCAGCTCCGGCCCGATCGTCTCCAACAGGTACCGGGCATGCCCGATCACCGGGAAGTTCCGGAGCAGTGCGTGCCTCTTCTGGACGAGGTCGCGGGCCGCCAGAAGCGCCACCGCTGTTGCGGCCGCCGCGCCGATCTTCCGGGCTTGCATGGACGTTCCTCCTCGATGCACCTCTCCATCCCCCGCGGTGGAGTCGATGCGACACGATGGTAGGAGGCCACCCGGACAGGCACGCGGTCAGGGGGTCGGTCCGCGGTACGGCATCGCGCGGCGGGGGCGACGGGATGGCGGTGCCGACACTGGCGCCTGTCGCGGACGGCCACGGCCGATCGGAGGCGTCTTCTCCGTAGGTGCGGACCTGGATCGGCGTGCTGCCGTCGGGAAGACGCGGCGAGGGCCGTGATGGTCCGGAACTGCGGGCAATCCCTGGAGGCATCGCCATCGGTTCACCCCCCACGACCGCAGACACAGCAGCGGCTCACAAGGGCCGATCTCTCGTCAACATGTGGATCCCCACCGAGAATTTGGCATCGGAATCCCCCTGCTAGGGTGGCCCGATGGCATCGGTCAAGCAGTTCCAAGTCACCTTCGATTGCGCAGAACCTGAGCGTGTCGCTCGCTTCTGGTGCGAGGTGCTGGGGTACGTCGTACCGCCGCCACCGGAGGGGTTTGCGACCTGGGACGATTTCAATCGCTCGCTGCCGCCCGAGGATCGGGACTCGTGGTTCGCATGCAGCGATCCCTCAGGTGTGGGCCCGCGCCTGTACTTCCAGCGCGTTCCCGAAGGCAAGGTCGTCAAGAATCGGCTGCACCTTGACGTGCGGGTCGGCACCGGACTTGTGGGTGCTGAGCGCCTGGCCACGCTTGAGGCCGAATGCGCACGACTGGTCGCGCTCGGTGCGACCCACGTGCGAACGCTGTACGCCGACGAGGAGAACGAGTCGTGCATCCCGATGCTGGACATCGAGGGCAACGAGTTCTGTATCGACTGAGCGTCCTCCGAGACGGCGAGGTGGGGAGCCGTGTCCCTTGGGCTTCTCCAAAGGTGGTCCCGCATGGGGCGGGAGTCGTCCCGTCCTTCGACTACTGGGGCGGCCGGCGTCTGCGCCGGCCGGGGGCGGGCCATGCGAGGTCGGAGATCGAGCTGCCGACCAGCGGGCCGAGCTCCTCGTCGGCCACGGGCTGCCAGCCGGCGGCGTCGTGGCAGACGTACGGGCCGAGCGGTCGACCCGCACCGTCCGGGCCGGTGACGGTACGGCGCCAGCCCAAAGCGGTCTCGTCCGTGCCGGGTGGATCCTCGGACCCGGTAGGTGACCGTCCGACATGGACGACGACGAACACGTCGAACTCGCGGGGCGCTCCGCCCCGGTCGTACCGGTACACGCCGCCCGGTTCGAAGAAGCCCTAGGCCATGGGCCACGCCTCCCAACCGCGCCTGCCCGCAGGACGAACCCGGTATGCCCTCCACCACCCGAACGTCACCAGGCTGCGCCGCTTAGGCACGTTCACGGCCGTCGAGCAGGTCGTACAGGAGGCGCAGCGTCAGCTCGAGCAGGGCGAGTGGGAGCCGGCCCCGGGGGATCCGGCGCTGGCCCGGCAGACCGACAGTCCGGCGGATGTGCAGGAAGGGCCGCCGCGGATCGACCGGCTGGAGGGGTTGCGGGAGCCCTCGCCGGTCTCGCTCTCGCCGTCGCCCACCCCCACAGCCACCTCGCCTGGTTCCTCGCCCGGTGCAGCAGCCGACTGACCCTGATCCTGCACTGGCGCGCCCTGCCCGCTCCCGACGGCCACGCCTTCGGCGCCGTGCTCCCCACCGCCGAGCGACTCACCGACACCGAGAACGCCGTACGGCTCCTGGCCGCCATGCTCAACCGCACCGGCCACCGTCCGGAGACGGCCTCCTGACGGCTCCTCGGCCGACCGGGCCGACCGGCAGGCGGGCATGGTGCGACCGGGTGGCTCAGCACGGCCGGGCGGGTGACCTCTGCGGAATGTCGACCCAGCCGGGACGGCAAAGCGTGCCAACGGTTGAGATGCGGTGCCCCCGGGGCGCCGGCCGCCCGATCGCCGACCACTCGGGGAGTGAGTTCCGCCATGTCCATCGCCCACCGGATCCTGCAGTTACTCCTCGCCCTCGCCTGCGCCGCCGGTCTGTGGACCGCCACCACCGCCCCCGCAAGCGCGACCCCCGCCCGAACCACGGCTGCCGCGGGCACGGTCGCGGGGCAGGGCATCGACTGGGACAGGGTCGCGGCCTGCGAGAGCGGCAGGCGCTGGCACGCCAACACCGGCAACGGCTACTACGGCGGCCTGCAGTTCAACCAGGCGACCTGGCGCGCCAACGGCGGCACCGCATACGCGCCCCGCCCCGACCTCGCCACCCGCGACCAGCAGATCGCCGTCGCCGAACACCTCGCCGCCCGCCGCGGCCTCGCCCCCTGGCCCGTCTGCGGCACCCGCGCCGGCCGCACCACCGGCCACCACACCGTCCCCGCGCCACGACCGGCGCAACGGTCCGCCGCCCAGCAGCCGGCCGTCGCCGAGCCGGACACGACCCCCGACCCCGGCCCCGCGGACGCCACCGCGCTCGTGGTCAAGGACGGCGACACCCTCGACGGCATCGCCCAAGCCCTCCAGGTCCCCGGCGGCTGGCCCGCCCTCTACCAGGCCAACCTGGACACCATCGGCGACAACCCCGACCTCATCCTCACCGGACAGACCCTCCGCCTGCCCTGACGCCCCGATCCGGCTCGACCCGGGGCGAGATCCGCGCCCTGCAGCATCTCCCGGCGGACCCCGCCCATCATCCAGCCGCCCTCTGACGACGCCGCCCTGGGGCGGATGCGACCGCCGGGAGAGTGCACGTGATCGACGCGGAAACGGGCGAGCGGCCCGGGCGGTGGAGTCGACTCAGGAAGTCGCTGCGGGAACGAGGTGGTCGAGTCCCTGCGCACTGCCCGTCGCGGCCTCGATCGAGCGCGGCAGCATGATGCTCTCGTAGGCGCGGACGGCGTCGTCGACGCTGGATTCGGTGACGAGGGCGTGGGCGAGGTCGGAGCCGTCGAGCATCGCGAGATTGGCGCCCAGCCCAACCGGGGGCATCAGGTGCGCGGCATCGCCGAGCAGCGTGACGCCGGGAACGTGCTCCCAGGTGTGCGGGGCGGGCAGGACGAACAGGGATCGGTTGATGAACCCGCTGTCGCCGTTGCGCAGGAGGTAGCGCAGGCTCTCGTCCCAGCCGTCGAACATCGTCAGCAGGTGCGTCCGTACGGCCCGCTGGTCGCCGAGGTCGATACCGGCAGCCACGTGCCAGTCCTCCGGAGCGCGGAGCGCGATGTAGGCGCGGATGTGACCGTTGCTGTTGCGCTGGGCGACCAGGGACCTGCCGGCGCCCTTCGCCAGCATCGATCCGTTGCCGACCAGCCGCGCGAGGTCGGGATGGCGGGTGTCGCAGTGGTCGAATCCGGTCTCGACGAAGGTGACGCCGGTGTAGCGCGGTGCGGCGTGCGACAGGGCCGGTCGGACGCGCGACCAGGCGCCGTCGGCACCGACCACCAGGTCGAAGTCCTCGGCGGTGCCGTCACCGAAGAGCAGCCGGCAGGTGCCGTCCGGCAGCGGGGTGACCCTGCTGACGGCGCGGTCCCACCGCACCGTGCCCTCGGTGATCGAGTCCAGCAACAGACCGCGCAGTTGGCCACGGTCGATCTCCGGCCGGCCGCCGGCGGCGGACGGCCCCTGATGCGACAGGAGGGCGGCGTCGGCGAAGTCGAGCACACGCCACTCCTCTCCTTCGGGGCGGGAGAGCGCTTGGAACCGGTCCAGGAGCCCCGCCGCCCGCAGGGCGGCCTGACCGGTGTCGGCGTGCAGGTCGAGGGTGCCGCCCTGCGGGCGGGCGCCGGCGGAGGCCTCGCGTTCGAAGACGGTGACGGAGCGGCCGTGTTGCTGCAGGACTCGGGCGCAGGTGAGGCCGCCGAGGCCGGCTCCGACAATCGCGATGCGGGGACCACGAGCAGGGTTCATGGGAGTGTCCCTCAGGAGGTGGGTGAGCCGCCGGGAGGTCCGGCCTCACCAAGAAAGCACACTCACCAAATAAGTGCAACGACTCAACTTTTGTAGCTGCTTCACTCTGGGGTACGGTATGCGAGTGACCGAACCGACCGGGCGCCGCGAGCGCAAGAAGGCCCAGACCCGCCAGTCCCTGGCCGACGCCGCACTCGAGCTCTTCCTCGACCGCGGCTACGACCAGGTCGGCGTCAAGGACATCGCCGACGCCGCCGACGTCTCGGTGACCACCCTGTTCAAGCACTTCTCCGGCAAGGAAGCCCTGGTCTTCGACCAGGACGACGACCTGGAGGCGGCGCTCGTCGCCGCCGTGCGCGACCGCACCCCCGGCACGTCGATCCCGCAGGCGCTGCGCGAGCACATCCTGCTGAAGCAGACCCAGTTCGCCGTGCATGCCACGGACCCGCGGTTCGCCGATTTCACACGCATGGTGCAGGAGACCCCCGCGCTGCGCGACTACGCCCACCGCATGTGGACGCGCCACGAAGCAGCCCTGGCGCGGGCCATCGCCGAGGCTGTCGGCGCCCACGAGGACGACCTCAGCTGCGCCGCCCTGGCTCATTTCGCCCTTGAGGCCCGCGGCCTCATCCTGCGGCACGCCGAGCCGCACCGCGTCGCCGACGAGGCCTTCGCATTGCTCGAACACGGCTGGGCGGCCTCCCACCCGGGCAGCTGACCCGGTCTGCGCGGAGTCCTGGTGCGCGTGGACGCGTTGCGCGCCCTCACAGGTTCAACCTGAGTAACTACGCTGCCCAGGGCTGCTGCAAAGTCCTGTGATCTTGTAATCGTGCCGGTCAAATGATGCCCAGCAGGTCGAGCGGGCGGGTGAAGGGCTCGTAGGCGGCGTGGCGGATGCCGGCAGCGATGTGTCCCCCGACAGATACCGAGCAGGAAGAGCGCGTCATGACTCAGGAGATCCTCCGACGTGCCGCCGGATATGCGCACCGGTTCAACACACTCTTCGAGGAGTACTTCGACTCGTTGGGCACCGAGCTCGATGCGCCGGCGTTCAGCCGGTTCACCCCGGAGTGCCTGCGATTGCTGCGGGAGCTTTCCATGCGGGGCGGCAAGCGGATGCGGGTCGTCGTGCTGCACGAGGCAGCGCGTCTGGTCACCGCCGAGCCCGTCGACGGGCTGGACGCCGCCGGGCTGAGCATCGAGCTGCTGCAGACCCACGGCCTGATACACGACGACCTCATCGACGACAGCCCCACCCGCCGCGGCGGCCCGACCACCTACTACGCCTACCGCGAGCAGTTCCCCGGCCACCCGCAGACGGCTCTCGGGCTGACCGTACTGGCAGGCGACCTCGCCCTTGCCCTGGCACTGCGGGTGCTCCTCACCGCGGAGGTGCCCGTGGCGGTGCGGCAGGCCATGGCCGAGGTGCAGACGAGGGCCGCGGCCGACACGTTCATCGGCCAGATCATCGATCTGGAACGCGACTTCGCCGCGGCCCCGGACGAGGAGATGCTGCACTGCGTGGCCGACTACAAGTCCGCCCGGTACTCGATCCTCGCGCCCCTGCAGCTCGGTCTCCTGGCCGCGGGCGAGCAGCCCTCGCACTGGGAGAAGGAACTGCGCGAGTATGCGCGGCTGGTGGGGATCGGCGGGCAGATGCGCGACGACTACCTGGACCTGTTCGGAGACGCGGCCACCATGGGCAAGCCGTGTGGTGCCGACCTGCGCCAGGGCAGGCACAGCTACACCGTCCGGGCCCTGCTCGCGGTCGCCGATGACGCCGAGCGCCGCGCCGTGGAGGCCGCTCTCGGCAACCCGTCCTGCACCGCGGAGACCATCGCCGCCGTCCGGGAGACCGCCGAGCACCGGGGCGTGCCGGGCATGATGGAGGCGGACATGCGCCGTTGCGCCGAGCGGGCGTCCGCGGTGGCCGCCGGCTGGCGGTCGCGGTGGCGGGAGGAATCGGTTGCCTTCTTCGAGCAGCTGCCGCTGTGGAGCATCGAGCGGGCAACCTGACCGGCGGCCGCACCGTTCGCACTGCGCCGGCCCGCCGCCGGGCGCAGGACCCGGCTGGTCGCCGTCCTGGGGGGGCTGGGCACCGAGCCGCGGCCGTCGGGGCTCCGCCGCATCCCGCAATCCGGATGACGTGAGGGCCCGAGTACCAAGGACGGCCGGTTCCAAAACCGCCGCCAGGCCGCGGCTGGTAGTCCGGTAATCCTCGCCGAGGCCGGGATTGGCCGCCGTGGTGGCAGCCGAGCGTCGCGCATACCGAGTGAGACTGCCGCCCGCGACCTCTTCTCCGACCAAGTACGGGGGGCAGATTTCTTCCGGCGGGGTGCCGGCGTCGCCCGCCGCCTGACAACCCGGAGGGATGCATCGATCGCGCGTGACAGCGCCGCAGGCGCCCTGTCGGCCTCCGGGGCGGCGGGTGTGTACTGGGGGCTGACCGCATCGAGGGGGACGTATGCCGAACACGCCGGATTCGGGAGCATCCGAGCCACCGCACGAGGAGGAGCCCTGGCTGAACAGTCGCGAGGTCGCCGCGCTGTGGCCGGTCCGTGAGGACTGGCTGCCGGGCGCCGCTGGGCGCGCGGATGTCCGCGTCCGCCAAGTCGGCGGGGAGAGCCGAGGCACTTACGGGGCGGCGCCGACCTATTACTACTACCACCCGGGGGATGCGCGGCAGGCCGCGACGGCTATCGCCGAAGGCCGCGTCGACATCCCGTCGGTCTGGCGCACCGACACTCCCGACGGCCGGCGGGCGGAGTGCTGGAGCAGGTTCCGGTTCCGTCTCACCTGCGGGGTCCTGCTGGCCCTGGTCCTGCTCGTCCTGGGGTTGGCGGTCTACGACATGGTGTCGTCAACTTGACCCGGCTCTGAAGGACTCCGTTGGGAAATCCGCAAAGCGGTGATGGCGGATGGTTCCGGCTGCCAGGATCGGGCTTGTTGTCGGTCAAGGGGGTCGGGTGTCGCTG
>NZ_JBFBJZ010000040.1:0-73494 GCF_040686255.1 Kitasatospora sp. NPDC085879 | reverse complement strand
CAGGCGCCGCTAGCTCAGTTGGTTAGAGCAGCTGACTCTTAATCAGCGGGTCCGGGGTTCGAGTCCCTGGCGGCGCACAGACGGTCGAAGGCCCCACGCGGAAGCGAGGGGCCTTCGACGTTCCATGGTGCGTCCACGACTGCTAATCTCGCGGTCCATGGCGCCCGACGATCCCGCGCGCAGTACGCCGCCGGGCTGGGAGGAGTGGCTCCGCGCCGAGCTCGCCGGCCTGGAGGCGTCCGCGCTGCGCGCGCACCGGATCGCCGTGTGGCGGCACCGGCTGCTGGTCGTCCTGGCCGTGCTGGGCGGCGCGGCGCTGATCGTGCTGCTGGCCGTCATCCCCCGTTCCACGGAGCCCCGCCGCGCCCCGCTGCCGCCGGGCCCGGCCACCGCCACCGCCTCGGCCTCGCCGCACACCTCGGCCGGGCCGACGTCGCCGCCGTCGGCCTGCTGCCCGTCGAACCAGCCCGGCGGCTGCCCGAACTGCTGGACGGCCGGTCGCTGATCCACCGTCAACACCCGGGCCCGCGGGGCCGTCCCGATCGGGGGCGGCCCCTCGGGCGGGGGCTCAGCGGCCGCGCAGCGCGCGGTAGCGGGCGACCAGTTCGGCGGTGGAGCTGTCCAGCTTCTCCGCGCCCTCGCCGGTGAGCAGCACCGGCTCGATCCGCTTCGCCAGGACCTTGCCGAGCTCGACGCCCCACTGGTCGAAGGAGTCGATGTTCCAGATGGCGCCCTGGACGAACACCTTGTGCTCGTAGAGCGCGACCAGCTGGCCGAGCACGGACGGGGTGAGCTCGGCGGCCAGCACGGTGGTGGTGGGGTGGTTGCCGCGGAAGGTCTTGTGCGGCACCAGCTCGGCCGGCACGCCCTCGGCGGCGACCTCTTCGGCGGTCTTGCCGAAGGCCAGCGCCTGGGTCTGGGCGAAGAAGTTGGCCATCAGCAGGTCGTGCTGGGCGACCAGGCCGGGCAGCAGGCTCTCGACCGGCTGGGCGAAGCCGATGAAGTCGGCCGGGATGATCTTCGTGCCCTGGTGCAGCAGCTGGTAGTAGGCGTGCTGGCCGTTGGTGCCGGGGGTGCCCCAGACCACCGGGCCGGTCTGCCAGGTCACCGGCCGGCCCTCGCGGTCCACCGACTTGCCGTTGGACTCCATGTCCAGCTGCTGCAGGTAGGCGGTGAACTTGGAGAGGTAGTGCGAGTACGGCAGCACGGCGTGCGACTGGGCGTCGAAGAACGCGCCGTACCAGACGCCGAGCAGGCCGAGCAGCAGCGGCACGTTCTGCTCCGGCGGGGCGGTGCGGAAGTGCTCGTCGACCAGGTGGAAGCCGTCCAGCATCTCGCGGAACCGCTCCGGGCCGATGGCGATCATCAGCGAGAGGCCGATGGCGGAGTCGTAGGAGTAGCGGCCGCCCACCCAGTCCCAGAACTCGAACATGTTGGCGGTGTCGATGCCGAAGTCGGCGACGCCCTGGGCGTTGGTGGAGAGCGCCACGAAGTGCTTGGCGACCGCGTCGGTGTCCGCGTGCAGCTCGGTGAGCAGCCAGTTCCTGGCGGCGACCGCGTTGGTGACGGTCTCGATGGTGGTGAAGGTCTTCGACGCGACGATGAACAGCGTCTCGGCGGCGTCCACGCCGACCAGCGCCTCGTTCAGGTCGGCGCCGTCCACGTTGGAGACGAAGCGGACGTCGATGCCGCGGTCGGTGTAGGAGCGCAGCACCTCGTAGGCCATGGCCGGGCCGAGGTCGGAGCCGCCGATGCCGATGTTGACGACGGTGCGGATGCGCCTGCCGGTGTGGCCGGTCCACTCGCCGCTGCGGACGCGGTCGGCGAAGGCGGCCATCCGGTCGAGCACCGCGTGGACGGCGGGGACGACGTTCTCGCCGTCGACCTCGACCACGGCGCCGCGCGGGGCGCGGAGCGCGGTGTGCAGGACGGCGCGGTCCTCGGTGATGTTGATCTTCTCGCCGCGGAACATCGCGTCCCGGAGCCCGGCGACGCCGGTGGCCGCGGCGAGGTCGCGCAGCAGGGCGAGCGTCTCGTCCGTCACCAGCTGCTTCGAGTAGTCGACGTGCAGGTCGCCGACGGCGAGGGTGTAGCGGCTGCCGCGCTCGGGGTCGGCCTCGAACAGCCCGCGCAGGTGCTGGTCGCCCAGCTCCTCGCGGTGCTTGGCCAGCGCGGCCCACTGGGGGGTTCGGTCCAGGGGGATGCGAGAGCCGGGGAGGTTCTCCGACATCGGTTGCTCCTTGAATCATCCGGATGGCAGTACCTGCAGGGCCCGGCGGGAGGGTTCGCGAGGTCCGGCGGCAGCACGGTGCGTGGCGCCGACTCCGTTGACGGCCTTGCCCGCGGCCAGCCTATCCCCGGGCGGCGCGCTCACTTGCGCGCCGAGCGGAGGTCGAGTTCGCGCAGCACCCGGTCGGCCATCTCGGGGTCGGCGCCGGGCTCCCCACGGGCCGTCAGCACCTCCCGGCGGGAGGCGGCGATCATCTCCTGCTCGACGTCGGCCGCCTGGCGCCAGCGGGCGAGCCGGCGCTTGGCCTCGGCCGCCTCCTCCTCCTCGTACCGCTCGGGGTAGAGCCGGGCGAGCCGGTCGTGCTGGCGTTCGCGGAGCCGGTCGACGAGTTCGACGGGCAGCCGGCGCTCCTCCTCCAGCTCCTCCAACCGGTGCAGGCCGGCCTTGGCGGCGCGCCCGCGCAGCACCCGCAGGGCCTCGTCGTGGACGTCCGGGTGGTCGCGCAGGCCGAGCAGCCGGACCAGCCAGGGCAGGGTGAGCCCCTGCACCAGCAGGGTGAACAGCACGACGGAGAAGGCGACGAAGACGATCTCGCTGCGGGACGGGAAGGGTCCGCCGCCGTGCACGGTGAGCGGCACCGCGAGCGCGAGGGCGACCGTGGCGACCCCGCGCATCCCGGACCACCAGAGCACCACCGTCTCCCGCCAGCTGATCGGGGTGTCCTCCTCTCCGTGGGTGAGCCGCTCGGAGATCCAGGCGGCCGGCAGCAGCCACACCAGCCGGACGAGCACCACCGCGGCGATCACGCAGGCGGTGTCGCCGAGCATCCCGCGCCAGCTGGAGCGGACGTCGGCGAGCACCGTGCTGAGCTCCAGGCCGATCAGGCCGAAGGCCACCCCGGTGATCAGGATCTCGACGATCTCCCAGAAGGCGTTGCCGACCAGCCGGAAGGACACGTCGTCCGCGTCGGCGGCCCGGTCGGCCAGGTACAGCGCGCAGACCACGACGGCGAGCACGCCGGAGCCGTGCGCCTCCTCGGCGAGGGCGTAGGCGGCGAACGGGACGAGCAGGTTGAGCGCGACCTGCTGGGTGGGGTCGTCGAGGCGGGCTGCCAGCCAGGTGTTCAGCCACCCCAGGGCGATCCCGACGACGACCGCGACGACCGCGGACAGCACCAGCCGCAGCGCGGCGTCCGCGGTGGAGAAGTGTCCGCTGACCACTGCCTCGATGGCCAGCGAGTAGATGACGATCGCGGTGACGTCGTTGAACAGGCCCTCGCCCTCCAGCACGGCCACCAGGCGCCGCGGCAGGCCGACCGCGCCGGCCACCGCGACGGCCGCCACCGGGTCGGGCGGCGAGACGAGCGCACCGAGCGCCACCGCCGCGGCGAGCGGCAGCCCGGGCACCCGCCACTCGGCGACGGCGGCCACCACCGTGGTGGTGACCGCCACCAGGGCGACGGCCAGCAGCAGGATCGGTCGGATGTTGCCGCGGAAGTACCGGACGGAGGACCGGCGGGCCACCGCGAAGATCAGCGGCGGCAGGACCAGCGGCAGGATGAAGTCCGGGTCGACCGTCACATTGGGGATCTGCGGGACGAGCGCCATCGCCAGGCCGAGCAGGGTCATCAGCACCGGCTGCGGCACGTGGATCCGGCGGGCCAGCGGCATCGTCACCACGGAGGCGAGCAGCACCAGGAAGAGCAGTGACAGCTGGGCCACCCGTCGACTCCCTGTGTCCGTGCGCCGCGGTGTCCGTGCGACATGCGGTCCGCCATCCCGCGGATCAGCATAAATGTGACAAAGCACCCGCCTGGCGCGGCTCGCCGGGCGCCGGACGGGAGCGGAGGTGGCCGGTGCGGGCGCTGGAGTACCCGGGCCCCGGCGGCGCGGCCGCCGCCCCTCGGACGGTCGAGGCGGCGGTGCCGCGGGCCGGGCCCGGGCAGGTGCTGGTCCGGGTGGAGGCGGCCGGGCTGCCGCCGACGGCCGGCGCGCCGGCGGGGATCCCCGGCACCGAGTTCGCCGGCGTGGTGGTGCAGCTCGGCCCCGGCACGTACGGCCTGGAGGTCGGCGACGAGGTGCTCGGCCACTGCCCGTCCGGTGCCTGCGCCGAGTACGCGGCGGCGGACGCCGACCGGGTGGCGCACCGGCCCGTGGCGATGCCCTGGGCGGAGGCGGCGCTGCTGCCGGTCACCGCGGCGGGCGTCGTGGCGGCCCTGGACCGGCTCGCGGTGCGGCGCGGCAGCACCCTGTTGGTGCACGGCGCCGGGTCGGCGGCCGGACGGGCGGCGGTCGCCCTCGCGCTGCGGCGCGGCGCCGCGGTGGTGGCGGTGGCGCCGGAGCGGGAGCACGCCGCGCTGCGGGAGGCCGGGGCGGTGCCGGTCGGCCACGGGGTGGAGCTCGCCGAGCGGGCCCGGGCGGCCGCCCCGCAGGGCGTGGACGCGGTGCTGGACGCCCTCGGCCCGGGCAGCGCCCCGCTCTGGCCCGCGCTGGCGGGCGGGCCGGAGCGGGTGGCGGTGCCGACTCCGGCGCCGGGCGGCCGGTCGGTGGGCGGGGCCGAGTCCACGGAGCTCGGCGAGCTGGTGGAGCTGTGGGAGGAGGGCGCCTTCCGGCTGCCGCCGGACGCCGTACTGCCGCTCGCGGAGGCGGCCGCGTACCGGCCGGCGGGCGGCGGGGCGCTCGCGGTGGTGCGGCCCTGGGCCTGACCGGGCCCGTCCGCGGGGCCTGAGCGGGCGTCACCTGTCGGTGGCCCGTGATTCACTGCGGGCATGGCCGAATCGCCGGACACCCTCACCTTCGACTCCGCCGAGGAGTTCGAGACCTGGCTCGACACGCACCACGACTCCTCCCCCGGGGTCTGGCTGAAGCTCCGCAAGAAGGCCCCCGGGCTGGTGTCGCTGGACTACCCGCAGGCGCTGGAGGCCGCCCTGTGCTTCGGCTGGATCGACGGTCAGAAGCGCGGCTTCGACGACCGGTACTGGCTTCAGCGCTTCACCCCGCGCACGGCCCGCAGCCGCTGGTCGAAGATCAACCGGGAGAAGGCGGAGTCCCTGACCGCCGCGGGCCGGATGCGTCCCGCCGGCCTGGCCGAGGTCGAGCGGGCCCGGGCGGACGGCCGCTGGGCGGCGGCGTACGACAGTGCCCGGACGGCGACGGTGCCTGAGGACCTGGCCGCGGCGCTGGCCGCCGTGCCGGCCGCGGCGGAGAACTTCGCCGCGCTCGACGGCGCCAACCGGTACTCGATCCTCCACCGGGTGCAGGAGGCGAAGCGGCCGGAGACCCGGGCCCGCCGGATCGAGCGGTTCGTGGCCATGCTGGCCGCCGGGGAGAAGCTCCACTGAACGCCGGGTGGATACGGATGTGCGTCCGACCTGCGGGAGCGTGTATGGTTGTCCACGTCAGCAGGCGCCGCTAGCTCAGTTGGTTAGAGCAGCTGACTCTTAATCAGCGGGTCCGGGGTTCGAGTCCCTGGCGGCGCACAGACGGTCGAAGGCCCCTCGCGGAAGCGAGGGGCCTTCGGCGTTCCCGGGGCCGGTCTCCCCCGGCGGTCCCCCCGGCCGCGGCCGTCAGCAGTCGGCCGCGACCAGCGCCCGGTGGAGCTCCTCGGTGGCGGCCGTCCGGCCGAGGGCGCGGGCCGCGAGCCAGGCGGCGGCCCCGGCGGTGCTGCCCGCGGCGCTGACCTCGGCCTCCGGCCACTGATGCGCGACCCGGGTGCGGACGGCGTCGGCCAGCGGTGTGCCCGACGAGAGCACCCCGCCCGCCAGAACCACCGGCAGCACCGAGCCGGCCGGGCGAACGGTCGCCAGCGTCACCAGCAGGTGGTCGGCGGCCTCCTCGACGAGCCGCAGCGCGGCAGCCTCCCCGGCGGCGGCCGCGTCCAGCACCAGCAGGGCGAGCCGGGCCAGTCGGACGGGCGGCTCGGCGTACACCGCACCCAGCAGGGCGGCCCGCAGGCCGTCCCCGGCGGACCGGCCGGCCAGTGCCTCGGCGGCGGCCGCCGCGGTGCCGGTGAGCGGCCGGTCGGCGTCCACGGCGGCGAGCGCGAGGCGGACGGCCTCGCGGCCCAGCCACTGGCCGGAGCCCAGGTCGCCGAGCAGCCAGCCGTGGCCGTCGGCGAGCCGGACGGGGGTGTGGTCGCGGACCTCGGCGGCGACCGCTCCGGTGCCGCCGATCAGCACCGAGCCGTCCGGGCGGCCGGTGCCGGCGGTGTAGGCGAGCGCGAGGTCGCTGGTGGTGCGCGGGGTGACGGAGAGTCCGGCCTCGGGCCAGAGCCCGTCGAGTGCGGGTTCGGCGACCAGGGCGCCGGCCAGGCCGACCACACCGGCCGCGACCTCGGACGGGTCCAGGCCGGCGAGCGCGGCCCGCAGGGTGGCGCCGACCGCGCGGGCGGCCGCGGCCGCGCCGTGCGCGACCGGATTGGCGCCCTCGCCGCGGGCCCGGCCGAGGACGCGGCCGTGCAGGTCGGCGACGACCGCCCGGCTGCCGGTGCCGCCGGCGTCGAGGCCGAGGACGAGCGGGCCGGTCATGGGCTCTCCCCTGGTGGTGGTCCGACTGCCCCACTATCGGGCGCCGCCCCGGGGCCGTCAACGATCACCCCGGCACCCGGGGCAGGGACGCCGGACCCGGGGCGGCAGAGTCGCCCCGGGTCCGGCGCCGCGGGTCAGCCGAAGTAGGCGTCGAAGTTCTTGGAGAACTCCTGCCCGCCGAAGCGGTCCCAGTTGATCGACCAGGTCATCAGGCCGCGCAGGTTCGGCTGCGCCCCGCTGCGCGGGACGTAGCTGCCGCAGTTGGCCGCCTTGGTCAGGCAGTCCAGCGCCTTGTCGACCTCGGCCGGGGCCACGTAGCCGTTGCCGGCGTTGGTGGTGGCGGGCATGCCGATGGCGACCTGGGAGGCGGCCAGCGGCGGGAACATGTTCGCCGTGTTGCCGGCCACCGGAAAGCCCTTGAGCAGCATGTCGGTCATGGCGACGTGGAAGTCGGCGCCGCCCATCGAGTGGTACTGGTTGTCCAGGCCCATGATGGAGCCCGAGTTGTAGTCCTGGACGTGCAGCAGGGTCAGGTCGTTCCGCATCGCGTAGATGACCGGCAGGTAGGCGCCCGCCCGCGGGTCCTGGCCGCCCCAGGGGCCGGAACCGTAGTACTGGTAGCCGAGTTGGACGAAGAACGTCTCCGGGGCCATGGTCAGCACGAAGCCTGCGCCGTACTTGGCCTTGAGCGTCTTCAGCGCCGAGATCAGGTTGACCACCACCGGGCTGGTGGGGTTCTTGAAGTCGGTGTCGCCGGTGTTGAGGGAGAGCGAGTGGCCCTCGAAGTCGATGTCGAGGCCGTCCAGGCCCCACTTGTCGATGATCGAGGAGACCGAGGAGACGAAGGCGTCGCGGGCTGCGGTGGTGGTGAGCTGGACCTGGCCGTTCTGGCCGCCGATCGAGATCAGCACCTTCTTGCCCTGCGCCCGCTTGGCGGCGATGGCCGCCTTGAAGTCGGCGTCGGACTCGACGGTCGGGCACTCGGTGGCCGGGCAGCGGTTGAACCGGATGTCGCCGGAGGTCACCGAGGTGGGCTCGCCGAAGGACAGATTGATCACGTCCCAGGACGCCGGGACGTCCGCCATCCGGGTGTAGCCGGCGCCGTTGGCGAAGCTCGCGTGCAGGTAGCCGACCAGGGCGTGCGCGGGCAGTCCGCCGCCGGGCGGCTGGGTGGTCGGCGGCTGCGAGGTCGGGGGCTGCGACGTGGGCGGCTGCGACGTGGGCGGCTGCGAGGTCGGCGGCTGCGAGGTCGGCGGCTGGCTGGGCGCGCCCGGGCCGTCCAGCGAGACGTCGTCGGCCCAGTAGGTGCCCTGGCCGTACCAGCCGTGGGTGAAGACCGTGGCACTGGTCTGGCTCGCGCCGGTGGTGAAGCCGACCGACAGCTTCTGGTAGGCGCCGCCGGTGCTCGGCGTCCAGGTCGAGGTGCCGCCGTTCACACCGAGGTAGACGTAGGCGCCCTTCACCCAGGCGCTCAGCGTGTAGGTGGTGTTGGGGGCGACCGCGACGGTCTGCGTGCACTGGGCGTTGTCGCTGGCCGAGGCGGCCCCGGCGAGGGCGTAACTGCCGATGTGCGCCTGGCCGGTGACGATGCTGCCGGTGCCGCCGGTGCAGCTCCAGGGGGACAGCGAGCCGCTCTCGAAGCCGCCGTTGGCGAGGAACTCGCCGGCGCTGGCGGAGTTGGCGAGGCCGAGGGTCAGGGCGACGGCGCCGGCCGCGGCGACCGTCCAGGCGGTGGCCGCGGCGACCAGCCGGCGGCCGGGCGGCGCGGCGTGGGAGGGTCTTGAGGAAGTGCGCATGTGGGGGATGCTCCTGCCGGAAGACGTGGGGGTGTCCGGGCGCGGATGGGGGCCGGCCGGGCGTGCAGCCGCCGCGGCAGGAGACGCCGCATTGGACTGGACCACTCTTGGACTAGACCACTGAAGCGGAATTCCCGCGGCCCTGTCAATGGAGTCGGCGCACCGTCAGGGCCCGCCACCGGACGCCGAGTAGAACGGCGGGTTGCGCGGCCCCGGTGGCAGCCGAACCATGGAGAAGTGTCCGGATATCTCAGGTACCCCCACATTCGCGGTGATCTGCTCACCTTCACCGCGGAGGACGACGTGTGGGTGGCGCCGCTGCACCCGGACGGCACCGTCGGACGCGCCTGGCGGGTGAGCTGCGACCGCGTCCGGGTCAGCCACCCCCGGCTCTCCCCCGACGGCCGCACCGTCGCCTGGACCGGCTGGCAGGCGCTCACCCCCGAGGTGTGGACGGCCCCGGCGGACGGCGGCGAGGCCGTCCGGCTCACCTACTGGGGCAGCCACGACACCCGGGTCCGCGGCTGGCTCCCGAACGGCCAGGTCCTCGCCGTGACCTCGTACCACGAGCCGTTCGCCCACTACACCTGGGCGTACGCGCTGCCGGCCGACGGCGCCCCCGGCCGCCGGATGCCGTGGGGCCCGGTCAACGACGCCCAGGTCGGGCTGGAGCACACCGTGCTGCTGACCTCCGCCGCCCCGCACGGCCCGGCCGCCTGGAAGCGCTACCGCGGCGGCGCCACCGGACGGCTCTGGCTCGACCACGGCGAGCTGCTGCCCGGGCACACCGGGCACCTCGCCTCACCGATGCCGCTCGGCGAGCCGGACCACCCGCGGATCGCCTTCCTCTCCGACCACGAGGGCGTCGGCAACCTCTACTCCTGCCGCCCGGACGGCTCCGACCTGCGCCGGCACACCGACCACGCCTCCTACTACGCCCGCGAGGCGGCCTCCGACGGCATCCGGGTCGTCTACCAGCACGCCGGTGACCTGTGGCTGCTCGACAGCCTGGACTCCCCCGCCCCGCGCCGCCTCGACGTGCCGCTCGGCGGCTCCCGGGCCGGCCGCCGCCCCTACCAGGTGTCGGCGGCGCTGAACGTCAAGGACCTGGTCTGCGACCCGACCGGCCGGGCCGGCGTGGTCAACATCCGCGGCAGCCTGTACTGGCTCACCCACCGCGAGGGGCCGGCCCGGGTGCTCGCCGACACCCCCGGGGTGCGCACCCGGCTGCCGGTGCTGCCGGCCTTCGGCGGCCACGTCGCCTGGATCACCGACGCCGAGGGCGAGGACGCCGTCGAGATCGCGCCGCTGCCCGCCCGCGGCGGCGACGGCGGCGGCCCGTCCCGCCGGATCGCCGCGGGCCTGATCGGCCGGGTCCAGGAGCTCTCCGCCGCCCCGGACGGCCGCCACCTGGCGGTGGCCGCCTCGGACGGGCGCCTGCTGCTGGTCGCCACCGAGAGCGGCGGGGTCCGCGAGGTGGCGTCCTCCCAGTTCGGCCCGGTCAGCAGTCCGGCCTTCTCCCCCGACTCCCAGTGGCTGACCTGGTCGCAGCCGGTCGCCGGCCGGTCGCTGCGGGCGATCCGGCTGGCCAGGGTGGACGCCGCGGAGCGGATCGTCGACGTCACCGGCGGCCGGTTCGAGGACGAGCACCCGGTGTTCACCCGGGACGGCCGCTTCCTGGTGTTCCTGTCCTGGCGCGGCTTCGACCCGGTGCACGACGTGCACACCGGCGACATGTCCTTCCCGCTCGGCTGCCGCCCCTACCTCGTCCCGCTGGCCGCGGACACCCCGTCCCCGTTCGCCGTGCCGGTGGAGGGCCGCCCGGCGGTCGGGCTGGACCCGGACGAGGCCACCGGCGACGGCACCGTCACCGTCGACCAGGAGGGCCTCACCAAGCGGCTGGTGCCCTTCCCGGTCACCGCGTCCAAGTACTCGGCGACCGCGCCCGTCCGCGGCGGGGTGCTCTGGCTGCGCTGGCCGATCTCCGGCGCCCTCGGCCAGACCTTCGCCAGCCCCACCGACACCTCCGGCAAGCCCTCCCTGGAGTACTTCGACCTCGCGCACGGCAGCCGCTCCACCGTCGCCGACCAGTTGGACGGCTTCTCCGTCTCCGGCGACGGCGGGTCCGTCCTGGTGTTCTCGGCCGGCGCGCTCAAGCTCCACCCGCTGCCGGGCGGCTCCCCGATCACCGTCGACCTGCGGCGGATCACCCACGTCGTGCACCCCGCCGACGAGTGGCGGCAGGCCTACCACGAGGCCGCCCGGGTCGTCCGCGACCAGTTCTGGGACGAGGACATGTGCGGCCTGGACTGGCCGGAGCTGGTCGCGCAGTACGAGCCGCTGCTGGAGCGGATCGCCGGCCCCGACGACTTCGCCGACCTGCTGCGCGAGCTGCTCGGCGAACTCGGCACCTCGCACGCCTACGTCACGCCCTCGCGCCGCGGCGAGGGGCCGCAACTGCTGCAGCAGCCGCTCGGCCTGCTCGGCGCCAACGCCCACCGGGACCCGGACGGCCGCTGGCTGGTCGACCGGATCCTGCCAGGCGAGTCCTCCGACCCGCGGGCCCGGGCCCCGCTGGCCGGCTTCGGCCTCCAGGACGGCGACGAGCTGATCGCCGTCGACGGCCGCCCGCCGGACCCGGTCCGCGGCCCCGCGCCGCTGCTCGCCGGCACCGGCGGCACCACCGTCGAGCTCACCCTGCGGTGCAAGGACTCCGGGCGGATCCGGCGGATCGCCGTCACCCCGCTCACCGACGAGCGGCCCGTCCGCTACCAGGACTGGGTGGTCAAACGCCGCAAGCTGGTCCGCGAGTTCAGCGACGGCCGGTGCGGCTACCTGCACATCCCGGACCTCGGCGGCTCGGGCTGGGCCCAGTTCAACCGGGACCTGCGCAGCGAGCTGGCCAAGCCCGCGCTGATCCTGGACGTCCGCGGCAATGCCGGCGGCAACGTCTCCGAACTCGTCCTGGAGAAGCTGAACCGCCGGGTGCTGGCCTGGGACTTCACCCGCGGACGGCACCCGGTGCGCTGGCCCAGGGACGCGCCGCGCGGCCCGCTGGTCGCCCTCGCCGACCACGCCACCAGCTCGGACGGCGATGTCATCATCGCCGCCATCAAGCTGCTCGGGCTGGGGCCGGTGGTCGGCACCCGGACGTGGGGCGGCGTGGTCGGGATGACCGGACGGCACGTCCTCGGCGACGGCACCCAGATCTCGGTGCCGAAGAACGCCTCCTGGTTCACCGAGGGCATCGGCTGGTCGGTGGAGAACCACGGCGTCGAACCGGACGTCGAGGTGCTGCGCACCCCGCACAGCTGGGCCCGCGGCGAGCACACCGACCTGGCGGCCGCGGTGGAGCTCGCCATGGAGCTCCTCGCGGAGCACCACGCGGCGGTGCCGCCGCCCGGCGACACACCCCGGCCCGACCTGCGGCGGCCACCGCTGCCGCCGCGGTCCTGACCGCACGGGCCGGGTGCCGGGGACGCCGTGAGGGGCACGGCCGTCGGCCGTGCCCCTCGGTTGCGGATCGGTGTTCGCGGTCGGTGCGGTCAGTCCCAGGGATCGCCCTCGGCGGTCATGTCGGCCGCCGCCCGGCGGTCCTCTTCCATCTGCTCGACCTGGTGCTGGGCGTCCGTGCGGCTCCTCTCGGCGGTGTCGCCGAAGGCGTCGGCGGCCTCGTCGTGGGCGAGCGCCGCACGCTCGGCCGGGTCCGCCGCGTCGTGCGGCTTGTGCCGGAACCTGTCGAAGATGCCCATGTCTTCCTCCTCGCGTGCGGTCCGACCTGGGCCTCCCTCACTGTCACACTACGCCGCGGGGAATGCCACCGGGAGCGCCCGCGCCGCAGGCCGCGGCGCGGGCGGGCGTCCCCCGTTCGGCTCAGCCGGAGACGCTGGCGGCGCCGCTCTCCAGGTGGCCGGTGAACCGCTGCGACCAGGTGGGGTCCGAGTCCACCGTCACCGTGAAGTCGTACCAGCCGTTGTTGTAGGCCACCGCGTTGAAGAAGTCGGAGGCGGTGCCGCCGGCCGGCACGGTGTACGTCCACGGGCCGTCGGTGCGGTAGTTGGTGGAGGTGACGGTGAAGGTGACCGGCGCGGTGCCGGTGTTGGCGAAGGCGAACCAGAGCGCGAGCTTGCCGGTGGTCGGCGCGTTCGCGTACGAGGCGGTGGCCGAGACCAGCTTGCCGGGCTTGGTGGCGTCGCCCTTGAAGCGGCGCAGGAAGCGGTTGGGGCCGACCACGCTCAAGTCGTACGGGCCGCCGCCGAAGCCGGTGCCGCAGTTGAAGAAGTCGCTGGTGGCGCCACCGCCGTCCACGGTGTACTGCCAGGGGCCGCCGCTGCGGTAGGCGTTGGCGTAGGCCGCGAAGTGCGCGGCCCCGGCGGCGCCCTGGTTGGCCATCGAGATCCAGACCTTCATCGCGCCGCCGGAGCCGAACTCCAGGTGGTCGAGGTTGGCGTTCGGCTGGTACGGCAGCGCGCGGGCCGGGCGGGTGCCGGACTCCTGCAGGGGCAGCTTGTTGTCGACCGGCGCCGGGTTGGGCAGCGGGCCGCACGCGCCCAGGCCGATGACGGCGTCGGTGTTGGGCAGCGCGGGCAGGCCGTACACCGGGTTGGCGAAGTCGAACATGCCGGTGAGGTCGCCGCAGACCTTCCGCCGCCAGGCACTGATGTTGGGGCAGGTGGCGGGCTTGCCGATGGCGGCCGTCCACCTCTCCAGGAAGCGCAGCACCGAGGTGTGGTCGGAGACCTCGGAGCTGACCCAGCCGCCGCGGGTCCACGGGGATATCGCGATCAGCGGGACGCGGAAGCCGAGGCCGATGTTGGTGCCGTTGTAGAACTCGCCGGCCGTGCCGACCGGGGCCGCCGGCGGCGGGACGTGGTCGAAGAAGCCGTCGTTCTCGTCGTAGTTGAGGAACAGCACGGTGGAGTCGAAGACGTTCGGGTCCGCGTTGAGCGCGTCCATCACCATGTGCACGAAGTGCGCGCCGTCGGCCGGGGTGGCGTAGGGGTGCTCGGAGGACGCCTGGTCGGCGACGATCCAGGAGACCTGCGGAAGGGTGCCGGCGACCACGTCGGCGCGGATCGCGGCGGCGATGTCGTCCGGGGTCTTGCCCGTCTTCTTCGGGACGGAGCCCATGCCCTTGACCGCGAGCGGGCTGCCCGCCGGGGCGGAGGTGAACTGGGTGAAGTAGGCGAGCGCGTTGTCGCCGTAGTTGTCGGCGGCGTTCTGGTAGACCTTCCAGCTGACGCCGGCCGCCTCCAGCGCCTCCGCGTAGGTCTGCCAGCGCAGCCCGGACTCGTCGCCGCCGTCGTAGGCGGGGCCGCCCGCGGTGCCGGCCGGGTCGATCATGCCGGACCAGTGGTAGGTGCGGTTCGGGCCGGTGGCGCTCAGCACCGAGCAGAAGTACGCGTCGTTGACCGTCCAGTTGTCGGCCAGCGCGTAGTGGAAGGGGATGTCGGCGCGGGTCAGGTAGCCCAGCGTGCGGACGTTGCCCTTGGCGGAGACCCAGGAGTCGAGCTTGCCGCCGTTCCAGGCCTTGTGCTGGTCGGACCAGGCGTGCGACAGGTCGCCGTTGCACTGGGCCAGGCGCTCCGGGTCCGCCCCGCCGGCCGGCTTGGTGGCGCTGAACTGCCACGGGTACTGGCGGCCCAGGCCGTTGGGCTGGTTGAAGACGCTGTGACCGCCGGCGATCTGGATGGCGCTGCGGTCCGCGAAGCCCCGGACGCCCTTCAGCGTGCCGAAGTAGTGGTCGAAGCTGCGGTTCTCCTGCATGAGGATCACGATGTGCCGGGCGTCGGCGATCGTGCCGGTGGTGCTGAGGCCGGCCGCCGAGGCCCGGGTGGTGCCGCCCAGCGAGGTGGAGGCCACCGCGGCCCCCGCCGCGGCACTCGCCGACAGCGCCATGAACTTCCTGCGACTCAGCTCAGCCATCGGGCCGCCGTCCCTTCGGTGATGATGTCTCTGGTGATGTTGTATGAACACGTTGCCGTGCCATCGGTCGCGGAGAATCGTCACGCAGGGCGGGGTGCCATGGCCATGGCCGTGCGGGAAGTTTGACGGACTGTTCGCCGCCGCGTCGCCCGGCGACCGGCGGGTGAACGGGGATAGCGTGGCGGGCATGCGCATCGTCATCGCCGGTGGACACGGACAGATCGCCCTGCACCTGGAGCAGCTCCTGGCCGACCGCGGGGACACCCCGGTCGGACTGATCAGGCGCCCCGAGCACGCCGACGACCTGCGCCGACGCGGCGCCGAGCCGGTCCGCTTCGACCTGGAGACCGGGGACGCAAAGTCGCTCGCCGCCGTCCTGGCGGGCGCGGACGCGGTGGTGTTCGCCGCCGGCGCCGGCCCGGGCAGCGGCGCCGCCCGCAAGGACACCGTCGACCGCGCGGCCGCCGCCCTGCTCGCGGACGCCGCCGAGCTGGCGCAGGTCCGCCGCTACCTGATGATCTCCTCGATCGGGGCCGACGCCTCCGCACCCGACGGCGCCGACCCGGTGTTCGGCGCCTATCTGCGCGCCAAGGGCGCCGCCGACGACGATCTGCGGCGGCGGACCGGCCTGGACTGGACGGTGCTGCGCCCCGGCCCGCTCACCGACGCGGCGCCCACCGGCCTCGTCCGGCTCGGCGAGCACGTCGGCCGTGGGGCGGTGCCGCGGGCGGACGTCGCCGCGGTGCTGGCCGCCCTGTTGGCCGAGCCCGCCCCGGCGGTCGGCCGCACGCTGGAACTGATGTCGGGCGCGCACGCGATCGCCGAGGAACTCGCCGCACTCTGAACCCGGGGCCGACCCGCGCCCGGCGGCTCAGTCCTTGACGTCGATCCCCAGGGCGTGCGCGAACTGCGGGGCCAGCTCGAACAGCTGGCCGGTGTTCAGCACCGCGCCGGACAGCCCGAGGTGGGCGTCGGGCAGGCCGAGGCGGACGGCCCCGCGCAGGTCCACCTTCTCCATCCGGGCGCCGGCGAACCGGACCCCGTCCAGCGTGGACCCGGGCACCGACACCGCGGTGAGCTTCGCCTCGCCGAGGTCGACGTCGCGCAGCAGGCAGTCCTCGAAGACGACGTCCCGCAGCACGGCACCGCGCAGGTTGATCGCCTCCAGTTTGCAGCCGCGCAGCACC
Organism: Kitasatospora sp. NPDC085879; assembly: GCF_040686255.1. Taxonomy (NCBI): domain Bacteria; kingdom Bacillati; phylum Actinomycetota; class Actinomycetes; order Kitasatosporales; family Streptomycetaceae; genus Kitasatospora; species Kitasatospora sp. NPDC085879. The sequence continues at coordinate 57,831 of NZ_JBFBJZ010000040.1, read as the reverse complement.
ACCCGGCGCAGCTGCGAGCCGTACCAGGAGATCCCGGCGAGCACCGAGCCGAGCAGCGAGGCGTCCTGCCACTCCGTCTCGGCGAGGTCGGCGCCGACCAGGCGGCAGCCCTGCAGCCAGACCTCGTTGAAGCGGGCGGTGCGCAGGCCGGTGCCGTCGAGCTCGACGCCGGTGAAGGCGCACTCGAGGAAGCCGGCCCCGGTCGCCCGGCCGTCGTGGGAGCCGCCGTCGAAGTGCACGGTGTCGTAGCGCTCGTCGCTGCGCAGCCCACCGGTGTGCGGGCTCAGCAGCTCGGCGTAGGGGAGGTCGGCGAGCTGCTCGGGGACGGCTGACATGACGTGGCCGATCTGTGGGCGCGGACGGGCGTGCCGCCATCCTGGCAGCCGGCACCGACAGCCTGCCGCAGGACGGCCGGGCCGCTCAGGCCGGTGCGCGGCGGGCGGTGCGGCGGGCGCGCAGGGTGATGCCGACGGCGACGGCGGCGGCCGCGACCAGGCCGGCCGCGAGCACCGCGTCCCGGCCGAGCGCGGTGCAGGCGAGCACCGCCAGCGCGGCGACCGGCAGCACCGCCTGCTCGGCGCCCTGCTTGAAGTGCCGGGACTGCAGCGCCCAGACCGCGGCCAGGTACAGCGCGGCCGGCACGGTGACCGCCGCAGCGGCGGCCCGGGCCGAGATGTGCGCCTGGTGGACGGAGAACTCCACCGTCACCTCCAGGCCGGCCCCGATCGCGGCCGCCGCGCCGAGCAGCAGGTAGTGGCCGTAGCCCCACAGGAAGGCCTGCCGGTTGGAGCGGAGCCGGCCGTGGAAGGGTTCCGCGAAGTAGATCCACCAGGCCGCGAAGCAGAGCAGGATGCCACCGGCGGCGATCGGCAGCAGATCGTCCAGGGCCTCGTGCTCGTCCAGCGCGGTCTGCACGGCGAGGGTGGCGGCGGCGACGGTCTCGCCGAGCACGATCAGGGTGAAGAGGCCGTACCGCTCGGCGATGTGGTGCGGGTGCCAGGTGGTCTGGGTGGTCCGCTCGGCCAGCACCGGCACGGCCAGCTCGGCCAGCACGCCGAGCGGGATGAGGTACGGGTAGGCGCTGTGCGGCACCAGCAGGATCAGCCCCCAGCCGATCTGGCAGAGGGTGATGCCGAGGGCGTAGCGCAGCGCCACGGTGCGCGCCTGGCCGGTCTCGGAGGCGGAGGCGCGCAGCCACTGGGTGACCATCGCGAAGCGCATCAGCACGTAGCCGACCACCGACAGCACCAGGTCCTGGTCCTGGAACATCCGGGGCACGCCGGCCGCCAGGACCAGCACGCCGGTGATCTGCACCAGGGTGGTGAGCCGGTACGGGACGTCGTCCACGTCGTAGGCGGAGGCGAACCAGGTGAAGTTCATCCAGGCCCACCAGATGGCGAAGAAGACGAACAGGTAGCGCGTGACGCCGGTGCCGGCGTGGCCCTCGGCGAGGGCGTGCGCGAGCTGGACCCCGGCCTGGGCGACGGCAACCACGAAGCAGAGGTCGAAGAAGAGCTCCAGCGGGGTGGCGGTGCGGTGCGGCTCGCTGCGGGCGCGCGGGGACATCCGCCGGACCGGCCGGGCGTGCTGGAGGTGCGCGGGAGTGCCGGCCGCCCCGGTCGGCGGCCGGTCGGCATCGCTGGTCATGGTGCCCGCCTTCGGAGGAGTTCGGACCGGGTCTGCCCCGTGATCCTGGCATTCCCGCAGGCCGCGCGCACGTATGCGGGCGGGGCGCCGCCGCGGGGCCGAGCCGTCAACCCCCGGCTGACGGCGGAGTGCGCGAACCGGGTGACAGGAGGGTGCCGCGCGGCGTGTGTCCGCCGAGGTGTCCCGTCTCCGCCGGTCGGCCCGCTAGATTCCCTGGCGACTGGAACGGCGACATGGGCGGTCTGCGGGCAACGCGGAAGGTCAAGGCGGAGGTCGGAACACGGGGGCGGTCTCTCCGCACGGCCCCGTGTGCCGCGCCTGCCTCGTGATCACCGCGCTGCCTGCCGGCGCGCGGTCGGCCACGACCCGAGGTGACCGGGTCGTCACGATTTCCGTTCCGCGCACCGCTGCGTGTAATGTTCCGCAGGTCAGCAGGCGCCGCTAGCTCAGTTGGTTAGAGCAGCTGACTCTTAATCAGCGGGTCCGGGGTTCGAGTCCCTGGCGGCGCACAGACGGTCGAAGGCCCCTCGCGGAAGCGGGGGGCCTTCGGCGTTCCCTGGCACGGGCCGCCCCCGGCCGGGGCGGGCACGCGGGTGGTGCGGGTCACCCTTCGGGACCGTGTATTGTTTTCCACGTCAGCAGGCGCCGCTAGCTCAGTTGGTTAGAGCAGCTGACTCTTAATCAGCGGGTCCGGGGTTCGAGTCCCTGGCGGCGCACAGACGGTCGAAGGCCCCTCGCGGAAGCGGGGGGCCTTCGGCGTTCCCTGGCACGGGCCGCCCCCGGCCGGGGCGGGCACGCGGCTACCGGGCCAGCAGGCGGTGGACGGAGTCCTTGAGGGCGGCGGTGAAGGACTCCCGCCGGTCGTCCTCCAGCAGGTCGAGCGACAGGTACGGGTTGAGGTCCTCCAGTTCGACCAGCAGCAGTTCGCCGTCGGCGGTGCGGCAGGCGTCGACGCGCTGGATGCCGTGGTCGATGGTGTTCCAGTCGACGAAGTGCTGGGCGAAGGCGAGGTCGTCGGCGCCGGGCCGGTAGGGGGCGAGCTGCCAGCGGGCGTCCTTGTCGGGGGTGTGCAGCGCGTACTGGAACTCCCGGTCGACGAAGTAGAAGGACACCTCGTATCGGAAGTCGATCCTCGGCTGGACGAGCATGCCGCCGGCTGCGGCCACCCCGGCGATCCGGTCCGGGCCGACGATCTCCAGGCCGATCGAGTCGGCTCCGAGCTTCGGCTTGACGACGTACTCGGCGGTGTCGGGCAGGCGGTCGAGGTCGGCCGGGGAGCCCGCGGTCGGTATGACCGGGTGGCCGCCGGCCGAGAGGTCGAGCAGGTACTGCTTCCCGGCCATGTCCGCACGGCCGGTCAGCTCGTTGAACACGCGGGTGCCGCGCCGCAGCGCCTCGGCTCGGAAGGCGTCGTACCGCTCCTGGTAGTGCAGCACCGGGCCGCTGTTGCGCACCACGACACCGTCGAAGGAGTCCATCAGGCCGGCCGCATCCAGCGGGTGGCACAGGGCGACGGTGAAGTCGGTGCGCAGCGCGGCGGAGAGGTGGACGTCCTCGTCGCCGTAGCGCCGGCCGCGGGCCGGGTAGGTGAGGTCGGTCACGTACAGGATGCTCGGGCGGGCCATGGTGCTCCTCGTGCGAACGGGTCCGGGCACCCTACCTGCCCGTCGTGGTGGCGCCGCGAGCGAGGTGGACGCCGGGGCGGTCGGCGCGGCGGCCGCCGCGAGGTGAGGGAACGGTAGGAAATATGGGACATAAGTCCCTAACGGCGGACAAGTCGATCAGGCAGGGTGGGACGGTCCATGCCGTCCGACGGGTGAGCGACCTTTGCGGGGCTCGCAGGAAGGGACCTCCGGTGCCCCGTACTTCGCAGCAGAACGGTCCCGGCGCGCCCCGCGGACGGTGGCTCGGCCGCCGGACGACCGGGCGGCGCACCGGCTGGCGGCGGCTGGTGCCGGGCTGGCGGGCACTGCTGGCCGGGTCGGTGACGGCGGTGCTGCTCGCGGTCGGGCTGTTCGCGCTGGGGCTGACCCTCGTGCGGGTGCCGGACGCGCACGCCGCCGCGACGGCGCAGAGCAACACCTGGCTGTACTCGGACGGCACGCTGATCGCCCGGACCGGCCAGACGAACCGGCAGAACGTGCCGCTCGACCGGATCTCGCCCGCCGCCAGGCACGCCGCGCTGGCCGCCGAGGACCGGAACTTCTACCACGAGGGCGCCGTCAACCTGCAGGGCCTGACCCGGGCCGCGTTCAACACCGCGACCGGCAAAGCCACCCAGGGCGGGTCGACGATCACCCAGCAGTACGTCAAGAACACCTACCTCAGCCAGAAGCAGAGCGTCACCCGCAAGGTGAAGGAGCTCTTCATCGCGATCAAGGTGGACGCGACGGAGAGCAAGGACGACGTCCTCGCCGGCTACCTCAACACCGCGTACTACGGGCGCGGCGCCTACGGCATCCAGGCGGCCGCGCAGGCCTACTTCGGCCTCGACGCCGACCGGCTGGACGCCGCCCAGGGCGCCTACCTGGCCGCACTGCTGAACGCGCCCAGCGCGTACGACGTGGCCACCGCCACGCCGCAGGGCAAGCAGAACGCGACGAACCGCTGGAACTACGTGCTGGACGGCATGGTCCAGGAGCACTGGCTCTCCGCCGAGGAGCGGGCCGCGACCGCCTTCCCCGGGGTGAAGGAGCCGAAGAGCGCGCCCGGCCTCTCCGGGCAGGCCGGCTACCTGGTCTCGGCCGCCACCGACTACCTGACCTCGCGGCACATCCTCAGCGACGCCCAGCTCGCCCAGGGCGGCTACACCATCACGCTCACCGTGGACGGCGAGCGGGAGCGGCAGCTGCAGGCCGCCGTCCGCAAGCAGCTCACCGACAACCTGGACCCGGCGAAGCGCAAGAAGGACGCCGACGTCCAGGCGGGCGCCGTCTCGCTGGACCCGAAGACCGGGGCGGTGGTCGCGCTGTACGGCGGCAGCGACGCCACCAGGCACTGGGTCGACAACGCCACCCGGCAGGACTACCAGGCCGGCTCCACCTTCAAGGCGATCGCACTGGCCGCCGCGCTGGACAGCGAGGCCCGCACCCAGGCCGGGCGCCGGATCACCGCCGACACCGTCTACGACGGCACCAGCGGCCGGTCCGTCCGCGGCGGCACCGGCACGCCGTACGCCCCGCCGAACGAGGGCGGCAAGGACTACGGGCAGATCACCCTGCAGCAGGCCACCGACTGGTCGGTCAACTCGGTGTACGCGCAGCTCGCGCAGGACACCGGCCTGGAGACCGTCCGGAAGACCGCCGTCGCGCTCGGCCTGCCCGCCGACACCCCGGGGCTCTCCGCGGTGCCGTCGATCCCGCTCGGCGCGGCCACCCCGAGCGTGCTGCAGATGGCCGGGGTGTACGCGGCCCTGGACAACAACGGCAAGCAGATCACCCCGTGGCTGGTGAAGTCCGTCCGGGTGGAGGGCGAACAGGTGCCGCTGCCCGCGCACAGCACCACCCAGGCGGTCAGCACCGAGGCGGCCCGGGCCACCACCGCCACGCTGGCGGGCGTCGTCAACGACCCGGGCGCCACCGGCTGGCGGGCGGCCGCCCTGGACCGGCCCGCTGCCGGCAAGACCGGCACCACGGACAACTCCCGGTCGGTCTGGTTCGTCGGCTACACCCCGGAGCTGGTGACGGCCGTCGCCCTGTTCGGCCAGGACCCGGCGACCGGCGCCCAGGTCACCCTGGACGGCGTCGGCGGCACCGGCGAGGCCGCGGGCGGCCGCTACCCGGCGCTGATCTGGACCGCCTACATGAAGGCCGCACTGGCCGGCGAGCCGGTCACCGACTTCACGCCGCCGAAGCAGGTCCGCTCGCGGCCGGCCGAACCGTCGCCGACCGGCAGTGCCTCGGCCGGGCCGTCCGCCGCCCCGTCCTCGCCGGCCGCCGGCGCTCCCGCCGGGGACGGCGACGCCTCGCGCGAGCCCGAGCGGTCCTGGGCGTCGAAGGGCGCCACCCCGGGTGCGGGCCGCCCGGGCGCCGCCACCGGCGGCTCCGGCAGCACCTCGGGCGGATCCGGCTCGACCGGCTCCGGCGGGACGGACGGCGGGGGCGGGCTGCTCGGCTACGGCACGGGCACCGGCTCCTCCGGATCGGGCGGGACGGGCAGCGGCTCGTCCTCCGGGACCTCGTCCGGCTCCGGGTCCGGCTCCGGCTCCGGCTCCGGCTCCGGCGGGACGGGGAGCACGACCGGCGGCCGGGGGTAGCGCCGCCCGCGGCGGTGTCTCCCCGCAGCGATCGCGAGGAACGACCGCCGGGGGGGGGCACAGGACCATAACGTGAGATGGCGCCTTACCAGGTGCATCCACGGACTGGCACAATGCGTCGGTGCACAGCTCCTCACCCTCCCCGACCCGCAGCCTCCGCTCGCTCGGTCTCTCGCTCGCGCTGCTCTCCGCCTTCGCGTTCGGCGGCTCCGGCACCGCCGCGAAACCGCTGATCGAGGCCGGTCTCTCCCCGCTGCACGTGGTGTGGCTGCGGGTCACCGGCGCCGCTCTGGTCCTGCTGCCGCTCGCCTACCGGCACCGGGCGGCCGTCCGCCAGCGGCCCGGGCTGCTGCTCGGCTTCGGCCTGCTGGCCGTGGCCGGCGTGCAGGCCTGCTACTTCGCGGCGATCTCCCGCATCCCGGTCGGTGTCGCGCTGCTCATCGAGTACCTCGGCCCGCCGCTGCTGCTCGGGTACGTGAAGTTCGTGCAGCGCCGTCCCGTCTCGCGCGGGGCCGTGATCGGCGCCGGTGTCGCCGTCACCGGTCTGGCCTGCGTCGTCGAGGTCTGGAACGGCCTGGGCTTCGACGCCGTCGGCGTGCTCTTCGGCCTCGGCGCGGCCTGCTGCCAGGTCGGCTACTTCGTGCTCGCCGACGCCGGCAGCCGCGGAGAGAAGCCGATCGACCCGATCGCGGTCAGCGCCTACGGCCTGCTCATCGGCGCCGTCCTCCTCACCGCCCTGACCCGGCCGTGGGAGGCCGACTGGGGCCTGCTGGGCGGCTCGGTCGTCATGAACGGCCACAGCCTGCCCGCGGCGCTGCCCGCCGCCTGGATGGTGCTGGTCGCGACGGTGCTGGCCTACCTGACCGGCGTGGTCTCCGTCCAGCACCTCTCGCCGCCGGTCGCCGGCGTGGTCGCCAACCTGGAGGCCGTGGTCGCCACCGTCCTCGCCTGGGTGCTGCTCGGCGAACACCTCGGCACGCCGCAACTGCTCGGCGGCCTGCTGGTGCTGGCGGGCGCCTTCGCGGCGCAGACCAGCAAGCCCGTGTCCGCGCCGGAGCGCACCGTCGCGTCGGGCGGGGGCACCGGAGACGGGAGCACGGGGAACAGGGGCACGGAGGCGGAGGGTGTCCGCGGGGACGCCGTGCGGGAGTCGGCCTGACCGGCTGAGGCGGCCGGCCGTGGGACCGGCCGCGAGGCCGGCCCGGGTTCAGCGGCCGGACCAGCCGAACCAGTCGACATGGCCGAGCGGCCAGACCACGGCCGCCGCCGGACCGACCACGTTCGCCACCGGCACGGCGCCGTCGCCCGGCCCGTCCCGGTGGTAGCGGGAGTCCGCGGAGTTGCTCCGGTGGTCGCCCTCCACCCAGACGTACCCCTGCGGCACGGTGACCGGGCCGAAGTCCAGCCCGGAGCAGGAGTCGTCGCCGGCGTGCAGGTACGGCTCCGCCACCGGGTGGCCGTCCACGCGGAGCACCGTCCCGGCGCACTGGACGGTCTGGCCGCCCGTCGCGATGACCCGCTTGACCAGGTAGTTGTCGTCCTTCGGCGGCAGCAGGCCGACGAAGCTCAGAACGGCGTCGAAGGCGCCGGGCAGCGTGCCCGAGGTGTCCGCCTGCGGCGGCAGCCAGTTCCCGGGGTCGCGGAAGACCACCGGCTCGCCCGGCTTCGGCTCCCAGCCGGTGAGGACGGCCAGCTTGTTGACGGCCACCCGGTCGTGGATCCGCAGGGTGTTCTCCATGGAGCCGGACGGGATGGTGAACACCTGGAACAGGCAGGTCTTGATCACCAGGGCCACGACCAGGCCGACGGCGGCCATCACCGGCAGCTCGACCCACCAGGGCCAGCGGCGCCGTCCGCGCTCACGAGGAGCTCGGCCGGTCGGGGCCCCGGACCCGCCCTCGGCGTCCGGACGCGGGGAGGGCTCGGGACCGGTCGACGGCTCCGCGTCCGGCGTACCCACGTAGCTGGTCATCTGCAGTGCCACCCTCCGCGCCACCGCCGGGCGCCGGGCCGCACCGGGCCCCGGCGGGCCGGCGCGGTGACTGCCCCGCCGGTGCGTCGCGATCGCCGGTCGAGAAGAGAACAGCACGCTAGCGCCGTGTGCCGCCCACGGGAAATCCCGCCTTTAGCCTCAGCCGACATCCGGACAGGACGGCAGCCGCGGTGGCCCGGCGCCCAATGCGATGGGCCCCGGCACGGCGGCGCGGGCGCCCGGCGCGATGGACTCCCGGTCAGGAGCGGGCGATCGCCTCGTGGTGCCGGATGACCTCGGCGATGATGAAGTTCAGGAACTTCTCGGCGAAGACCGGGTCGAGGTGGGCGCCGGCGGCCAGGTCGCGCAGCCGCGCGATCTGCTCGCGCTCCCGGGTCGGGTCGGCCGGGGGCAGCTTGTGGTCGGCCTTGAGGCGGCCGACGCGCTGGGTCGCCTTGAACCGCTCGGCCAGCATGTGCACGACGGCCGCGTCGATGTTGTCGATGCTCTCGCGCAGGCTGGTCAGCTCGGCGCGCACCGCTTCGTCGATCTGCGCCATCGCGCCTTCGGCGTCCGCGGCAGCGGCATCGGCGGCCACGGCGTCGGCGGCGGAATCGGTGGGCTGATCGGTCATCGGATGATCGCTCCGGAGCTTGCGGGGCTGGACGTGCCCGACGGCCGGAGACCGGCGCGGGCCTCGGCAAATCTAACAGGGGAGACCCTCGGAACTCCCACCGTTCGGACCAGGCGTCCACCATCCGGACATCGGAACGGTCCCGCGTGGCGGGTGCGGCGGAGCACCGGTCGGGCGGGCCCTCGCCGCGTAGGCTGGGCGCGGCGCCACAGGACGTGACGACCCAGCAGTTCTTCCAGCACAGGAGGTACCTGATCGTGGCAACCACCCGTACCGCACGCACCGCGTGGGAAGGCAACCTGCTCGAGGGCAAGGGCGTGGTGACGTTCGCCTCTTCCGGCATCGGGGAGTACCCGGTGTCCTGGCCGGCCCGCGCCGAGACCCCGAACGGGAAGACCAGCCCCGAGGAGCTCATCGCCGCCGCCCACTCCTCCTGCTTCTCCATGGCCCTCTCGAACGGCCTGGCCCGCGCCGGCACGCCGCCCACCAAGCTGGACACCCAGGCGGACGTCACCTTCCAGCCGGGCACCGGCATCACCGGCATCCACCTCACCGTCACCGGCGAGGTGCCCGGCCTCGACGAGGCGGGCTTCATCAAGGCCGCCGAGGACGCCAAGGCCAACTGCCCGGTGAGCCAGGCCCTCACCGGCACCACCATCACCCTCACCGCCAAGCTGGCCTGACCGCCGGACGGACTCGGTCGCCGGGCCCGATCGGCCCGGCGACCGGACCGGCTGCCGGCCTCGCCGGCGACCGGTACGCCGTTCGATAGGCCGTCCGGGGGCCCGCGACACGCCGTCGGCGCCACCGGCGCAAATTCGCCGGACGGCTCCGGGCGGCCGGGCGCCGGGGCGGCCGCCGCCCTCCCACCGGGAGCCCGTTCGCCGGTCCGCACACCGGACGAGCAGGCCGTATGCGCACTCGCCCCCGGCCGCCGCCCCACGGCGCCGACCGGGGGCGTCGCGCTGCACGCTCACGTCCCGTCAGAAACCCGGCGAATCACCCTCGCGGCGGTCGCCGCCGGTTCTTCTCGACGCCTATGATCGGCGGCGGTGGCCCGACCCGAGGGGTTCGATCGAGGGGTTGGATCGGACTGGGGCGTGGACCGCCGTGAACGCGGACAACTGCACTACGGCAGCCGTCCGGATCAGCGGGAGCAGCGGACGGGAGCATGCCGTGCCGGGGCGAAACGAGGGGGTCGACGCACATCACACGGGTGTGCGGCAGGAGGAGTCGAGCCGCGCGCGCCCCGGCCGCCCCGAACCCCCGCACGCACCGCCCGGGCGCTCCGAGCAGCACAGCCCCGCACCGTCGTCCGGCCGCCCGCACGGAAGCGCGCCCGACGACTCGGCGGAGGCCGAACAGCCGGGGATTCAGACGGGGTTGCGGCCGGCGTCGCAGCCGGCGTCGCGGCCCGTGTCGGAGTCGGCGGACGAGCCACCGGTGCCGGTCGAGCCGCTGCTCTCCTGCCCCACCTGCGCCGGGCCGGTCGGTGGCAGCACCGGACGTCTGCTGGCCGCGCTGCGGGCCAGTGAGTCCCGGTTCCGCGCGGCGTTCGCGGACGCCGGCATCGGGATGGCGCTGATCGACGCGGACGACCGGATCATCGAGGCCAACCCCGCCTTCGCGGCGATGCTGGGCCGTGAGCCCTCCGATCTGACCCGCACCCACATCCACGAGATCATCGAGCCCGAGGACACCCCGCGCCGCCTCTACCGCGACCTGGTGCAGGGCAAGCGGGACAGACTGCGGGTCGAGAAGCGGCTGAAGCACCGGGACGGCCGCTCGGTGTGGAGCAAGGTGGCCCTCTCCCTGATCCGGGACGGTGCCGGGCATCCGCTCTACACCCTGGCCATGGTCGAGGACGTCACCGAGCAGCGGCTCCTCGGCGACCGGCTGGCCTACCAGGCCCTGCACGACCCGCTGACCCGGCTGCCGAACCGCACGCTGTTCTTCGAGCGCTTGGAGGCCGCCTTCCTCGCCGTCGGTATCCGGACGGACGGCGGCAGGGCGGACAGCAGTCGGACGGACGACGGTCGGCGGGACGGCGGTCGGGCCGGGACCCGGCAGGGACCGGGTGCGGCGGGGGCCGTGCTCACCTCGGCCGCGGCGGCGCTCAACGGCGCGTCGGGGCCACCGCGGAACGGCGCCGCGAACGGCTCCCTCAAGGGTGTCGTCCAGGGCACCGTGAACGGTGCTACGAGGACGGGAGCCCGGCCCGACCGGGCCGACGGCGACCGACGGCCGCGGATCGGCCTCTGCTATCTCGACCTCGACGGCTTCGCGGTGATCAACGAGACGCTCGGCCACCACGTCGGGGACCAGTTGCTGGTCGCGGTGGCGGCCCGTCTGGAGAACGGCTTCGCCCGTGGCGACCGGCAGCTCGTCGCGCGGCTCGGCGGGGACGAGTTCGCCGTCCTGATCACCGAGAGCGAAGGGTCCGAGCAGCTCACCTCGCTCGCCGGCCGGCTGATCAAGGCCCTGGAGAAGCCGTTCGAGATCGGCGGCCACCGGCTGGCCGTCACCGCCTCGGTCGGTGTGGTGGAGCGCCCGGTCGAGGGCACCTCACCGACCGACCTGCTCAAGGACGCCGACTCCACCCTCTACTGGTCCAAGGCCGACGGCCGCGCCCGCTGGACGCTGTACGACCCGGCCCGCGGCGCCCACCAGCTGACCCGGCAGCTGCTGTCCACCGCCCTGCGGCCGGCGCTGGAACGCGGTGAGTTCACCGTCGAGTACCAGCCGCTGGTGGGGCTCTCGGACGGGCTGGTGCACGGCGCCGAGGCGCTGGTCCGCTGGCGGCACCCCCGGTACGGCACCCTCTCCCCCGACCGGTTCATCCCGCTGGCCGAGGAGTCCGGGGCGATCGTGCCGCTCGGCAAGTGGGTGCTGGAGGAGTCCTGCAGACAGGCGAGACGCTGGCTGGCGGAGTTCCCGGACGCCGACACCTTCGTCAGCGTCAACCTGGCCGCCCGTCAGATCTGGGACTCCGACGTCGTCGCGGACGTCGCGGAGGTCCTCGAACGGACCGGACTCCCGGCCGGACTCCTCCAGCTGGAAATCACCGAGAGCGCCCTGCTCGGCCCCGGCGGGCGCCCCATCCAGGCGCTGCAGGCCCTCGCAGACATGGGCATCAGGATCGCGATCGACGACTTCGGCACCGGCTACTCGAACCTCGCCTACCTCTCCCGGCTCCCGGTGCACGTCCTCAAGCTCGACGGCACCTTCGTCGAGGCCTTCCGCGACGCCGGGTCGCCCGGTCTTCCCGGCGGCCGGTCCTCCTCCCCCGACCCCGACGGCGCCCGGGCGCGCCGCACCGAGGCGGACGAGCAGATCGTCGGCGCCATGGTGCAGCTCGCCCACGCCCTCGGGCTGACCGTCACCGCCGAGGGCATCGAGAACGCCGCCCAGGCCGAGCGGCTCCGCCTCACCGGCTGCGACACCGCCCAGGGCTGGTACTTCGCCAAGCCCGGCGACGCCGAGATCGTGGCGGACATGCTCCGCGAGACCTACCCCGACTGAGCGTCGGCCCCCTCGATGAGGCGGGCCGACGCGGGGCGTCCGCCCGGCGATGGGTCAGCCGCGCGGGACGTCCGCCCGGCGGTGGTCAGCCGCGCGGGGACGGGGCGACGGTCAGCCCGTACGCCTCGGCGATCAGCCCGTAGGAACGACGGCGGGCCTCGTGGCCGTGGATGTGCGACGTGACCATGAGCTCGTCGGCGCCGACCCGCTTGCGGAGGGCCTCCAGGCCGTCGGCCACCTGCCCGGGGGTGCCGAGGACGACATTGCCCAGCCAGCTCTCCAGGAAATCCGCCTCCATCTCCGTGTAGGGGTGGGACTCGGCCTCGTCGGGGGTGGGGATCAGCCCGGGGCGGCCCTGCCGGAGCCGGAGCATGGCGAGGCCGGCGGACCGGGCGAGGCGGAGCGCGTCGGACTCCCGGTCGGCGGCGACCGCGCTGACACCGATCAGCGCGTAGGGCTCGTCCAGGACGTCGGACGGCTCGAAGGAACTGCGGTAGAGGTCGAGGGCCGGCACCGTGTTGGCGGCGCTGAAGTGGTGCGCGAAGGCGAACGGCAGGCCGAGCCGGCCGGCCAGCCGGGCGCTGAAGCCGGACGAGCCGAGCAGCCAGATCGGCGGCCGGGCGGTGCTCTGCGGAACGGCCCGCAGTCGCGCGTACGGGTGGCCGTCCGGGAAGTCGCCGTCGAGGAAGTGGGTGAGCTCGGCGAGCTGCTGCGGGAAGTCCTCGGCGCCGTCGGAGAGTCCGCGGCGCAGGGCCCGGGCGGTGGCCTGGTCGGTACCGGGCGCCCGGCCGAGTCCGAGATCGATCCGCCCGGGGTGCAGGGCCTCCAGCAGGCCGAACTGCTCGGCGACGGTCAGCGGGGCGTGGTTGGGGAGCATCACGCCGCCGGAACCGAGGCGCAGGGTGCGGGTGTGCGCTCCGAGGTGGGCGAGCAGCACCGCCGGGTTCGAGCTGGCGACGCCGGGCATGCCGTGGTGCTCGGCGACCCAGAAGCGGTGGTAGCCCCAGCCCTCGGCCGCACGGGCCAGTTCGGTGGTGGCGGCGAGGGCGTCGGCGGGCGAGTAGCCGGCGCCGACGGTGGCCAGGTCGAGGATGGAGAGCGGGGCGGGTGCGGACCCGCGGGCCCGTGCGCGCACGGGGTCCGCGCCGGGCGGTGCCGTCTCCGTGTGGTCCTGCGTTCCGCCGGTGTGCTCGCCGCTCATGCCGCCCGTCCTCCTGGTCGCCGCGGGTTCCTGGTCGCCGATCGGACGACCGACGACGGGGGACAACCCGGATCCGGGCGGACCTGTTCCCTCGTTCCCGAACCCGATTTCGCGCGCCCCCGGAGCGATGCGCCGGTCGGCCCGCCGAACGAAGCCGATCCTGGCGACTTCGTGCCAGCGCGGGAACTCGCCAGCTTCTGATGTCGCGTCAGAAGCGGCGATCCGGCAGAGTTGCTCACCAGTGCGGTGCATGCATCACCGCGCTCCTGACGAAGACCACCGGGCTGGACCAGCACCGGCGGTCCCCGCGAGCCCCCGGAGCGGCACCCCGCCCCGGGGGCTCGTGGCATGCGCACCGGGCCTGCCGGACACCGGGCCCGGACGGTCGGGCAGGCCGGCGATCAGGGCCGTGAGCCGTGCCACACGGGGGGTGCTTCATGGCATGAAAGTTCGACTCGCTAGCGTTACTCCTTGCAGCACTGCTCTCCCCCGGGCGGTCTGGAGGGAGTTCGACCTTGAACGCCGCAGCCGTACTCGGCCCGTCGTGGATCTGCGCACTGGCGCTCTGCGCCGTGCTCGGTGACGCCTTCCTTCCTTTCCTTCCCAGCGGGACGCTGGTGATCCTCGCCGTGCTCCGGACCTCCGAGGTCGACGGCGCGCCGCTGCTGCTGGGCTTCGGCGTGGCCGTGGCCTCCTTCCTGGGCGACCTCCTGCTGCTGCACCTGGCCCGCCGCGGCGCCCCGGCCGTACGGCGCCGGCTGGCCCGCCGCCCGGAGCTGGCGGCGAGCGTGGAACGGATGCAGGCCGGCCTGGCGCAGCGGACCAGTCGCGCCGCGGCCGTCATCGTGATCGTCGCCCGGTTCGTCCCGGCCGGGCGCACCGTCATCGACCTGGCGGTCGGCCACTCGCCGGCGTCGTCCCGGATCTTCCTCCGCTGGTCCGCGCTGGCGGCCGTCGTCTGGGCCGCGTACATCGTCAGCCTGGGCTGGCTCAACAGCCACTGGTTCGACACCGCCTGGCTGAGCCTGGCCGTCTCGTGCGCGGCCGCGACCCTGATCAGCGGCAGCATCGCCCGCGTGATCCGTCGGCGCCGCCGCGCGGCGCTCGCCGCCTGCTGAACCCGCTCGCCGACACCTCCTGCGGCTCTGCCATTTCTGCCCTGCCACGCCTGCCCTGCCACGCCCGCCCCGCCACTCCTCTCACGGCCCTGCCGGCACGGCACTCCCGGCACGGCACGTCCCCCGAACCGCTCTGACCGCGCGTCGGTCCGGCGATCTGTCTCAGGACCGCAACAGTCGGCGCTCCCGTGGAGCCGTCGCGGGTATGACCTGCGTGGTGACCTGAGGGTGGACAGGCGCGCTGTACCGACCTGAGCGCTCATGACATCCTTGGGCAGCAATACAGATCAATTGTCCGATTATGTCGGCGCGTCCGGATGCCTCTTCGGTGTCCGGACGTCTGCTGAGTGCGGGCACCACGCGGGCAGGGGAGACCATGAGCAGCATCTCGCGCAGGACTGTGCTGAGCGCCGGGGCGGCCACCGCGGCGCTGGGGGCCGTCGCCGCGTGTTCCGGTGGCGGCGGCTCCAAGGGCAAGGCCAACGGGCCGGGCGGCGGGTCCGGGGACGGCGCCGGCAGCACCGCCACCGGCAAGCCGGTCAAGGGAACCCCGCTGGGGGACGGCTCGACGGCCGACACCGGGGCCCAGCCGAACCAGCCCAAGCCCGAGAAGCTCAAGCCCGGTGAGCAGCCGCCGCAGTTCGTGGTGTTCTCCTGGGACGGCGCCGGCGCCACGGACGACGGGCAGTTCAGCCGGTTCCTGAAGCTCGCCGACGAGCTCAAGGCGTCGATGACCTTCTTCCTCTCCGGCATCTACACCGTGCCGAAGGAGAAGTCGAGCCTCTACCACCCGCCGCGCCACCCCGTCGGCGCCTCGGACATCCCGTTCCTCTCCCAGAACGCGGTGCGCAACACCGTCAAGCTGATCAGCCAGGCCTGGCTGGCCGGCCACGAGATCGGCACCCACTTCAACGGCCACTTCTGCGCCCGGCAGCCCGACGACGGCAACGCCGTGAACAAGTGGTCCCCCGAGGACTGGGAGAACGAGATCCAGCAGGCCGTGTCCTTCGTCACCCAGTGGCGGACGAACACCGGCTTCACCGACGTCGATCCGCTGCCCTTCGACTACAAGAAGGAGCTCATCGGCGGTCGCACGCCCTGCCTGCAGGGCCAGAAGGGGCTGCTGCCGACCGCCGCCAAGCTGGGCTGGAAGTACGACGCGAGCTCGCCCGGCGGGCTGCAGATCTGGCCGCAGAAGGTCCAGGACGGGAAGATCTGGGACTTCCCGCTGCAGGGCATCCCGTTCCCCGGGCACAGCTTCCAGGTGCTGTCGATGGACTACAACATCCTGGCCAACCAGTCGCACGGCTCGACCAAGGGCGATCCGTCGAAGTACGCGGAGTGGCGCGGCCAGGCCCACGACGCCTACATGGCGGGCTTCGAGCGGGCCTACACCACCAACCGGGCGCCGCTGTTCATCGGCAACCACTTCGAGCAGTGGAACGGCGGCATCTACATGGACGCCGTCGAGGACACCATGAAGGCGATCGCGGGCAAGCCGGACGTCCGGCTGGTCTCGTTCCGGCAGCTGGTCGAGTGGCTGGAGGTCCAGGACCAGTCGACGCTGCGCAAGCTCCGCACCCTGGGCGTGGGCAAGGCCCCGACGGGCGGTTGGGGCGGCTTCCTGGGGACGGCCGGCTGAGGCAGGTCCGGCGGCACCCCCAGGTGTGGCAGGTGTGGATGGCGCGGCCCCCGTCGTTCGTCGCGGACGGGGGCCGCCTTCGCGTGTCGGCGGTCGTCAGGCCGTCGCCGACCCTCGGAGCAGCCGGTCGACCACGGTGTCGGCGCCGGCCGCGCCACCGATGATCGAGTAGTGGTTGGTGCCGGGCACAGGGGTGGACGGGACCCGGGTCCCGTCCAGGCCGGCCGACCCGAGGCGGGCCTCGTCGTAGAGGCCCTGCGGTTCGTTGAGCAGTCCGCGCTCGGCCCAGAGCAGTTCGGCGGGGCAGGACAGGTGGTGAACGGCGGCTGCGGCCTCCTTGTCGAGCAGCACCTCGTGGCCGTCCTGCCGGATGGCCTCGGGGACGCAGGAGGAGCGCAGTTCCGGCTCCGTCCCGATCAGGTCGCGCTGGGTGTAGGCGTCCATGCGGGCGGTCCACTCGTCGACGAAGGCGGGGTGGTCCTGCCAGAACTCCCGGTACGCCTGCCGGTCCGGGAAGGTCATGGAGAGCCGCGCGAGCGCGGGGCCGAGCACCGCCGCCAGCGCGTCGTCCTCGTGGACGCCGGGCGGGAGCGGGAAGCTGACGGCTCCGTCGACCAGCAGGACGCGGCGCACCGCGCCGGGGTGGCGCACCGCGGCGAGGGCGCAGACCCACGCCCCCATCGAGTGGCCGACCAGATGGGCCGGCCCGAGGTCCAGGGTGCGGATGACGGCGGCCACGTCGTCCGCGTGCCGGGCGAGGCCGAACGGTCCGTCGACCGTGCGGCTGTCGGCCCGGCCCCGGAGGTCCGGGGCGACCAGGGTGGCCCGGCCGGCCAGGCGGTCGGCGACCTCGCCCCAGGCCAGGGCGTTGGCGGTGATGCCGTGGACGGCGACCACCGTGGGGGCGTCGGGCTCCCGCGCCGGCCAGCGCAGGACGGCGAGGTCGCCGCCGGGCACCGGCACGGTCAGTTCGTCGTGCACGGGGCCTCCGAAGATGCTCACGCTGCCTCACTTCCACGGGTACGGGCGGGCACGGTCGAGCCGGCGCGGGCGGACACGGCCGAGGCGGCGCGGGCGGCGCGCAGGCGGGCCGGCAGTCTAGCCAGGCCGCCGGGTAGCAGGTAGACCACGACGACGAACAGGCCGCCGAGCAGGAAGAGCGGCTGGGAGAGCGGCACGCGCAGCACCGCGGGGAGGTCGGCGACGGCGGAGGAGTTGGCGAGGTCGCCGAGGCGGTGGCCGGCCCAGGTGTACAGGACGCCGCCGAGCAGCGGCCCCCAGCGGCTGCCGGACCCGCCGAGCACCACCATGACCAGCAGGGCGAGGGTGGCGTCGGAGGTCGCGGCCTGCGGGGTGGCGCCGCCGGTCAGCAGCAGGTGGACGACTCCGCCGGCGCCCGCCAGGGTCCCGGCCACCACGAAGGCGATCAGCTTGTAGCCGTACGGGCGCAGGCCGAGCACCTCGACGCGCCGTTCGTTCTCCCGGATGCCGGCCCAGACCCGGCCGATCGGGGAGCCGACGGTCCAGTGGACGACCGCCAGGGTGAGGACGAGGTACCCGAGGGCGATCCAGTAGAGGTTGGCGGTGTTGCCGATGCCGACCAGTGAGGCCGGCAGCAGGTCGGCGGGGGCGGCGCGCCCCTCCTCGCCGCCGGTGAGGCCCCCCGGGTTGCGCTGGACGAGGATCGCCCCGGCCTGGGCGAAGGCGAGGGTGACCATGGAGAAGCCGATGCCGGTCACCCGGAGGCTGACGGCGCCGAGCAGCAGGGACAGCAGGGTGGCGCAGGCGATGCCGGCGGCGGCGGCCGGCAGCAGGGGGAGGCGGAGTTCGAGCATGGCCAGGTCGGTGCAGTAGAGACCTGCCGCGAAGTAGAGGGCGTGGCCGAAGGAGAGCAGGCCCGTCCGGCCGAGGAGCAGGTCGTAGCCGGTGGCGAGGGCCCCGTAGAGCAGGCACAGGGCGATCAGTTGGAGGCTGCCGGGGCTGCCGAGCGGGCCGTCGAGGAGCCCCGGGACGGGAGACGCACTGTAGGGGATGACAAGGAACAGGATCAGCAGAGCGATCGGCCACCAGCGTAGTGCTCGACGGAGCGTGGTCGAGCCATCACTGAATGATTCACCTGTTCGAGGGATGGTGCGCCCACGGTCGGTTGTTCCAGAATCTCCGTCAGAAGCACTGCCGGGCACTGGCACTGAGATGCCCGTCGGGCTCTCGGTGCCCGTGATCGAGGAGTTGGCGGTCACGCGAGCCTCCCGGTGAGTCCGCGGGGCCGTACGAGGAGCAGTACGGCGAGGAGTACGACGACGGAGAGATCGCCCAGCCCGGCGGCGGTGTAGTAGTTGGCGAACTGCTGGACGAGCCCGACTGCCGCGGAGGCGACGGCGGCGCCCGTGACAGAGCCCATGCCGCCCATGACGACCACGACGAAGGCGAAGATCAGAAGACCGGTGCCCTGACCGGGGTTCACCGAACCGAAGTAGAGGCCGGCCAACGCGCCGCCGAGCGCGGCGGCGGCACCGCCGATGGCGAAGACAAGGGTGAACGCGCGACGCACATCGATACCGAGGGCCGTGACCATGGCGCGGTCCTCGACCCCGGCCCGGACGATCAGGCCGTACCGGGTACGGCTCAGGAAGAGGCGCAGCAGCACCAGGACGACGAGGGCGGCACCCATCAGGACGAAGCGGTTGACAGGGACGACCGCACCCAGCACGGAGACCGTGCCCGCCAGCTCGGCAGGCGGCTGGAAGGGACGGGCGTCGGCGCCCCAGATGCCCATGATCAGGGCGGGCAGCGCCAGGCCGACGCCGACGGTGGCCAGGATCTGGTCACGAGGACGACTGTAGAGCGGCCTGATCACGGCCAGTTCGAGCAGGACGGAGGCCGCGGTACCCACCGCCGTGCCGAACAGCACGGCCGGCCAGAAGCCGGCCCCCGCCTCGGCGGAGGCCCACCAGGCGGCGTACGCGCCCACCGACAGCAGGGCGCCGTGGGCGAAGTTGAGCACGTCCATCAAGCCGAAGATCAGTGACAGCCCGGAGGCCACCAGGAAGTAGAGAGCGCCCAGACCCAGACCCGTACAGACGAGGAGGACGACGGTGTTCATGTGGAGGTCACCTCCGTAGCGGATTCGACGGACCGGACACGGCCGGGGTCGGCGGTGGCGCGCCTGCTGCCGACACCGAGCAGCCGGCGCGAGGCCGACTCGTCGGCCAGCAGTTCGGCGGTGTCGCCCTGGTGGACGGTCCGGCCGTCGGCCAGGACGGTGCAGCGGCCGGCCAGCCGCCGCACCAGCGCGAGGTTCTGTTCGACGAGCAGGATCGGCACCCGGTCCGCGGCCCGGGCCAGGACCTCGGCCACCTCCGAGACGATCTTCGGCGCCAGGCCCTTGGTGGGCTCGTCGGCGATGATCAGGCGGTTGCGGTTGAGCAGGGTGCGGCCGATCGCGACCATCTGCTGCTGGCCTCCGGAGAGCGTCCCGGCGGCCTGCCGGGCACGCTTCCGCAGCTCGGGGAAGAGCTCGTGGACCAGGTCGTAGTCGGGTTGGGCGTCGCGCTCGGCCAGCCGGAGGTTCTCGGCGACGGTGAGGCCGGCGAAGATACCGCGGTCCTCCGGGGCGTAGCCGATGCCCTGGCGGACCACCAAGTGGGTCGGCAGGCCGACCAGTTCGGTCCCGTCGAAGAGCAGGCTGCCCGTCCTGGGCACCAGGCCCATGACCGCCTTGGCCGTCGTGGTCTTGCCCGCCCCGTTGCGCCCGAGCAGTGCGGTCACACCGGTGGGGGCGACGTCGAGATTTACGCCGTGGAGGATGTGCAGGCCGTCGACGACCACCCGCAGGTCCCGCACGGCGAGCAGCGGCGCCGGCCCGGCAGCGTCGGCGCTCTTCTGCCCGCCGGCCACGGGTTCCCGATGCTTCGTCAGAGAGGAGTCGTCCGTCACAGAGCCTCACCCAGGTAGGCCTGCTGCACGGTGGGGTCCGCCATCACGGCGGCAGGCGTGTCCAATGCCAGAAGGGTGCCGTGGTGCATCACGGCGAGTCGGTCGGCCAGGCCGAGCAGGACGTCCATGTGGTGTTCCACCATCAGTACGGTCCGGCCCGAGTCCCGGTGCACCGAGCGGATCAGCTCGGTGAGGGCGGGCACCTCCTCCGCGCTGACGCCGGCCATCGGCTCGTCGAGCAGGATGAGCCGGGGTTCGCCGACCAGCAGCACGGCCAGTTCGAGCTTGCGCTTCTCGCCGTGCGAGAGGGCGCTCGCCAGGGTGTCGGCGCGGTGGCCGAGTTCGGTCCGCTCCAGGGTCTCGGCGACCTGCGCCTCGTACCGGCCGGCCCGGCGCCACAACCGGTAGGAGGCGGCGGGCCCGGCGGCGGCCTGCGCGGCGAGCCGTACGTGCTCGGCGACCGTCATCCCGCCCCACAGCGAGGAGGTCTGGAACGTCCGTCCGATGCCGCGCCGGGCACGTGCGTGCACGGGCTGGTCCGTGATGTCCGCGCCGTCCAGTTCCAGCGTGCCGTGGCTCGCCGGGCAGATGCCGGAGATCAGGTTGAAGAGGGAGGTCTTCCCGGCTCCGTTCGGGCCGATGAAGGCGACGAACTCGCCCTCGCCCACGGTGAAGGAGACGTCCTCCACGATCGGCACGCCGCGGACCGACCAGCCGAGCCCGGCCAGCCGCAGGACCGGTGGCGCGGCGACCGCGGCAGTCGCGGTGGTCGCGGTAGGGCCAGGCCCTGTACCGGGCGCGGGCGAAGGCGCGGGACCGGGCCCGAGAGCGGGCCCGGACGCGGACGGCTGGCTCACGGTCAACCCACCATGGCGAGGACGGGGGGTGCCACCTGGTCGGCGGGAAGGACCTTCTCCACGGTCGGCTTGGCGGCGGCGCCGGTCCCGGTCAGTCGCACCTGGAACATCGGCTGCAGCAGGGCGTGGTCCTCGGCCCGGACGGTCAGGTGGCCCTTGACGCCGTCGAAGCTCCACCCCTCCAGCGCCTTCACCAGGGCGGCGGTGTCGTCCGCGGAGCCCTTGTTGGCCTCGATCGCGTGGACCACCATCTGGGCGGCCGTGAAGCCGTCCGGGGTGAAGATGTCGGGCTTGCCGCCGCTCTTGGCGACGGCCTCGGTCATCGCCTTCTCGACGTCCGTCCCGGCGGCGCCGGCGAGGTAGTGGTTCAGGAAGGAGATCTTCTCGCCGGCCGCGCCGAACAGCGGGTACGAGGCGGCGAGGTCGAGCCCGGTGACCACACGGGTGGAGGAGAACACGTCCTGCTGGTTGAGCGAGGTCCACAGGGCGGAGGCGGTCTCGCCGGCCCAGGCCACGAACAGCAGGTCGGGCTTGGCGGCCTTGGCCTGGGTGGCGAACGGGGTCAGGTCGGTGGCGCTGGGCGGAGCGAGCACGGCGTCGACGGTGGCGCCGGCCTTGCCGAGGACGGCCTTGACGGCGGCCACGTTGGCCTGGCCGAAGGCGCTGTCCTGCGCCAGCACCGTCACCTTCTTGCCCTTGGCGTCCCCCACGAACGAGGCCGCGGTCAGGGTGTCCTGGTAGGACTGGCGGCCGGAGCGGAAGGTGTACTTGTTCAGGGCGGTGACCTTGTCCGCGGCGGCCGGGCCGCTGATGAACAGCACCTTGTTCTGCGCGGCGAACGGCGCCACCTGCAGCGCCACACCGGAGGCGGTGGAGCCGGCGAGGATCTTGTAGCCCTTGCCGATCAGCTCCTTGGCGCCGGAGACCGCCTTGGCGGGGTCGCCGGCGTCGTCCTGCTCGACGAACTCGATGGGGTGCCCGTCGACCTTGCCGGTGCCCTTGGTCGCGTAGTCGAGGCCCGCCTTGAAGCCCTCCAGGTACTGCTTGCCGTACGCGGCGAGCGGGCCCGTCCTGGAGTAGAGCAGGCCGACCTTGACCGGGCTGGACGCGTCGCCGCCCCCGCCCGCGGCGTCCGTCCCCGCCGTGCCGGCCTTGGCGCAGCCGACCGCCAGCACGCCGCAGGCCGCCAGGGCGGCCATCCGGCGCCCGATGCGCAGCGGACGGGACGCGATACCGGTGCCGCGGGCGACGCCCGGGGTGCCGGCGGCCGGGGCGGCCGCCGGAGCTCCGACGGATCTGACACGGGGAAGATCTGTGTTGCGCATGGCGGCCGGCTCCTGGGGATTGCTGCGGGGGTGGATGCCGGAACCGTAGGAGTGCGGCCGATGCGACGACATATGGCCGGTCGACGCACCGGCCGGCTCGGCTGTGTGGCCCTCAGCCATGTCGGAGCACCGGGGAACGGCCCGTGTGGCAGGACGCCATGACCGGCCGCCGGCGAATGTCGGACACCGCCATGGATCCGGTCACGTCCCACGGCGAGGGTGGAGGTGCCCCGGACCACCGTGCCGCCGTGCCCGGACCGTTGTACCTGCCGCCGCCCCGGCCGGCTCCCGCCACCACCCCCGCCCTCAGTGAGGTGACCCCTTGGACAAGGTCCTTGACTCCCCCGACCGTGCCGTCGAGGACATCCCGGACGGAGCCACCCTCGCCGTCGGCGGGTTCGGGCTCTGCGGCATCCCGAGCACGCTGCTGGGCGCCCTCGCGGCGGCCGGCACCTCCGGTCTGCGCGTCGTCTCCAACAACTGCGGGGTCGACGACTGGGGTCTGGGCCTGCTGCTGCGCGCGGGGCGGATCGCCCGGATGACGTCCTCGTACGTCGGCGAGAACAAGGAGTTCGCCCGGCAGTACCTGAGCGGCGAGCTGGAGGTCGAGCTGACGCCGCAGGGCACGCTGGCCGAGCGGCTGCGGGCCGGCGGCGCGGGCATCCCGGCCTTCTTCACCCCGGCGGGGGTGGGGACGCAGGTCGAGGAGGGCGGTCTGCCGTGGCGGTACGCGGCCGACGGTTCGGTCGCGGTGGCCTCGCCGGCGAAGGAGGTCCGCGAGTTCGGCGGCCGGCCGTACCTGCTGGAGGAGGCCATCACGGCCGACTTCGCGCTGGTCAGGGCCGAGGTGGCCGACCGGCACGGCAACTGCGTCTTCCACGCCGCGGCCCGCAACTTCAATCCGCTGTGCGCCACCGCCGGACGGGTCACCGTGGTCGAGGCCGACCTGATCGTCGAGCCGGGCGAGCTCCCGCCGGACGCGGTGCACCTGCCCGGTGTGTACGTCGACCGGGTCGTGGCCGCCGACCCCGCGGACCGCCGGATCGAGCGCCGCACCGTCCGTCCGCTCCCCCAGGAGGCCTGACATGACCGCCCAGCAGAACCCCGCCCCGAGCGCCGGGCCGAGCACCGGACCGGACACCCCGCGCAGCGCCGCCCTCGACCCCCGGGACGTGCTCGCCGCCCGGGCCGCCCGGGAGCTGCGGGACGGCCAGTACGTGAACCTCGGCATCGGCCTGCCGACGCTGATCCCCAATCACCTGCCGCCCGGGGTGCACGTCGTGCTGCACTCGGAGAACGGGATCCTCGGCGTGGGCCCGTACCCGCTGGAGGGCACCGAACACGCGGATCTGATCAACGCGGGCAAGGAGACGGTGACGGTCGAGGCCGGCGCCTCCTACTTCGACTCCGCCTTCTCGTTCGGCATGATCCGGGCCGGCCGGATCGACGTGTCCGTCCTCGGCGCGATGCAGGTCTCGGCCTCCGGCGACCTGGCGAACTGGATGATCCCCGGCAAGATGGTCAAGGGCATGGGCGGGGCCATGGACCTCGTGCACGGCGCCCGGCGGCTGATCGTGGTGATGGAGCACACGGCGAGGGACGGCTCGCCGAAGATCGTCGACGAGCTGACGCTCCCGGCCACCGGCCGCGGCGTGGTGCACCGGATCGTCACCGACCTGGCCGTGCTGGACGTCACCCCGGAGGGCCTGCTGCTGGTCGAGGTGGCCCCCGGCCGGACGGTCGAGGAGGTCCGGGCCGCCACCGAGCCGCCGCTGCGGCTCTCCCCCGCCCTGGCCGACCGGACCGGCAGCACCGCCGACGCACCCGTCACAGCCCCCGCCTGACCCGCGGGAACCGGTACCGCCCGCAAAGAGCAAGGCCGGCCGTGCGCTGCCCTCACAGCGCGCGGCTGGCCTTCACCGTGCCGGTGGGCAGGTCAGTCGTTCAGGTTCGGGATCTGCCAGTCGATCGCCTCGGCGCCGAAGCCCTCCAGGGCCTGGTCGATCTGCGAGAACGGCTTGCTGCCGAAGAACAGCTTCGCGGAGAGCGGCGACGGGTGGGCGCCCTGCACGACGACGTGGCGGGTGGTGTCGATCAGCGGCAGCTTCTTCTTCGCGTAGTTGCCCCACAGCACGAAGACGCAGGGCTCCTCGCGCTCGCTGACGGCCTTGATCACCGCGTCGGTGAACTTCTCCCAGCCCTTCGCCTTGTGCGAGTTGGCCTCGTGCGCGCGCACCGTCAGCACCGCGTTGAGCAGCAGCACACCCTGCTCGGCCCAGTGCATCAGGTAGCCGTTGTCCGGGGCGGCGACGCCGAGGTCGGCGTGCAGCTCCTTGAAGATGTTGCGCAGCGACGGCGGGATCTTGGTGCCCGGCAGGACGGAGAAGCTCATGCCGTGGGCCTGGCCGTCGTCGTGGTACGGGTCCTGACCGAGGACCAGCACCCGGACCTTGTCGTACGGGGTCGCCGCGAGGGCGGAGAACTCCTGCCCGGCCGGCGGGAAGACCTGGTGCTCGGCGCGCTCGCCGGCCACGAAGGCGGCCAGCTGGGCGAAGTACGGCTTGCCGACCTCGTCCGCGAGCACGTCCTGCCAGGACTCGGGCAGCTCGAAACCGGCGTCCACGGCCGCCTCAGCCAGATCCGTCACGACATTTCCTCCCACCACCGACCGCGCCGCACTGCGCAGCGGCCGCTCCGACGTACGACTTCCTACGACCCTGAACGCTACACACCCGCACCGACAGTCCGCGCCACCCGTCCCGATCCGCCCCGGTCCGCCCGGATTTCGCGACGAATCCGCGCCGAATCCGCACCGGCCGGCCCGAGGCGGTGCTAGGCGGCAACCGCCCGGGCGCGGTTGCGGCGCACCCGCACGTGCTCGACCGCGTTGAGTCCGACGAGGACGGCGGCGAGCGAGGCCAGGGCGGCGAGGGCGGGCAGCCGCGGCATCAGCGGCAGCAGGACGAGGACGACGCCCGTGGCCGCGAGCCGGGTCGGCGAGACCTTCCCGAACATCATCCACCGGGTGTAGCTGAAGGAGAGCAGGTAGAGCACGCAGCCGCCGTACAGCAGGGCGACGGTGCCGAGGCCGAGGGCGTGCCCGGGTTCGGCGACGGTCTCGCCGAACCCGACCGCGACGGCGATGACTCCGGCGATCAGCAGCAGATGGCCGTAGGAGAACACCCAGCGGATCATGTCGCGGCGGGAGGCGGCCGTCTCCACGGCGAACCGCATGGCGTCGGAGGCGAAGCCGAAGTAGAGCCACCAGAGCGCACAGGAGATGGCGAAGGCGACGGCCACCGACACCAGTTGGCCGGTGTGCAGCCCGGAGTCGGCGACGGGGCCGCCGATGCCCACGATGGACTCGCCGAGCGCGACCAGCAGGAAGAGTCCGAACCGCTCGGGCAGATGGCCGGGGTGGTAGGTCACGGCGGCCAGCCGGCGGCGGAAGACCAGCGGCGCGGCCAGGTCGCAGCAGGCGCCGGCGGCCCACAGCGCGGTCCGGGCGGGGCCGTCCACCGTCCCGCCGAGGAGCATCAGCGGGCCGCTGACGGCAACTCCGACGCCGTACGGGCCGACCCAGGCCCGGCGGATGCCGCGGACCAGCAGGAGCAGGACCACCCGGGCGGCCCAGTAGCCGGCGCCGAAGAGCAGTCCGCGCGCCCCGTAGGCGGCGGGCAGGGCGAGGGCCATGAAGAGTCCGCAGAGGCCGACCGCGAAGATCCCGATCCGGTCGCGCGGAGTGTCGACGTCCCGCACGTTGGCCTGCACGGTGGTGCCGACCCAGCACCAGTACACCGGGGCGAAGGCGACCAGCGCCTGGCCCGCCCCGACCCAGTCGTGGTGGTGGTGCAGCAGCTGGGACACCTGGGTCACCGCGAAGACGAAGACCAGGTCGAAGTAGAGCTCCGCCCAGGTCACCCGCTTCTCGTCCACGGCACCCGGCGCCTCCACGCCCCCCGGCCCGTCCGGGACGACCGGCGCCTCCGCCCCCGGCGTTCCCATTGCCTCCGGCCGCGGCCGGCCCACTCCCGTCACCCGTTCCACTGCTCCCCCTAGGCTCGAACGGCGGCACCGCCACAGCCCGTCCCCGCGGGGTCGGCGCTGCGGCGGTGCGCGAGTACCGGCTAGATCTCGTCGATCAGGTCGGCGATGGACTTCACGACGCGGGTCGGCCGGTACGGGAACCGCTCCACGTCGGCGGGTGAGGTGAGACCGGTCAGCACGAGGATGGTCTCCATGCCGGCCTCCATGCCGGACACCACGTCGGTGTCCATGCGGTCGCCGATCATCGCGGCGGTCTCCGAGTGCGCGCCGGCGGTGTTGAGCGCCTCACGCATCATCAGCGGGTTGGGCTTGCCGACGAAGTACGGCTCGACGCCGGTCGCCTTGGTGATGAGGGCGGCGACGGAGCCGGTGGCCGGCAGCACGCCCTCGGTGGACGGGCCGGTCTCGTCCGGGTTGGTGCAGATGAACCGGGCGCCGCCGTTGATCAGGCGGATCGCCTTGGTGAGCGCCTCGAAGCTGTAGGTGCGGGTCTCGCCCAGCACCACGTAGTCCGGGTCCTTGTCGGTCAGCACGTAGCCGGCCTGGTAGAGGGCGGTGGTGAGGCCGGCCTCGCCGATCACGTACGCGGTACCGCCGGGCCGCTGGCTCTTGAGGAACTTGGCGGTGGCCAGGGCGGAGGTCCAGATGCACTCCTCCGGCACCTCCAGGCCCATGCCGGCGAGACGGGCACTGAGGTCGCGGGGGGTGTAGATCGAGTTGTTGGTGAGGACCAGGAAGGGCTTGCCCGACTCCCGCAGGCGGCGGAGGAACTCCTCCGCGCCGGGGATCGGCGTGCCCTCATGGATGAGGACGCCGTCCATGTCGGTCAGCCAGGACTCGATGGGCTTGCGGTCTGCCACGTGCGTGTCTCCCGAGGTCGTGCGGGTGGTCGTTCGGAACTGCACCCCTCCGCCCGGCGCCCGCAGCGGGCCTTCCGCGACGTGTGGGGGTCCTGCTGGCTGCCCCAACACGACCAGCCTAATCCGCTCACCTGTCCGGCGGGGAGCACGTCCCGACCAGCGGACGGTGCCCCGCCGGGCCCCGGGCCGCCGGACCCGCTCCCCGGTGGAACCGGCCCCGCCGCCTCAAGAAGGCCTTAAAGGCCCCATAACAGCACTGATCGACCGTCAATTCGGCTCCGCGCAGTGGTTAGCGTGCTGGCACCGCGTCCCCGACCCTCGATCCAGGAGCGCCACCATGCCCGCTCGTCCCTCCGCCCGCCGCCGGGTGACCGTCGTCGCCGGCGCCCTCGCCGGCCTGGCCCTGTCCGGCACGCTCGGCACCGGCACCGCCGCCGCGCACGGTTCGATGCAGAACCCGCTGAGCCGTGTCGAGGGCTGCTACCTGGAGGGCCCGGAGCACCCGAAGTCGGCGGCCTGTGCGGCGGCGATCGCCCGGGGCGGCACCCAGGCGATGTACGACTGGAACGGCGTGCGGATCGGCGACGCCAACGGCCGCCACCAGCAGCTCATCCCGGACGGCCGGCTGTGCAGCGCCAACAGCCCCGAGTTCGTCGGCCTGGACCTGCCGCGCGCCGACTGGCCGGCCACCAACCTGACGGCCGGCTCCCCCTTCACCTTCCGGTACCGGGCGACCGCGCCGCACCGCGGCACCTTCCGGCTGTACGTCACCAACGGCACCTACGACCCGGCGAAGCCGCTCGCCTGGTCGAACCTGCAGTCCACGCCCTTCCTTACCGTCACCGACCCGCAGCTGGTCGACGGCCAGTACGTGCTCCCGGGCCGGATCCCGGCCGGGCTGAAGGGGCGCCAGCTGATCTATGCGATCTGGCAGCGCTCGGACAGCCCGGAGGCCTTCTACTCCTGCTCCGACGTGGTCTTCGACGGCAGCGGGAAGACGGCCGGCACGGCCCCCGTCCCGCCGGCGGGCAGCGGCACCCCGCACGTCCACGAGTCCACCACCGGCGCGGCCCCGACCGGCACGACCAAGGGCACCCCCGCCGGCACCGGCACTCCGGCGGCCGTCCCCGCCGCGGCGACCTCCGCCGCGACAAACACCGCCCCCGCGAACACCGCTCCCGCGGGCGGTGCCGCCGGCGGCCCGGCGGACTCCGGGGCGCCCGCCGTCCCGGCAGGGCAGCAGCTGGCCCAGACCGGCACCGGCCGTTCCACCGGCCTGATCGCCGCCGTCGGCACGGCCTTCCTGCTGTCCGGTGCCACGATGGCCGTCCTGCGCCGCCGGGGCCGCGCCGGCGGCTCGCACGCGCGCTGACCCGGCCGGCCGGCGCGGCCGTGGTTGAGTGGGGAGCATGACCAGCGCGTCCCGCCCCCCGTTCCGTGTCGGCCTGATCGGCTACGGCCTGGCCGGCTCCGCCTTCCACGCCCCGCTGATCGCCACCACCCCCGGACTGCAGCTGGTCGCGGTGGTCACCGCCAACCCGGACCGCCGCGACCGGCTGCACCGCGCCCACCCGGGTGCGCAGCCGCTCGACACCCCCGAGGACCTCTTCGCCCGGGCCGACGAGCTCGACCTGGTGGTCGTCGCCTCGCCGAACCGCACCCATGTCCCGCTCGCCGAGGCCGCGGTGGCCGCCGGTCTCCCCGTGGTGGTGGACAAGCCGCTCGCCGGCACCGCCTTCGACGCAGCCCGGCTGTGCGACGCGGCGGAGCGGGCCGGGGTGCTGCTCTCCGTCTTCCAGAACCGCCGTTGGGACGGCGATTTCCTCACCGCCCGCCGGCTGATCGGCGAGGGGGCGCTCGGCCGGGTGCACCGCTTCGAGTCGCGGTTCGAGCGGTTCCGTCCGAAGCCCAAACCCGGCTGGCGCGAGCTCGCCGACCCGGCCGAGGTCGGCGGCACCCTGTACGACCTGGGCAGCCATCTGGTCGACCAGGCGCTGACGCTGTTCGGCCCGGCCGAGACGGTCTACGCGGAGATCGACACCCGCCGCGACGGCGCCGTGGTCGACGACGACGCCTTCCTCGCCCTCACCCATGCCTCCGGGGTCCGCTCCCACCTGTGGACCAGTGCCCTCGCCGCGCTCGGCGGCCCCCGGCTGCGGGTCCTCGGCGACAGCGCGGGGTACGTCAAGTTCGGCATGGACCCGCAGGAGAACGACCTCAGGGCGGGCCGCACCCCCGGCGACGGCTACCCGTGGGGCGCCGACGACCCCGCCGTGTACGGCAGCCTCGGCACCGACGAGGCCGCCGACCGCGTCCCCACCGATCCGGGTGACTACCCCGCCTTCTACGCCGGTGTCGCCGCCTCGCTGGCCGACGGCGCCCCGCCCCCGGTGGACCCCCGGGACGCCGTCGCCGCCCTCACGGTGCTGGAGGCGGCCCGCAGCTCTGCCGCCACCGGCAGCGTCGTCCGGCTCGGCTGAGCGCCGGCCCGTCCTGGTGGAACGCCTGGGGCCGGCCGCGGATCGCGGCCGGCCCCGGGGCGTGTCCTCAGCCCGTCAGCGGGTGTACGGGTTGCCGCCGGGCGGCGGGGTCTGTCCCTGCGGCGGCGGGAAGCCGCCCGGAGCCGGGGGCTGCTGACCGTAGGGGGCGGCCTGCGGCTGCTGCCCGTACGGGCCCGCGGGCGGCTGCTGCGCGGGGAAGCCCGGCGCCTGGTACGGCGGCTGGGCCCCGTACGGCGCGGTCGGCGGCACCGGGGCCGCACCTGCGGCGGCCGCCTTCTTCCGTCGGCCGAGCACCGAGAAGACGATCACCAGCAGCACCGCGGCGACCGCGAGCCCGCCGATGATGAACAGCAGCAGGTCGAGCGGGTCCGAGTCGGAGTCGGACGAGGTGGCGGCCGCGGGCTGCGAGGAACCGGGCTGGGCCGGCGCCGTGCCCGGCGCGGACGCGCCGCCGGTGCCCGCGCCCGGGGTGGGGTCGGCGGCCGCCGCGGCCTTCAGCGGGAACTCGCTGGCCGAGCCGGGGTCGCCCGGCTCGCTGAGCGCGATCCGCGGCCGCACCGCGCCGAAGCCGATGAAGTCGCTGCGCTCCTTCGGGCTGCTGGCCGTGTTGATGAGCACACGCAGCACCTGGTTGTTGGTCCAGTCCGGGTGCGCGGCCCACACGAGCGCGGCGGAGGCGGAGACCACGGCGGCAGCGTCGGAGGTGCCGTGCGTCTTGCAGTACCCGGACGATCCCGTGCACGCGTGGTACATGTCCGCACCGGGCGCGGCCAGGGCGACCTGCGCGCCGCGCTCGGACTCGGACGTCGCCTTGCCGTCCCGGTCCGTCGCGGCCACGCCCACCACACCGGGCAGCGCGCCCGGATAGTTCACCGGGTTGCCCTTGTCGCCCTCGTTGCCGACCGAGGCGACGACCAGGCTGCCCTTGGCGTTGGCGTGCTGGATCGCCGACTTGAGCGCCTCGAGCTCGGCCGGCCTGACCAGATCGGCGTGGACACCCTGGGACAGGTTGATGACCCTTGCCCCGTGGTCGGCCGCATAGGTGATGCCGTTCGCGAGCTGCGTGGCGTAGTCGGCTGCCGCAGCCGTGAGGTCCGAGCCGGCGTTCACCTTGATCGGGAGGATCTTCGCGCCGGGCGCGAGGCCGTAGGCGCCCTTGCCGCCGAGGCCCTTGCCGCTGCCGGCGATCAGGGTGGCCATGCCGGTGCCGTGGCCGACCATGTCGCTCAGCACACCGCCGGAGTTGTTGAGCCCGCTGAGGTCGGTGCCCTCCAGGAGCTGGCCCTGTAGGTCCGGGGCGTCGCCCTGGACACCGGTGTCGACCACCGCGACGGTGATGCCCTGGCCGGTGCTGGTCTTCCACATGTCCGGGGCGTGCATGGCGTCGAGGTGCCACTGCTGGGCGCGGATCGAGTCCACGCCGGAGGCCGGACCGGCCGCCGCCCCGACGGCCAGTGCCGCCACCGCCATCGCCGCGGCGAACCGCCGCCCCCGCACTGCCGTGCCCGTCCGCCGCATCCTGCTCTCCCTCGTCAGCCGTCGTCGTCGGCCCGGCACGCCTCCCGACGCACGGACCTGCCCGGCCCCGGGGCGGCTCGTGGCCCCGCGGCCGGGCAGTCGACCTGATCCCTACTCAATCACGCCCGGGTTGACCGGTCCCGAACCGGAGGTCCAGGTGTCCTCGTCCTCGATGAGATAGTCCGGACGGTTCCCGCGGTTCCGGTCCTTGCGGCCCGCGCCTGCGGCACCGTGCCCGCCGCCGAAGCCGCCCTGGCCGGACCGGCCGTCCGCGCCGCGCTCGGCCCGGCCGCGCAGACCGGTACCGCCCTGGGTGAACTCGCCGCCGGCCGAAGGCCCGCGGCGTCCGCCGACCGCTCCGCCGGCCCGGCCCACCAGGCCACCGCCCGCACGGCCGCCGCCGGCACCGCCCTTGGCACCCGCACCGCCGCCCGCGCCGCCGGCGTGCGGCATGCCGCCCATGCCGGGGGCGCCGCCGCGGCCCGCCTGGCCTGCGGCCGGAGTGCCCGTACCGGACGTGCCGCCGGGGCGGGCCCCGGCGCCGGTGGTGCCTGCGCCGCCGGTACCGCCCGCGCGACCCGCGCCGACCGTGCTGCCGCCGCCACCGCCACCGCGGCCGCCGCCCAGACCGCCCAGTCCGCCGCCGCCCGGGAGACCGCCCGGAAGGCCGCCGCCGGGCAGACCGCCGCCGCCGAGGTTGCCGCCGCCGGGCAGCGTGCCGCCACCGGGCGGGGTGCCGCCGGGCAGTGTGGGGTTGGGCGAGGTCGGCACCGTCGGCGCGTGGTCGATGCCCGTGCTCGGGATGTGCGGCGCCGGGTACGGCATGGTGTGCACCGGGCCGGGCCCGGTGGGCACCTGGTGGATCGGCGGCGTCGTGGGCACCGCCTGATGGCCCGACGGTGGCGTCCACGTGGGCATCTGCGCCGGCCGGCCCGAGCCACCGGTGCCACCGCCGGTGCCACCGGTACCGCCTCCGACGGGCACGTTCTCGGAACCACCGGAGTTGGAGCCGGGCGGGGGCGGAAACACCGGAGGCTCCACCGAATTCAGCCGCGTGACCGACTGGTCGTACGACTGCCCCAGCTTCGCCATCTGCTGGATGGCGTCCTGGTGGGCCTGGTCGACGCGCTTCTGCGCGGCCTGCGCCTGCTCCTGGGTGACCCAGTCGGAGTCGACCATGCCGGCGACCTTGTCGGCCGCCCAGCCACCGACGAGGTTGCCGACGCCGGGCATCGCCATGCCGCCGGCGATGAAGCCGCCGACGCTGACCGCCGTGTTCGGCTGAGCCTCGTACCGGCGGACGAGCTCCATGTCGGAGGTCGGCACGTTCGGCATGCTCGACTTGACCTCGCTGAGGGTCTCACCGGCGGTCGCCATGTAGGTGCCGGCGTTCCGGGAGTAGTCGGCGAGCTGCATCGTCGACTTGGAGACGTTGCCGCCCCAGGTCCTGAAGCTCTCGGCCGCCTGGCCCTCCCACTCGAGGCCGCTCATGTGGGCGTGCAGCTCGTTGCTGATGTCGTCCATCTTCTGGGCGGCCAGCATCAGTCGCTGGCCGACCTGCATGACGGCCACCGGGTCCGCGCTCTCGACCATGGCCACCAGCTGCTCGTGGCTGGCGCCGCCGAAGTCGTCGCCGTCGCGGTGCATCCGGACGAACCGCTTCTCGGTCATGCCTCACTCCCCCTGTCCGCTGCCGGAGCGTCCATCAGTACGCACCCTGCTGGGTGCCGGTGGTCGGCTGCGCGGCCGACTGCGTGTAGGAGGCGGGCTGGGCGTACGTGCCCCCGCCCGCAGCCCGGTAGCCACCCGCGGGCGGCAACTGGGACTGCGTGCCGGCCTCGTTGAGGATCGAGTGGAACTTCTGCCGCTGTTCCTCGTCTGCGTTGTCGTAGCCGCGGGCCGCCATGTCGATGCTGGCGCTCATCGCCTCGATCTGCAGGGAGAGCGTCCTCGACAGCTGCTCCAGGTTGGCGTGCACCGTGGCGTAGGCGCTCATCAGGCTGCCGGCCTGGCCGAAGTTCTGGCCGAGCTGCCAAGTCTGCAGCTGCTGCTGGGAGACCTCGCCGTGGCTCGCGGGCGAGCCGTCGAGGTCCTTGAGGATCGCGTCGACCTTGTTCTTGAAGGTCTGCAGGTTCTCGACCTCGACCTTGACGGCCTGGGTGCCGACCTGTCCGGCCAGCGCCGCGGACTGCGCGACCATGGCCGCGGTCTGGGCGGCCGTCACCGTCGAGACGACGTTGTAGAAGAAGCCGGACGTACCGCCGCCGCTGCCGCCGCCGGAGTCCGCCGCGTTCACCATCGTTCAAACCTCCCCCGTGTCCGACCGGCCCGCCGCGGCCCGCCGTACCACCACATCTCTCGCCCCCGGAATCAGGGTCTGTCACCGTTCGGTCGGTTGTGCGCACCGACGGGCGGCAGCAACCCCCACCCGTAACATAGCGGCCCGCACCGACGGCCCGTCAGGGGGGCGGGGCGTACGGCCGCCATCGGTACGCACTCGTCACCGGACGGTCACAACATCCCCTCCCCAGGCCGTTGTTCCCGCCCCGGAAGGCCC
Organism: Kitasatospora sp. NPDC085879; assembly: GCF_040686255.1. Taxonomy (NCBI): domain Bacteria; kingdom Bacillati; phylum Actinomycetota; class Actinomycetes; order Kitasatosporales; family Streptomycetaceae; genus Kitasatospora; species Kitasatospora sp. NPDC085879. Next base: position 24,239 of record NZ_JBFBJZ010000040.1, on the reverse strand, counting down.
GCGGGAGCGCGCCCGGGCCCGGGGTTTGCGCGGCGCCGCGCAGCCCCGGGCCCGGGTGGGGTGTCAGCGCTGCCAGCCGGCCAGGTGGGCGTCGATCTCGGCGGCCAGGCCGGCCTTGCCGGCCGGGTCGAGGAAGGAGGCCTCGACGGCGTTCTTGGCCAGGGCGGCGACGCCGGCCTCGTCGAGGCCGAGCAGGCGGGCGGCGACGGTGTACTCGGTGTTGAGGTCGGTGCCGAACATCGGCGGGTCGTCGCTGTTGACGGTGACCAGCAGGCCGGCGTCGACCATCTGCTTGATCGGGTGGTCCTCCATCCGCTCGACGGCGCGGGTGGCGATGTTCGAGGTCGGGCAGACCTCCAGCGCGATGCGGTGCTCACCGAGGTGGTCGAGCAGCGCGGGGTCGTGGACGGCCTGGGTGCCGTGGCCGATCCGCTCGGCGCCGAGGTCGCGCAGGGCGTCCCAGACGGTCTGCGGTCCGGTGGTCTCGCCGGCGTGCGGGACGCTGCGCAGGCCGGCCGCCCGGGCCCGGTCGAAGTAGGGCTTGAACTGGGGGCGGGGCACGCCGATCTCGGGGCCGCCGAGGCCGAAGCTGACCAGGCCCTCGGGGGCGAGGTCGACGGCGAGCCGGGCGGTCTCCTCGGCGGCGGCGAGGCCGGCCTCACCGGGGATGTCGAAGCACCAGCGCAGGACGACGCCGAGCTCCTTCTCGGCGGACTTGCGGGCGTCCTCGATGGCCTCCATGAAGGCGACGTCGGGGATGCCGCGGCTGACCGAGGAGTAGGGGGTGATCGTGAGCTCGGCGTACCGGATGTGCTGGCGGGCCATGTCCTCGGCGACGCCGTAGGTGAGGGCGCGGACGTCCTCGGGGTCGCGGATCAGGTCGACGACGCTCAGGTACACCTCGATGAAGTGCGCGAAGTCGGTGAAGGTGAAGTACTCGGCCAGGGCCGCGGGGTCGGCCGGCACCTTGCTGCGGCCCTCGTGGCGGGCGGCGAGCTCGGCGACCACCCGCGGGGAGGCGGAGCCGACGTGGTGCACGTGGAGCTCCGCCTTGGGCATGCCGGCGATGAACGCCTCGATCCGGTTGCTGCCTTCGGTCACCACACACGCTCCTTCGCACGCCAAACGGACTCTGCATGCTATCCGCCGAGGGCCACCGCGACGGTGTGGATCAGCAGGCCGGCGAGCGCGCCGACGACCGTGCCGTTGATCCGGATGAACTGGAGGTCGCGGCCGACGTTGGCCTCGATCTTGCGGGAGGCGTCGTCGGCGTCCCAGCCGGCGACGGTGTCGGAGATCAGCGCGGTGATCTCCTCGCGGTAGGTGGCGACGACGTACTCGGCGGCGTCCTGCAGCCAGCCGTCGGCCTTGGCCTGCAGCTTGGGGTCGGTGGCCAGGCGGCGGCCGAGCGAGCGGAGGCCGTCGCGCAGGCGGCGGCGCAGCTCGCTCTGCTCGTCCTCGGCGGCGCCGAGGACGAGGGTGCGGACTGCTGCCCAGGAGGAGGCGATGAGGTCCTGGACCTCGGGGCGCTCCAGCAGGTCGGCCTTGGCGTGCTCGACCCGGGCGATGGTGTCGGGGTCGTGCTGGAGCTCGGTGGCGAAGTCGGCGAGGAAGTTGTCGACGGCGCCGCGGGCGGGGTGCTGCGGGTCGTCGCGGATGTCGGTGACGAACCGCATGAGCTCCTTGTAGACCCGTTCGCCGACCTGGTGGTCGATGAACTTGGGGGTCCAGCCGGGTGTCTTGCTGGTGACCCGCTGGACGATGTCCTCGTGGTGCTCGGTGAGCCAGTGGTGGACGCGGACGCTGACCAGGTCGACCACGCCGTGGTGGCCGCCGTCGGCGACGACCTTGCCGAGCAGCCGGCCGGCGGGTTCGGCGACGGGGGTGGCGGCGGCCCGGCGGGTGACGGCCTCGGCGACGACCGCCTGCACGTCCTCGTCGCGCAGGACGGCGATGACACCGCGCAGTGCGGCGGCGGCCTCGCGGGTGACGCGCTCGGCGCTGCCGGGGGCGGCGAGCCACTCGCCGAGCCGGCGGGAGATGCCGATGGCGTCCAGTCTGGCGCGGACGACCGGCGGGGAGAGGAAGTTGTCGCCGACGAAGTCGCCGAGGGACTTGCCGAAGGCGTCCTTCTTGGTGGGGATGATCGCGGTGTGCGGGATGGGCAGGCCGAGCGGGTGGCGGAAGAGCGCGGTCACCGCGAACCAGTCGGCGAGGGCGCCGACCATGCCGGCCTCGGCGGCGGCCGCGACGTAGCCGGCCCAGGCCCCGGCGCCGGCGGCCGAGGCCCAGGTGGCGAGGGCGAAGACGGCGGTGGCGAAGGCCAGCAGGCCGGTGGCGATGGTCTTCATCCGCCGTACGCCGAGGCGCTTGCGCTCGTCGGCCTCGGTGAAGCTGACCCCGGCGGGAGGTCGGGAGGCCGTTCCGGTTCTCTGTTCGACGCTCACCCGGACAGTCTGCCCCGCGCCCGCCGTCCTGATCGCGCCGCCGGGCCGGGCGGCGTGATCGGGGCGGCAGGGCGGGGGCCGTGCGGCTCAGCCGATGGCCACGCCCGCGTACATCCGGGCGATGACGTCCTCGATGGCGGGTTCGCGGACGGAGAGGTCGGCCAGCGGGTAGCGGGCGGCGACCGCGGCGACGATCGGCGCGGCGCTCTCCCGGGCGGGGAAGGCCAGCCACTGGCGGGGTCCGTCGACCTTGACGGTGCGGGCGCCTGGCACCCGGATCGGCGGGTGCGCCTCGGCGAGGTCGACCACCAGGGTGCGTTCGCTCTCGCCGGCGGCGTGCAGGCCGTCGAGGTCGCCGTCGTGGACGAGCCGGCCGTGGTCGATCACCATGACCCGGTCGCAGAGCTGCTCGATGTCGACGAGGTCGTGGGTGGTGAGCAGCACGGTGGTGCCCCGGGTGCGGTTGGCCTCGCGGAGGAAGGCCCGGACCTTGGCCTTGCTGACCACGTCGAGGCCGATGGTGGGTTCGTCCAGGTAGAGCACGCCGGGGTCGTGGAGGAGGGCGGCGGCGAGGTCGCCGCGCATCCGCTGGCCGAGCGAGAGCTGCCGGACGGGGGTGTCGAGGAGGGCGCCGAGGTCGAGGAGTTCGACGCAGCGGTCGAGGTTGGCGCGGTAGCGGGCGTCGGGGATGCGGTGGATGCGGCGGGCGAGTTCGTAGGAGTCGCGCAGCGGGAGGTCCCACCAGAGGGTGGTGCGCTGGCCGAACACGACGCCGATCCGGCGGGCGAGGGCGGTGCGGTCGCGGGCGGGGTCGACGCCGGCGACGCGGAGCCGGCCGGAGGTGGGGACGAGGATGCCGGTGAGCATCTTGACGGTGGTGGACTTGCCGGCGCCGTTGGGGCCGATGTAGCCGACGCACTCGCCGGCGCCGACGGTGAAGCTGAGGCCGTCGACGGCGTGCACCTCGCGCCGTTCGCGGCGCAGGCGCCCGGTGCGGGTGCGGACGGTGAAGGTGCGGCGGACGTCGTCGAGTTCGATGAGGGCCATGGGGGGTTGCTCCTGTTCGTCGGCGGGCGGTGCGGGGTTCGGACGGGCTGTCAGCTGCCGGCGCCCTGGTAGGCGCGCAGGCCGGCCCGCCAGAGGAGGCCGGCGGCGAGCACGCAGAGCACGGCGGCGACCGGCGAGGCGTACTGGAAGGCGGTCGGCAGGCCGAGCGGGTCGGGACGGCCGAGGATGTGCAGTGCGGGCAGCCAGTTGACGAAGGCGAGCGGGACGCCGAAGACGGTGCCGGCGACGAGTTCCTTGGCGAAGACGGTCGGCGGGTACTGGAGGACGGTGGCGCCGCCGTAGGTGAGGGAGTGCTGGAGTTCCCCGGCCTCGCCCCACCAGAACTGCAGGGTGGCGCCGCCGACGAAGAGGCTCGCGAAGATGAGGCTGCCGCAGGCCAGCAGCACGGGGACGAGCAGGATCCGGTCGGCCGTCCAGTGCACGTGCACGGCGGTGAGGGACCAGCCGAGGACGGCGGCGGCCTGGACGGGGCGGCCGAGGCGGCGCAGCGAGAAGCGTTCGGCGCAGACCTGGGCGAGGGCGGGGGCGGGCCGGACCAGCATGGTGTCGAGGGTGCCGGTGCGGATGCGGGTGCCGAGGGCGTCGACGGAGCCGACGAAGAGGTTGGCGGTGCCGAGTGCGAAGGCGGAGGTGCCGTAGAGGAAGCCGAGTTCGGGGAGGGTCCAGCCGCCGAGGGTGTCGGTGTGGCGGAACATCAGGACGACGACGGCGAAGTCGAGCGAGGTGGTGGCGAGGTTGGCGGCGAGCATGAGGGTGAAGGAGGTCCGGTAGGACATCGAGGACCTGGTCCACATGCCGGCCATCAGCCACCAGGCGTGGACGGCCCCGCGGAGCCGGGTCCACGGCGAGGGGCGCTCCGCGGGGAGTAGGAGGGTCTGCTCAGCCACCCTGCACCACCACCTTGCGCACGGCGAGCGCGAGGGCGAGCCGTCCGGCTGCGAAGAGTGCGGCGGCCCAGGCGAGTTGGAAGGCGAGTCCGGTGGCGAGCGCGGTGCCGGTGCGGTGCCGGACCAGGATGTCGGCGGGGATCTGGATGAGCGCGGCCCAGGGCAGGGCGGCGGCGAGGCCGCCGAGCCAGCCGGGGAAGAGCGTGATGGGCAGCAGCATCCCGGAGAAGAACATGGCGACGACCACGGCGACGGCGCGGACGCCCTCGGAGTCGTGCAGCCAGAAGCCGGTGAGGACGACCAGGAAGCGCAGGCCGAAGCTGACGGTGACGGCCAGCAGGGCGGAGAGCAGGAAGGCCGCCCAGACCAGCGGTGAGCGGGGCAGGCTCAGGTCGAAGGCGAGGGCGCCGGCGAGGGTAGCCAGGGTGCCGCGGGCGAGTAGGTGGAAGGCGGCGCGGCCGAGGTCGGTGGCGAGCCACCAGCCCTGGAAGTCGACGGGTCGGTGCAGGTCGACGGCGATGTCGCCGGTGCGCATGCGTTCCTGGACGTCGTCCTGGAAGCCGCCGCCCCAGACGGCGACGGTGACCAGTAGGGCCTGGCTGATCCAGATGTAGGTGACGGCCTGGGCGGTGTCGTAGCCGCCGAGTCCGGGTCGGGCGTGCCAGAGGGCGAGGAAGGTGTAGGCGAGGATGAAGCCGAAGACGGTGTTGGTGACGGTGCCGGCGGCGGTGGCGGCGCGGTAGGTGGCGTAGCGCCGGAAGGCGCCGGCGGCGACCGCGCGGTAGACCGCCGGGCCGCCTCCCTCCCGCCGTTCGGGGACCACGGCGTTGACCATATTGTCTCCTTGTCGACTTTTCGGTCCGCAGTCGTGTGCGGGCCCGGACGGGCGCACGCCGAGCAGCCCGCGCGCGGACGCACGGGCAGCCCCGATCGGCTCCGACCGGGCGCACCCCGGGGGTCCGGAGCGGCGGGCGGAGCTGACCGATGTCTCAGCGCTGTGCGGTTGTCACCTTTCACCGTAGCGCCGGGGGCCGGGCCGCGCAGGCGAATTCCGGCACGCCCGAGCGGACCGGCCAAAACACCTGATTACGGGTCAAATCGCCCATAATCTCCCCATGACCAGAGCGCAGCGAGCCAACAACCCGGCGGGCGAGAGCCACCACCGCCCCGGGAAGGACACCGCCACGCGCACCGATCCGCCCGCCCAGCGCGGCTCCGCGGCCGCCCCCGCGGCCCCCGGCACGCCCGCCCGGCCGGCCCCCGCGCCCGCCGCCCCACCGGGCCGGGCCCCCGGACCGCGCCGCCCCGACCGCGAGCAGGAGCGGCCGTACGAGACCGGCCCCACGCCCGGCACCCGCCGCGACCGCCGCCGACAGCGCCGCAGGGCACGCCGCGACCGCCGCCGCGCCCTCCCCCGCTGGCGCCGGGCCATCCCCACCTGGCGCACGTCCCTGACCCTCGGCGGCGGCGGCCTGCTGCTCGCCGCGGGCACCTTCGCCGCGCTCTACCTCGCGGTGCCCGTCCCCGACCCCAACGCGCACGCCCTCGCCCAGAGCAACGTCTACTACTACGCCGACGGCACCACCGAGATCGCCCGCACCGGGGCCGTCAACCGCGAGGACGTGACGCTGGACCAGGTCCCCGTGCACGTCCGGGACGCCGTCGTCTCCGCCGAGGACCGCAGCTTCTACCGCAACCGCGGCATCGACCTCAAGGGCATGCTCCGCGCCGCCTGGCAGAACGTCAGCCACCTGGGCCAGGGCGGCCGGGCCTTCCAGGGCGGCTCCACCATCACCCAGCAGTACGTCAAGAACTACTACCTGACGCAGGAGCAGACCCTCACCCGCAAGGCCCGCGAGCTGTTCATCTCGCTCAAGGTCGACCGGCAGGACAGCAAGGACGAGATCCTCGCCGGCTACCTCAACACCAGCTACTTCGGCCGCGGCGCCTACGGCGTGCAGACCGCCGCCCGCGCCTACTTCGGCACCGACGCCGCCCACCTCGACCTCGCCCAGGGCGCCTACCTCGCCGCCCTGCTGCAGGCCCCCAGCGCCTACGACGTCAGGACCGCCTCCCCCGCCAACCGCGAGAAGGCCGTCGCGCGCTGGAACTACGTCCTCGACGGCATGGTCACCCTCGGCTTCCTCGACCCGGCCACCCGCACCGCGACCACCTTCCCCGAAGTCCTCGACCCGCAGCCCGCCGGCGGCCTCGAGGGCCAGGCGGGCTACCTCGTCGACATCGCCGACGACTGGCTCACCCAGACCGGCGTCCTCGACACCGCCACCCTCAAGGCCGGCGGCTGGCGGATCACCACCACCTTCGACAAGGACCGCCAGGACGCCTTCGTCAACGCCGTCAAGCAGGAGCTCACCGCCGAACTCGACCCAAGCGCCCGCCCCCGCACCGACACCGACGTCCGGGTCGCCGGCGCCTCCGTCGAACCCGGCACCGGCCGCATCGTCGCCGCCTACGGCGGGCCCGACTACGCCGTGCAGCCCTACAACGACGCCCTCCGCCAGGACAACCAGGTCGGCTCCACCTTCAAGCCCATCGACCTCGCCGCAGCCCTGGAGGGCGACCGCACCAGCCAGGACAACAAGCCCATCACCACCCAGTCCCTGTACGACGGCACCAGCGGCCGCGTCGTCGTCGGCGGCCCCACCCCCTACGCCCCGCCCAACGAGGACAACGAGAACCACGGCCAGATCACCCTGCGCGAGGCCATGATGCGCTCGGTGAACTCCGTCTACGCCCAGCTCGGCATCGACGCCGGACTCGACAACGTCCGCCGCACCGCGATCCGCCTGGGCCTGCCCGACAGCCTCCAGGGCATGGACCCGGACCACAGCTCGATGACCCTCGGCACCGCCACCCCCAGCGCCCTCGACCTCGCCGCCGTCTACGCCGCCCTCGCCAACCACGGCCAGGCGGTCCGGCCGTGGGCGGTCAGCGCGCTGGACCGGCCCGGCACCGGCGACCGGCCCGTGCTGCCCGCCCACGAGGCGACCACCGCCGTGAGCCGCACCAGCGCCGACGCCGTCACCGACGTGCTGCGCGACACCGTCGGCCCCCGCGGCACCGGCGCCACCGCGCAGGCCCTCGGCCGCCCCGCCGCCGGAAAGACCGGCACCACCGACGACAACCGGTCCGCCTGGTTCGCCGGCTACACCCCCGAACTCGCCACCGTGGTCGGCCTGTTCCGCGAGGACAAGAAGACCCACGCCAAGGAGTCGCTGGCCGGCACCGCCGGCTACGAGCGGATCAACGGCGGCACCTTCCCCGCCCGGATCTGGACCTCGTACATGGGCGCCGCCCTGAACGGCGCCCCGGTCGCCCAGTTCGACCTGCAGCCCGGCCCCGGCAACACCGAGCCGCCCTCGCCCAGCGCCCAGGCCCCCGCCGCCCCCAAGGCCAAACCGAAGCCCAAGCCGAAGCCCAAGCCCAAGGCGCCCGCACCCGCCGTCAAGCGCCCGGCCGGCCGGCCCGCCGCCGCCCCCGCCCCGGCCCCCGGCCTGCCGCCCGTCCCCCGCCCCACCGGACCGGCCCTGAAGCGCAATGCCCCCTGATCCGACGGTGCCCCGGACCGTGTGCACGGTCCGGGGCACCGTCGGATCAGGGCCGGGCCCTCACAGGTACAGGCCGGTCGACCCCTCCGCGCCGGACAGCCGCTCGGCCGCCACCGCGTGCAGGTCGCGCTCGCGCAGCAGCACGTACGTCGCGCCGCGGACCTCGACCTCCAGCTTGTCCTCCGGGTCGTACAGCACCCGGTCGCCCGGCTCCACGGTGCGCACGCTCTGGCCGACCGCGACCGCCTCCGCCCAGGCGCAGCGCCGGGACAGCTCGGCCGTCGCCGGAATGAGGATGCCGCCGGTGGAACGGCGCTCGCCCTCCCCCGCGTCGACCTTCACCAGCACCCGGTCGTGCAACATCCTGATCGGCAGCTTCTCGCCCAGCCTGTCGTGCCGGTGCTCCTCGTGCCGCGCGCTCTGCTCGTCGTTCTTGCTCACGCACCCGACCGTACCCGCCCGGCGGCCCCCGGGTGCACGGCGGGCCCGCAGGTGCCCGCCATCCGGAACACACCCGGAACGGCCCCGGCACCCGGCCGGGACGCATCGGCGCCGCGGACACGGGAGGCGGGCACGGGAGCGCGCATGAGGGCGGACAAAAAAGCGGACATGAAAGAGGGGCCGGGCCGCATCAGCGCCCCGGCCCCTTCCGTCCGGCCTCAGCCGCGGCGCCGCTTGCGGGCGGAGGCCAGCAGCAGCACCACGCCGACACCCACCAGGGCGGCCGGCACCACGCGCTCCGGCCGCGGCCGGCCCTTCTCGTCGGTGAAACCGGCCTTGACCTGCTCCAGCGCCCCGCTGGCCGCCACGTACGCCCGGCCGACCTTCTGCTCGACGGCGCCCATCATCCGCGCCTTGGTCTGCGCGGCGACCGTCGCGGGGTGCACCCGCATCGCCAGCTCGTCCAACGTCGTCGCGAGCCGCTCACGGGCCTGCGCGATGTCCCCCTCGATCTGGGCCGTCGTTCGCGCCGACTTGTCCTTGCTCGCCTGGGCCACGAGAGCCACCCCAATCACTGATGCTGTCCTGTGCGACTCGCACAGTCTGTCAGCTCGCCCCTCGCCGCGCGCAGCACCACCCACCGACAGGGGTAGGTTTGCCGGGGTACGACCACCCGTCCAGCACGAGGAGAGATCCACCGTGAGCGAGCGCCTCAAGGCCGGCGACCCCGCCCCCGCCTTCACCCTGCCCGATGCCGACGGCAACCAGGTGTCCCTCGCCGACCACCTCGGCCGCAAGGTGATCGTGTACTTCTACCCGGCCGCCCTCACCCCCGGCTGCACCACCCAGGCCTGCGACTTCACGGACAACCTGGAGGTCTTCGCCGGCGCCGGCTACGACGTCATCGGCATCTCCCCGGACAAGCCGGAGAAGCTCGGCAGGTTCCGCGAGAAGGAGAACCTCAAGGTCACCCTGGTCGCCGACGAGGACAAGTCGGTGCTGGAGGCCTACGGCGCCTACGGCGAGAAGAAGCTGTACGGCAAGACCGTGGTCGGCGTCATCCGCTCCACCGTCGTGGTCGACGAGGAGGGCAAGGTCGAGCACGCCCTCTACAACGTCAAGGCCACCGGCCACGTCGCCAAGCTGCTGCGCGACCTGCGGGTCGGCGCCTGACACCGCGTCGGCGAGACGGCGGGCACCGGGGCTCCCCCGGTGCCCGCCGCGGCGTTCCGGGGCCGGGCGCCGGACGTCACCGTGTCACCGTCGTGTTCCGAAGTGGTCGTGGGAAGGACAAGACGCCACGGCCGCGCACCGCGCGGCCCTAGCGTCGGCGAGCGTCGGGTCGAGCAGCCCGAGCCGCCCACCACCCATCGGGAGACACCGTGCCGAGCATCGGAACCCGCACCGCCCGCAGCATCCTCGCCGCGGGCACCCTGGCCGCCGCACTGACCCTCACCGCCTGCGACCCGGAGGCCGCCCCCGGCGCCGACGCCGCACCGGCCGGCACCCCCACGGCCGCCGCCGCGACCACCCCCGCCGCGCCGAGCGGCCCCGCGGCCGCCACCCCGCCCGCCACGGCGAAGCAGACCGGCAAGGCGGGCGGCGGCAAGCACACCGTGATCTCCGTGCAGCACGCCGCCGGACTCACCAAGTCCAGCGGCGACGGCACCATCACCGACGTCCCGGTCGACCCGGGCGAGATGCGCGACGGCATGCACCTGGTGCTGGAGAACTACGACCGGGCCGGGCAGACCTCCGGCCGCCGGATCCTCTTCGTCGGCGTCGACAACGTCCCCGAGGACACCAGCAAGCGCCGCGAGCACCTGTGGCGCGGCCTGATCGACTACGCCGCGGGCAACGGCTCCACCGGCACCCCGGGTACCGGCACCGCCTACGCGCCCGGCCCGCTCGGCGGCAGCCTGGAGTGCCTGCCGTACGGCGCCGACGCGCTCTGCGGCTGGGCCGACTCCTCGACGGCCGCCGTCGCGCTCTTCCCGCAGTCCTCGCCGGCCGCGGCGGCCAAGCTGTTCGCCTCGATGCGGGCCGACCTGGAGCAGTAGGCCCCGGACGAAGCGGTGGCGGCCGACCCCCCGACCGGGTCGACCGCCACCGCCGTTCCTCACCTCAGGTCAGTCAGCACGGACCGAGGTCGTTCCACACCCCCCACTGACCGGTGGTGGAGGGGTCCTCGCCCTGGGTCCACCACTTGTTGCTGTACGCGCGGCCCTTCCAGGACACCGTGGTGCCGGCCGTGGCGTACACCGTCGCCGCGTTCCAGCTCGGCGCGGTGCAGGTGCCGCCGGTCGGGCTGGCCGAGGTGGTCGGCGAGCTGCTCGGGGAGCTGCTGGGCGAACTGCTCGGCGAGGCGCTCGCCGAGGCCGACGGGCTGGCCGAGGAGGACGCGGAGGCCGAGGCGCTCGGCGAGGCGGTCGAACCGGTGCCGCCGCGGGTCAGGTCGCCGGTCAGGCCGTACAGCGTGCCGCCGACGTTGACCGTCCAGTTGGCCGGGGTCGAGACCGGCAGGTAGTAGACGAAGTCCATGTCGACCGAGGCGCCCGGGGCCAGCGACTGCCAGCTCGGCAGCTTCACCGACACGCGGTTGTACACGCCCTTCAGACCGCCCACGTTGTTCGCCGCCGTGTGGTCCTGCCGGATCACCGTCAGGCCGAAGCCGGACTGGTCCTTGGCGTTGCCCGGCGCCGAGTCGGCGTAGTCGAACTGGAACTCGGTGCCGCCCGGCAGGGTCAGCGTCGAGTTGTTGACGATGTGGATCTTCGGGTTGATCGGGTAGTTCGAGTCGCCCAGCGCGAAGTTGGTGAACGACACGTCGATCGGCAGGGTCTGCTGCGGCAGCGCGATCGTCGACCGGGTCGCGCCGTACGCCGAGGCCGCCTTGAACCTGTCGTACATCAGCGAGGTCAGCGTCGAGCCCTGCACGTACTCGCCCTTGCCGCCGTTGGCGGCGGCGTCCCAGCGGTAGTCGCCCGCGAGCTCCCAGATCATCGCGCCGCCGGCGCCCTGGTTGACCACGTAGTCGGCCTTCGCGGCCACCGACTCCTCGTCCTCGGTGGACAGGAACACCTTCTTGCTGTCGTTCCACAGCCACGGCGCCACCAGCGAGGAGCTGTAGTTGCGGGTGTAGCTGCCCTGCAGCGCGGTGTCCGTCAGGCCGTACTTGGAGAGGTAGTCCGGGACGATGCCCTTCTCCAGGTTCTTGGCGTGCCACATCGGGTTGGAGCCCGCCGGGGCCTCCTTGCCGTTGTCGTCCAGGTCGTGCCAGAGGTTGTCGATGCCGACCGCGCCGTCACCGCACGCCGTCAGACCGGAGCCCGCCGGACAGGTCGACGTCGAGGCGGTGCCCCACAGGCCGTTGGTGCCGCCGGTGACGTTCTTGAAGCCGCGGGTGTAGTACGGCAGACCGACGTTGATCCGGCCCGCCGGCATCGCGCCGCGGAAGTAGTGGTACGCCCAGTCGGTGTTCAGGTAGCCGATGCCGCCGTACTGCGAGGTGCCGTAGACGTTCGCGGCGGCCAGCTCGCCGTCCTTGCCGTCGTCGTACAGCGAGGCGTTCGGGCCGACGTACTTGTTCCAGGCACCGTGCAGGTCGTACGACATGATGTTGACGTAGTCCAGGTACTGCGTCACCTGGAAGGTCTCCATGCCGCGCAGCAGGTAGCCGGAGGACGGCGCCGCCACCGACAGCATGTAGTACTTGCCGTCCGTCGCGCCCGCGCGGTCGAGCTTCTCGCGCAGCGTCCTCATCAGCGCCGCGTAACCCTTGACCAGCGAACCGCGCTTGGCGTTGGAGATGGTGGCGTCCAGCGGGTTGCCGGCGTCCTTCATCGAGGTCGGGTACTCGTAGTCGACGTCGACGCCGTTGAAGCCGTACTTCTTGATGAAGTCGACCGCCGAGTCCGCGAAGGTGTTGATGCCGGCCTGGTTGACCGAACCGTCCGCGTTGACCGTCATCGAGTAGAAGCCGCCCGAGGACACGCGCTTGCCGTCGTCCCCGAAGTAGCCGCCCGTCTCGGCCCAACCACCCACCGAGATCAGGGTCTTCACATTCGGGTACTGCTTCTTGAACTTCGTCAGCAGGTTGAAATGGCCCTTGTACGGCAGGCTCGGGTCCATCTCGGCGCCGGCCACACCGGGGAAGGTCATGCCGGTCGCCGCGTTGGTCGCCGAGTCGGTGCCCACCGACAGCTTGTTGTCGCTGCCGACGTGACCGAAGGCGTAGTTGAGGTGGGTGACCTTGTCCCACGGGATGTTGTTGACCAGGTAGGCGGGGGTGCCGTCCTGCCCGGTGCGCCAGCCCGTGAAGTAGCCGATGATCCGGCGCTGGTGGTCGGCGCCCATCTTCTCGCGGCCCGCGGTGTCGTAGACGTCGCAGTAGGGGACGTCCACGCCCGGCGTGGTGTACATGCCGTCGGGGCGGCAGGACTGGTTGTCGGCGGCCGCCTGCGAGGGCGACGCACCCAGCGTCGCCAGCAGCAGGCCGGCCAGGCCCGCCGCCGCGGTGGCGGCCGCCGCCGCCCGCCGGCCGGAGACCCGGCGGCTGCCGACGGCGGTGGGACGCTGCACCGTCTGGGTTCGGTTCAACACTCGGTCCTCCAGGAGAGAGTGTCGGCGCACCCGAGTGGGGAAGCGGGCGCGCAAGTGGGGGAGGGTCGGACACGCCGCAGCCGACGTACCGTCAACCACCCGGCCGCCGAACCACAGAGTGCGCCGAAGCTATGTGGTCTGGACCATCCCGTCAATAGGTCTGTACCAATAAAGCGCTCTCCCGACCCCGTGGCCTCCCGCCCGATCCGATCGTTTCCGAACCGGGGGACGGGTACCGAACACAGGAACCCGCAGGGGGCGCACATGCGGATCAGATACACCCGCGAACTCCTCGCCACGACGGCGGCGGAGTCGGTCGGCGTCAACGACATGCTTCGACGGCTCGGCGTACCGCTGTCGGGCGGCACCCAGAGCTACCTGGGCAGGCGGCTCAGGGAGTACGGGATCGACACCGCACACTTCGCCGAACCGCCCCGCCGCCGGCCCCGCGCCCTGCCGCCCGAGCGGCTCACCGAGGCCGCCGCTGCGAGCACCAGCATCGCGGGGGTGCTGCGCGCCCTCGGCCTGCCCGATACCGGCAGCTGCCGAAGCCGGGTGAAGGCGGCACTGCTGGAACACCGCATCGACACCTCGCACTTCACCGGCGCGGCCCACAACAAGGGGCGCAGCACCGGGCCGCTGCGCAGGCCGGAGGAGCTACTCGTCCGCCGGCCGCCGGGCAGCCACCGCACCCGGGGGCGCCAACTGCGTGCGATGCTCGTCCATATCGGGCGGCCGGACGTCTGCGCCGACTGCGGCACCGGGCCGGTGTGGCGTGGGCCGCCCCTGACCCTGGAGGTCGACCACGCCAACGGCGACTGGCTCGACAACCGGGCCGAGAACCTGCGCCTACTGTGCCCGAACTGCCATGCCACAACCGACACCTACTGCGGGCGGAACCGGGGGCGCGAAGCACGCTGAGCCGGCCGACCGATCCGAGAGCGTTCCGCTGTAGCATGTTGGCTGCGGTACAAGCGGCCGTGGCGCAAAGGCGACGCAAACGGTTTAGGTCCGTTGGCCCGTGAGGGCTTGAGGGTTCGAATCCCTTCGGCCGCACAGGATGTTACCTAAGAAACGAAGGCCCGCCGGAATCACTCCGGCGGGCCTTCGGCGTTCCGTGTGTCAGCCGAGCAGTTCGCGGACGACCGGGGCGAGGGCGCGGAAGGCCTGGCCGCGGTGGCTGATGGCGTTCTTCTCGGCGGGGGTGAGTTCGGCGCAGGTCCGGGTCTCGCCGAGGGGCTGCAGGATCGGGTCGTAGCCGAAGCCGCCGTCGCCGGCGGGTTCGGTGCGCAGCGTGCCGAGGAGGCGGCCTTCGACGACGCGTTCGGTGCCGTCGGGGAGGGCGAGGGCGGCGGCGCAGGCGAAGTGGGCGCCGCGGTGGGCTTCGGCGATGTCGGCGAGCTGGGCGAGCAGCAGGTCCAGGTTGGCGCGGTCGTCGCCGTGCTTGCCGGACCAGCGGGCGGAGAGGATGCCGGGGGCGCCGCCGAGGACGTCGACGCAGAGGCCGGAGTCGTCGGCGACGGCGGGCAGTCCGGTGGCGCGGGCGAGGGCGTGGGCCTTGAGGAGGGCGTTCTCGGCGAAGGTGATGCCGGTCTCGGGGACGTCGGGGATCTCGGGGTAGGCGTCGGCGCCGACGAGTTCGACGTCGAGTCCGGCGTCGCCGAGGATGTCGCGGAGTTCGGCGACCTTGTGGCGGTTTCGGGTGGCGAGGACGAGGCGTCGTGCAGTCATGGGCCCACCGTAGGGCACACCGGGTTGGCGGGGTGTCAGCCGGTGCAGGTCTTGCTGAGGTTGCCTGCGGCGTCGCCGAGCGGCTTGAGGTCGGGGACCTGCTTGTTGTCGATGGCCTGCTGGGCCTTGTCGACCTGGGTGCGCAGGTCGGTGACGGCCTGGGAGACGTCGGTGTCGCTGGAGTTGCGGCTGATCTGGTCGAGGTCGTTCTTGAGGGTCTGCAGGGCCTGCCCGGCGGACGCGGGGTCGCTGGCGGCGTTGTTGAAGGCGTCGCCGGCCTGCGCGATGTCGTTGGTGATGCGGACGGCGGTGTTGCCGCAGTCGAGGGCCTTCTGGGCGGCGGAGCAGCTGACGGCGCTGAGCGGCAGGAGGAGGACGAGTCCGGCCACGGCGAGGGTGGTGGAGCGGGTGAGGCTGTCCGGCATCGGGTGTCCTCCGTGTGGTGGTGGGCGCGCGAGGGGTCCGTGGGTGGGGACGGTCGGCGGTGCCGGGTCGGTTCCCTCGGTTCCGGTCCGAACGGTACGGGCTGCGGGCGCGCCGTGTACAGGATGCGCGCCCGCGGCCCGGTGGGGTGTCAGCCTTCGAGGTCGCGGAGGGCCTTGTGCTGGATCTCGTCGAGTTCGGCGCAGCCGAGGGTGCCGAGGTCGAGGAGCTGGTCGAGGAGGGCGCGGTCGAAGGGGGCGCCTTCGGCGGTGCCCTGGACCTCGACGAAGCGGCCGTCGGAGGTGCAGACGATGTTCATGTCGGTCTCGGCGCGGACGTCTTCTTCGTAGCGGAGGTCGAGCATGGGGGTGCCGTCGATGATGCCGACGCTGACGGCGCTGACGCCGCCGGTGATGGGCTGGCCCTTGGCGCGGAGGATCTTCTTGTCGCGAGCCCAGGCGACGGCGTCGACGAGGGCGACGTAGGCGCCGGTGATGGCGGCGGTGCGGGTGCCGCCGTCGGCCTGGAGGACGTCGCAGTCGAGGACGATGGTGTTCTCGGCGAGGGCGCGGTGGTCGATGACGGCGCGCAGCGAGCGGCCGATGAGGCGGCTGATCTCGTGGGTGCGGCCGCCGATCTTGCCGCGGACGGATTCGCGGTCTCCGCGGGTGTTGGTGGCGCGGGGGAGCATGGAGTACTCGGCGGTGACCCAGCCTTCGCCGCTGCCCTTGCGCCAGCGGGGGACGCCTTCGGTGACGCTGGCGGTGCAGAGGACTTTGGTGTCGCCGAAGGAGACGAGGACGGAGCCTTCGGCGTGCTTGCTCCAGCCTCGTTCGATGGTGATGGGGCGGAGCTGGTCGGGGGTGCGGCCGTCGATGCGTGACATAGGCACCGAGCGTAGCCGTTGCGGGGTGTGGTGCGGCCCGCCGTCCCGGTGGGGGCGGCGGGCCGTGGTCGGCGCGGGGCCGGTCACTCCATCATGTCTTCGATCTCGCCGGCGATGGGGTCGGCGTCGGTGCCGATGACGACCTGGATGGCGGTGCCCATCTTGACGACGCCGTGGGCGCCGGCGGCCTTGAGTGCGGCTTCGTCGACGAGCTCGGGGTTGACGACCTCGGTGCGCAGGCGGGTGATGCAGCCTTCGACCTCTTCGATGTTGTCGATTCCGCCGAGGCCGGCGACGATCTTCTCTGCCTTGCTGGCCATGTGTGTCTCCCTGTGTGTCGGCGGTTCGGCCGGTGGTGTCGGGTGCCGTGCCGCGTCGTTGCCGTGGTGCGGTGGTGTGCCGGGTGTGGTGACGCGGGTTCAGGTTCCGTGTCGGCCGGCGGCGCGACAAGCATTTCCCGTTTCGGGGTGGTTTGCCACGTCAGTCCACTTTTGGCCCATTTTGGCGCGCAGCGGAGTGCGGCCGGGCCTCAGGATGGCGATCATCGGGCTGCCGTCCGGCGGCCGCTCGCCTCCCAAGTGGTCTACACCAATAGTAGGTGTATCGCCGGGGCGGCGGAACGGACCCCCGGACGCGGCCGTGGACCGCGCGGGGAGGACTCCCATGAGTACAGCAGGCACGGCGCCCGCACCGACACCGTGGTGGCAGTCCTTCTACGGCGGGCTGCAGAAGATGGGCCGCAGCCTGCAGCTGCCGGTGGCGGTGCTGCCAGCGGCCGGGATCCTGAACCGGCTGGGCCAGGACGACGTGTTCGGCAAGGACGGCCTGGGCTGGGACAACGTGGCGAAGGTGTTCGCGGCGGCCGGCGGTGCGCTGCTGGACTCCAATCTGGGCCTGCCGCTGCTGTTCTGCATCGGTGTGGCGATCGGCATGGCGAAGAAGTCGGACGGTTCGACGGCGCTGGCGGCGGTGACCGGCTTCCTCGTCTACTACAACGTGCTGCGGGCCTTCCCGGACCGGGAGCAGTGCACGGGCACGATCACGGGCAATCAGTGCATCGACTTCTCGGCGCACACGTCGAGCACGGCGGTGTTCCAGAACCCCGGGGTGCTGGGCGGCATCCTGATCGGGCTGATGTCGGCCTGGCTGTGGGTGCGCTACCACCGGACGAAGCTGGTGGACTGGCTGGGCTTCTTCAACGGGCGCCGGCTGGTGCCGATGATCACCGCGGTGGGCGGGCTGGCGCTGGCCTGCCTGGCGCTGTGGGTGTGGCCGCCGATCGGCCGGGCGATGACCGACTTCTCGCAGTGGCTCGCCGACCTCGGCTCGGGCGGCGCGGGCATCTTCGGTGTGGCGAACCGGGCGCTGCTGCTGATCGGCATGCACCAGTTGATCAACACCTTCGTCTGGTTCCAGTTCGGCGAGTACCACAAGCCGGGCACGGACGAGGTGGTGCACGGGGACATCCCGCGGTTCCTGGCGGGCGACCCGACGGCCGGCCAGTTCACCTCGGGCTTCTTCCCGATCATGATGTTCGCGCTGCCGGCGGCGGCGATGGCCATCGCGCACTCGGCGAAGCCGCACCGGCGCAAGGAGATCTACGGCCTGATGACCTCGGTCGCGCTGACCAGCTTCGTCACGGGGGTGACCGAGCCGGTCGAGTACTCCTTCGCCTACATCGCGCCGGTCCTGTTCGTGCTGCACGCCCTGCTGACCGGTGCCTCGATGGCGGTGACCTGGGCGTTCGGCGTGCACGACGGCTTCAGCTTCTCGGCCGGGTTGATCGACTACGTCATCAACTGGGGGTTGGCGACGAAACCGTGGCTGATCATTCCGATCGGTCTGGCTTTCGCGGTGGTCTATTACGCGCTGTTCCGGTTCGTCATCGTGCACTTCGACCTGAAGACGCCCGGCAGGGAGGACGAGGACCAGGTCGAGGACGTGACGAAGGCCTGAGCGCCATTTGTTGCGCAACTCGCCAAAATGGCCGGTGACCGAGCGCAGTCAAGATCGTCGATCCGCAACAAGGTTTCGATTTCATAGCGCTTCCGACCTGCGGCGCTTTCAAGGGTTCCTTCCTCCGTCGGGCACGTGTTAGAAACTGGTCTACACCACTCGTGGTGTAGACCAGTTCGCGAGTCGGCCCCCGATGCACCCCCACCGACCCGCCCTGCCGTTAGGAACCACCCCATGAGTACGACTGCGCAGGCACCGGCGCCCGCCGCGGCACCGGCACCCTCCCCGATCAAGAAGATCGGCCAGAGCACGCTCCAGGGCCTGCAGAAGATCGGCCGCAGCCTCCAGCTGCCGATCGCCGTGCTGCCGGCCGCGGGCCTGCTGCTCCGTCTCGGCCAGGACGACGTCTTCGGCAAGGACGGCCTCGGCTGGGACAAGGTCGCCGCGGTGTTCAGCACGGCGGGCGACGCCGTGTTCAGCAACCTCCCGCTGCTCTTCGCGGTGGGCATCGCCATCGGCTTCGCCAAGAAGGCCGACGGCTCGACCGCCCTCGCCGCACTGGTCGGCTTCCTGGTGTACAAGAACGTGCTCACCGCGTTCCCGATCACCGACGGCCACATCGCCGACGGCAAGTGGGTCCAGCCCACCTACCAGAACCCGGGCGTGCTCGGCGGCATCGTGATCGGCCTGCTCAGCGCCGTGCTGTGGCAGAAGTACCACCGCACCAAGCTGGTCGACTGGCTGGGCTTCTTCAACGGCCGCCGCCTGGTACCGATCATCATGGCCTTCGTCGGCACCGCCGTGGGCGTGCTCTTCGCCCTGGTCTGGGGCCCGGTCGGCGACGCGATCGGCAGCCTGAACGACTCCCTGATCGGCGCAGGCGCCTTCGGTGCGGGCGCGTTCGGCCTGATCAACCGCGGTCTGCTGCCGGTCGGCATGCACCAGTTCGTCAACTCCTACGCCTGGTTCCAGACCGGTGACTTCACCAAGGCCGACGGCACCGTCGTGCACGGCGACCTGACCCGCTACTTCGCCGGCGACCCGACGGCCGGCCAGTTCATGTCGGGCTTCTTCCCGATCATGATGTTCGCGCTGCCGGCCGCCGCCCTGGCGATCGCGCACGCCGCCCGCCCGGAGCGCCGCGCCGCGGTGATGGGCATGATGATGTCGCTGGCGCTGACCTCCTTCGTCACCGGCGTCACCGAGCCGATCGAGTTCGCCTTCCTCTTCATCGCCCCGGTCCTGTTCGCCATCCACGCGGTGCTGACCGCCGTCTCGATGGCCGTCACCTGGGCGCTCGGCGTGCACGCCGGCTTCACCTTCTCGGCCGGTCTGATCGACTACGGCCTGGGCTTCAGCAAGGCCACCCACCCGCTGCTGATCATCCCGATCGGCCTGGTCTTCGCCGCCCTGTACTACGTGCTCTTCCGCTTCGCGATCACCAAGTTCAACCTCAAGACCCCCGGTCGCGAGGACGACACCGAGGTCGAGGACGTCACCAAGGCCTGACGCCCCTCCCCCACCCCCGTACGGACCCCGCCCCGCTGCTCAGGGCGGGGTCCGTCGCCACGTCCCGGCCGGTGTGAGGCAGGACACAGGGAACGTCCGGCCCGGTCCGCTCCTCCTTGTGCGGTGACGGCCCGTCGACGGGACGGCGCCGACCGGCCGACCCGGCCGACCGAAGCGAGGGGGAATCCGTGGACCGCACCGCGCAGCGCACCGGAACGGCGGTGGCCGGACTGCTGGCCGCCGACGCCGCACTCCACGTGTACTGGGCCACCGGCCGCACCTGGCCCGCCGCCGACGGCCGGGCGCTCTCGCAGGCCGTCCTCAACGCCGACGTCCCGTTCACGCCGCCCGTGGTGCTGCCGCTCGCCGCGCTGCTGCTCGCCGCCGCGGCCGCGGTGCTGGCCCGCGCGCACGGCCGCGGCGGTCCCCGCACCGCCCGGCTCTGCCGGCTGGCCACCGCCGCCGTGGCGGCCGGGCTGCTGCTCCGCGGAGCGGCCGGACTGGTGTGGGCCTGTGGCCTCGGCACGGACCCCGGCAGCACCTTCCACCTGCTCAACCTGGTGCTCTACACGCCGCTCTGCCTCGGCTTCGGCGCGGCGGCGGCCCGGACCGCCGGGATCGGAGCGCTCCGACCGGTGCGAGACTTCCGCCGTGGCTGATCCCGACGAGCGCTCGCGCGGCGTGGCGCTGGCCCGCGCCGCCCGGCGCGGGGACACCCTCGCGATGAGCGACCTGCTCGACCACCTCACGCCCCACGTCGGGCGGATCTGCGGACGGATCTGCGGGCCCGCCGCCGCGGCCGGCCGCCAGGACGCGGTGCAGGAGACGCTCACCGCCGTCTTCCGGGGCCTGCGCTCGCTGCGGGACGTGGACGCGCTCTACGGCTGGGTCCGGGTGCTGGCCGTCCGCGAGGCGGTGCGGGTGGTCCGCCGGGACGGCCGCGACACCCCCGCCGAACTCACCGCACTGCCCTCCCCCGGGGACGCCCAGCTCGCCGCGGACATCCGGGACGTGCTGGGCCGGCTCACCCCCGAGCACCGGGCCGTCCTGCTGCTGCGCGACGTCGAGGGCCTGGACGAGCGGGCCGCCGCCGGTCTGCTCGGCATCCCCGAGGGCACCGTGAAGTCCAGGCTGCACCGTGCCCGGACCGTATTCCGAAGGATGTGGACGGCATGACGACGGACGACCCGACCGCCCCGCTGGACCCGGTGCGGCGGCTGCACGTGATGGCCGCGGGGATCCGCGGCGCCCGCGTCACCGAGGGCGTGGTCGACGCGCCGTTCGACCGGGTGTGGGCGGTCATGGGCGACCTAGAGGGCGAGTTCGGCCGCTTCCAGCCGGACATGAGGAGCCTGCGCGTGCTCCGCCGGGACGGCGACCGGGTGGCGGCCCTGGCGCGCAGCCGGTACGGGATGCGGGCCCGGTTCGACGGGGTGATCCGACCGGGCTGGTGCTGGCTGCAGAGCCGGTTCCTGATCGTCGGGATGGCGGCCGTCGCCGACGGGGCCGGTGCCACCCGGGTCGCGCTGACCGGCGGCGTCCGGGTGCCGGGCAAGGCGGCACTCGTCCCGCTGGGCACCCGCCGCGAGCCGCGGCTGGCGCTGGCCCGCCTGCAGCAGCGGGTGGACGGGAGCCGCTAGATCCAGCCCAGGCGGGCGGCGTGCACCCCGGCCTGGAAGCGGCTCTGGGCGCCGAGGTCGGTGGTGAGGTCGGAGACCAGGCGGCGCACGGTGCGCTCGGAGATCTCCAGCTTCCTGGCGATCGCCTGGTCGGTCAGGCCGGCGGCGAGCAGCCGGAGCACCTCGCGGTGGCGGTCGTCGGGCACCGGGCGGCCCAGCAGGTCCGGCGGCACCCAGGCCGCCGTCCAGAAGTACTCGAAGAGCTCGCGGACCACCGCCAGCACGGCTTCGTCCCGGACGACGAGCGCGGTGTCGGGCGCCCCGCCGGGCGCGGGCAGCACCGCCATCGTGCGGTCCACCGTGATCAGCCACAGCGGGAGGGTGTGCGCGACCCGGATGCCGGCCCCTGCGGCGGTGAGCCGCTGCACGTGGTCGAGCACCTCCGGGTGGTGCAGGGCCGCCGCCGGGTAGACGGTGCGCAGCCGGACGCCGTGGGCGAGCGCGATGCGTTCGCGGGCGAGTTTGCCGTCGAGGGCGGTGCGGGAGTGCTCCTGGCCGGGGCGCAGCGACAGGACCTCGGTGCGGGCGCTGTGGGCGGCGTCCTCGAGGAGCGCGGCGATGCGGTCGGCGCCGTGGACGAGGTGTGGGGTGCCGCTGTCGGCGGTGTCGCTCTGCGCGGGCAGGTAGCGGCTGTGGAGTTCTTCGACGGTGTCGCGGGTGCGGCGGACGGCGGTGAAGAGTTCGGCGAGGTGTCCGTCGGCGTCGGCGAGGAGGTGGCGGACGGCGGTGGCGACGGAGACCGCGGTCAGTCCGCTGCCGGGGTCGGCGGTGGGACGGAGCAGTCCGAGCTGTCTGAGTTCGCCGACCGCCGCGTCGAACTCGGTTTCGTCCCAGCCGAGTTCGCCGCGCAGGTCGGGCAGCGGGCGGCTCGGGTCGGTGCGCAGGCGGCGGTAGAGGGCGGTGCTGTGCTCCACGGCGGGGACGATAGCCACCCGGTCGGTGGGCGAACCGTGAATTCCACCATCCGGGACGGCGGCTCCGGTCCCGGCCATGGCCGGTTCAGGCGCCCGCGGGGGCGGTGGCGCGGGGGTGTCGGGGCGCCAGGATGGCGGCATGGTGACGACGGAGGCTTCGACGATCTGGTTCGACGGCGCGCTGGTGCCCTGGCACGAGGCGCGGGTGCACGTGCTGACGCACGGCCTGCACTACGGGACGGGGGTGCTGGAGGGCACCCGGGTGTTCGGGACGGCGGAGGGGCCTGCGGTGTTCCGGCTGGAGGACCACCTGCGCCGGCTGGTGCGCAGCGCGCACATGCTGCGGATGCCGTTGCCGTACGGCGTCGAGGAGTTGGCGAAGGGCACGGTGGAGTTGCTCCGGGCGAACGGTCAGGGAGCCTGCTACGTACGGCACTTCGCGTTCCTGGGGGACGGCGCGATGGGCCTGGACATGCGGGGTGCCGGGACGCGGACGGTGATCGCGTCCTGGGAGTGGCCGGAGCAGGCGCCGGGGCGTCCGCTGCGGCTGAAGACCAGCAGTTGGCGGCGGACGGATCCGAACAGTGTGCCGCCGGCGGCCAAGGCGACCGGCCCGTACCTGAATTCGGTGCTGGCGCGGCGGGAGGCGACGGACGCCGGGTACGACGAGGCGCTGCTGCTGGCCTCGGACGGTTCGGTGAGCGAGTGCAGTGCGGAGAACGTGTTCGCGGTGCGGGACGGGGTGCTGCGGACGCCGCCGGTGGCGGCGGGGGCGCTGGAGGGGGTCACCCAGGACACCGTGCTCGCGCTGGCCCGGGACCTGGGGGTCGAGGTGCGGGTGGAGCGGCTGCTGCGCTCGGACCTGTACGCGGCGGACGAGGTGTTCGTGTGCGGGACGGCGGCGGGGATCGTGCCGGTGGGTTCGCTGGACGACCGGGAGCTGCCGGCGGCACCCGGCGCGGTGACGGCGCGGGTGGCGGAGCTGTACCGGGCGGCGGTGTCGGGCGCGGAGCCGCGGTACGGGCGGTGGCTGACCCGGGTGTGAGCCGGGTCAGAGCTCCCAGACGGCGCCGGGGGCGGCGAGTTCGACGGGGCCGGTGAAGGCCTCGGCGGCGTCGCGGCGGTTCTGCTCGGCGTCGGTCCACGGCGGGATGTGGGTGAGCACGAGGCGGCCGGTGCCGGCGGCGGCGGCGTGCTCGCCGGCCTCGCGTCCGTTGAGGTGGATGGCCCGGAAGGTCTCCTTGCCGTCGGTGTAGGCGGCCTCGCAGAGGAACAGGTCGGTGTCGCGGGCGAGGTCGACCAGGTCGGCGCACTCGCCGGTGTCGCCGGAGTAGGCGAGGGAGGCGTCGCCGTGCTCGATCCGGAAACCGTAGGCCTCGGTGTCCAGGTGGTTGACCTGGGCGCTGGTGATGCGCAGCGGGCCGAGGTCGAAGCTGCGGTTGCCGAGCGGGCGGAAGTCGAAGACCTCCTTCATGCCGGGTTCCTCCGGCATGTCGTAGGCGCGGGCGAGGCGTTCGGCGGTGCCGTGCGGTCCGTAGACGGGGAGCGGCGCGGGGCAGCCCTCGACCCGGTAGTTGCGGGCGACCCAGTAGGCGCAGAGGTCGATGCAGTGGTCGGCGTGCAGGTGGCTGAGCAGGACGGCGTCGACGTCGTAGAGGCCGGTGTACTTCTGCAGCGCGCCGAGGGCGCCGTTGCCGAGGTCGACGACCAGGCGGTATCCGTCGGCCTCGACGAGGTAGCTGGAGCAGGGCGAGTCGGCGGACGGGAAGCTCCCCGAGCACCCCACCACGGTCAGTTTCATGCCGAGCCCCTCCGCCCCGATGGGTCATGGTCCACGCCGGCGCGGCACTACCTCTCGGTAGCGGTGCCCCTTCGCGTTGTCGAGAGTAAGGGCCGGGCGGCACTTTGCCCCCGTCTCCGTGCCGGGCTGTGGCTGGAATCACCAGAACGGGCCGGGTCGGGTGGCGGAGGGGGCGCGGCGGGGGCGCGGCGGGTCGGAGGGGGGTGCGGCCGCGGAGGGCCGGGCGCGGGTACGGCGAGCAACTCCTCCTTCAGCGCGCCGGGTTCGCCGTAGGGGCGGGTGACGACGACGCGGTGGACCTCGGCGTCCCCGTCACAGCGGACCGC
>NZ_JBFBJZ010000039.1:0-75445 GCF_040686255.1 Kitasatospora sp. NPDC085879 | reverse complement strand
TGCGACGGGGCGCGGGCCCCTGGCTCTGGTGCGTATTCGGGGTGTGTGCGTGTTGTTTCGGTGGTTGGGGGGGGGGGGGGGGGCGCCGGGGCCGGGGCCCCGCACGCCGGGTGTCAGCGGGTTCCTCCGTCCGGCTCGGCGGTGTCGCGCAGGTCCCGGCGGATCCCCTCCAGGACCGCGGCCTGCTGGTCGTGCAGGAAGAAGTGGCCGCCCGGCAGGATGCGGCTGCGGAACCGATGCCGCGCGTACCGCTGCCACGCCAGGACGGCGGCCGGCTCCACGGCCCGGTCGGCGGCGCCCCCGAACGCGCTGATCCTCGGTAGGAGCCGGGCAGGTGCGGTGTGCTGGTGGCTCGCCACCAGCTCCAGGTCCGCGCGCAGCAGCGGCAGGTAGAGCTCCGCGAAGCCCGGGGTGTCGAGGAGCTGGGACGGGGTTCCGCCCAGTCGGCGGATCTGGTCGGCGAACTCGCCCTCGGGCAGCAGGTGCATGTCCGGCCGGATCCGGCGCAGGTGCGGGGCGCAGGCGGCGGAGACGAACAGGGTGCGCGGCGGCGCGGCCCCGTTCGCGACGAGGGCGCCGGCGAGCTCGTAGGCGAGCGTCGCGCCCATGCTGTGCCCGAACAGCGCGTATTCGCCGTCCGCGTAGGGCGCGAGCGCCTGCGCGAGGTCCGCCACCAGGTCGGGCATCCGCACCGCCGGGACCTCGCCGTGCCGTTCCTCGCGGCCGGGGAGCTGGATCGGCACCGGCTGGAATCCCTCGGCCGGCAGGCGGGTCCAGCTCCGGAACATCCTGGCCCCGCCTCCGGCGTAGGGCAGGCAGAACAGCGGGAGCCCCTGGCCGGGCCGTGGCGGGCCGTAGGGGAACCACCGGGCGGCCCGGGCGGTGGGCGCGGTGTCGACGAGCACGGGGGGACCTCCTCTGTCGGTATCGGTGTCGGTAGCGGTGGCGGTCACGCGCGGCGGGCGGCGCGGCGGCGCTGTGCCGCCTCGCGGGAGGCCCAGCCGGAGCGCTCCCGGACGCGGTCGCGGCCGCCGTCCACGTGCTCGGCCCCCTCGTCGAGGAAGGCCGCCAGCGCGCGGACCGTGGAGTACTGGAACAGTGCCACCGCCGGGACCTCGCGCTGCGTCAGTTCCGTGAGGCGGCCGTGGACCTGGAGGACGGTCAGCGAGGTGCCGCCGAGGTCGAAGAAGTTGGCGTCGTCGCCGAAGCCCGACACCCCCAGGACCTCCTCCCAGAGCCGGCGCAGGGCCGCCGCGCTCCCCGATCCGGCGGGGCCGGCCGGCCGGTCGTGCCCGCCGTCGGCGCGCGGCTGTTCCGCCTCCGCCACGGCGAGCGCCCGTACGGCGGCGAGATCTGCCTTGCCGTTCGCGGTGACCGGCAGCGCGGGCAGGAGCAGGACGGTCTCGGGGACGAGCGGTCCGGGCAGCACCGCCCGGACCCGGGCGCGCACGGACGCGGCGGTGACCTCGCCCGCCACGCGCTCCTCCGGGACGACGGCCGCGACCAGCCGGACGGCGCCCTGCACGGTGGCCGCGGTGGCGAGGGCGTGGGCGACGCCCTGCAGCCCGCGCAGGCAGGCTTCCAGCTGGCGCGGGTCCACCCGGTTGCCGCGCACCTTCACCTGGGCGTCGGTCCGGCCCTCCACCTGGACGGTGCCGTCCGCCCGGAGCCGGCCGAAGTCCCCCGTGCGCACCAGCCTGGCCCCCGGCTCCCCCCACGGGTCGGGCAGGTAGCGGGCGGCGGTCGTCCCGGGGTCGTGCAGGTACCCGAGCGTGGGCAGGGTGCAGCGCACCCAGATCTCGGCCCGCTCGCCCGGTGCGGCCCAGCTGCCGTCGGGCCGGCGTAGCACCAGCTCGGACGCCGCCCCCGCGGCCCCGACCGGGACGGTGCCGTCGACGGCCGGCACCTCGCCGATCTCGTGTGCCGTGGCCGCCTGCGGGGTCTCGGTGACACCGTAGAAGTTGACGGTGCGGGCCCGCGGCGCGAGCCGGCGCACCGCGGCGACCGTGGACCAGGGCAGCGCGTCTCCGGCGAAGCAGACCAGCCGCACCGCGTCGAGGGTGTCGGCGGTGTCCCGGGCGGCGGCGACCAGCAGTTGGGCGGTGACCGGGGTCAGGTGGAGGACCGTCACCCGCTCGGTGCGCAGCCAGCCGAGCAGGGCGTGCGGTTCGGCGCGGACCTCGGCCGGGGGGATGTGCAGGCCTGCGCCGAGCCACAGCGGGGTCCACAGGTCCCGCCAGGCGGGGTCGTGCCCGTAGCCGGAGAGCAGGCAGAACCGGTCCTCGGCGGTCAGGCCGTAGCGCCGGGCGTACCAGTCGAGGAAGGCCGTCACGGGCGGCTCGGCCCCGATCACCGGGCGGGGCCGGGCGGTGGTGCCGGAGGTGAAGGAGACGTAGGCGGGCTGCGCGCCGTGGTCGGGCAGCCGCGCGTCGGTTCCGGTCCACGGCGTGGACTCCACCGTCAGCTCGCCCGGCCGGCCCGGTACCGGTGCGACCACGGCGACCGGCCGGACCTGCTCCTGCTGGGCCGCGCGCCACTGCGGCGGGTGGGCGGGGTCGAGGACGACCACGGCGGCCCCGGTGCGCCGCACCGCGAGCAGTGCGACGGGGAAGCCGGTGTCCGGGGCGCCGTGGACGGCGACCGCGGTGTGCGGGCCGGCGCCGTGCGCGCGCAGGACCTCCGCGAGTTCCTCTGCCCCGGCGACCAGGGTGCGGTAGTCGAGGCTGCCGTCGGGCCCGTGCACGGCGGGCCGCTCGGGGGTCCGCCCGGCGTGGTCCGCGATCCGCGCGGCCAGCGGGGCGGCCGCCGCCGGTGCCCCGGCGCGGCGTACGGCGGGCAGGGCCCCCGGGTCGGCGAGCGGCGCCGCCGGGTCGGTGGCGATCCGTTCGAGCAGGTCCAGGATGTGGCGGTGGATCAGCTCGCCGTCGGCGCCGTCGAGGCGGTCCTGGTCGTGGACGAGTTCGACCGTGACGTCCCGGCCCTGGTCGGCGACGTACAGGCCGAGGTCGAACAGGACGCCGGGCAGCGGTGCCGGGAGCGGCTCGACCTCGACGCCGGGCAGGTCGAGTCGCTGCTCCTGGTAGTTGAGGACGTTGAACCAGGCCTGGAACAGCGGGTTGCCGCCCGGGTCGCGCGGGCCGCCGAGGGCGGCCACCACCTCGTCGAAGGACGCCTGCTGGTGGGCGGTGGCGCGGGCGAGTTCACCGGCGGCGGCGCGCAGCGCGGCCCGCCCGGAGGCGAGTCCGGCGAGTTCCATCCGCAGCACGACGGTCTGGTTGAAGAAGCCGACGGCGTCGGCCAGATCCGGGTGGTCACGGCCCGCGAGCGGGGTGCCGATCAGCAGGTCGTCGGTGCCGGTCCAGCGGGAGAGGGTGACCGCGTAGGCGGCGAGCGCGAGGGCGGCGGGGGTGACGCGCTCGTGGCGGGCGGCCGCGCGCAGCCGTTCGCTGAGTTCCGGCGGCAGGGTGCGGCTGTGCCTCAGCGCGGTTCCGCGCGGCGGCTCCGGTGTGCCGCGCCAGGGCAGGTCCAGGGTGGTGGGTGCGTCGGCGAGCCGGGTGCGCCAGTGGTCGAGCGCCTCCTCGTGCCGTGCCCCGCCCGCCTGCCGCTCGGCCCAGGCGGCGATGTCGCCGTACTGTGCGGCGGGCGGGGGCGGCGGCAGGGCCCGGCCGGTCCGGGCCCGGTAGCAGTCGCCGAGGTCGCGCAGCAGGATTTCGAGGGACCAGCCGTCGGCGACCAGGTGGTGCAGGGAGAGCAGCAGCCAGTGGTCGTCGTCGGCCCCGCGGGCCAGCCCGGCGAGGTACGCCGGGCCGTCGGCGATGTCCAGCTCGCGGGCGGCGAGCTCGTCGGCCCAGGCGTGCGCGGCCTCCGGGCGGTCGGACGGCAGGACGGTGACGGTCAGTCCGGTCTCCGCGCGCGGGGCGATGTGCTGGACGGGGACGCCGTTCTCGGCGCGGATGGTGGTGCGCAGCGCCTGGTGGCGGTCGACGACGTCGCGGAAGGCGGCGTCGAGCGCGGCCGGGTCGAGGGGGCCGCGTAGACGGCGCAGGGCGAGGACGTTGTAGCCGGGGCCGAGCGGGCGCAGCCGGTCCAGCAGCCACAGGCGGCGCTGTCCGGGGTGGAGCGGGGCGCGGGCCGGGTCCGGGCGCAGGCCGGTGGGTATGCCGGTCTCGCCCGGGGCGGTGGGTACGGCGCCGGCGGCGGCCTCGGTCAGCGCGCGGAGGGTGGGGCGGGCCGCGAAGACGTCGTAGCGCAGATCCACGCCGAGTTCGGCCCGGACGGAGGCGAGCAGGCGGGCGACGGCCAGGGAGCTGGCGCCGAGGGCGAAGGCGTCGGCGTCCGGGTCGTCGGCCGGGCCGACGGTGCGGCACCACAGGCCGGTGAGGGTGTCCGCGTCAGGCGGGGCGGCCGGGTGTTCGGCCGCGGCCGGCCTGGGCAGTGCGGCGCGGTCGAGCTTGCCGTTCGGGGTGAGCGGCAGCTCCGGGAGGACGAACCACCGGCCGGGCACCATGTAGTCGGGCAGCAGCGGGGCGACCGCCGCCCGGGCCTCCTCGGCGTCCGGGGCGACGGTGCCGGGCCTGGGTACGAGGTAGGCGACCAGTTCCTCCGAGCCGTTGGGCAGCACGGCGGCCTGGGCGACCGGGAGCCTGTCCAGCAGTGCCGCGGTGACCTCGCCGAGTTCGATCCGGAATCCGCGGATCTTCACCTGGTGGTCGATCCGGCCGAGGTAGTCGATCACGCCGTCCGCGTCCATGGCCGCCAGGTCGCCGGTGCGGTAGCGGCGGCTGCCGGGCGGGCCAGCGGGGTCGGGGACGAACATGTCGGCCGTCAGCTCGGGGCGGTTGACGTAGCCGTCGGCGAGCCCCCGGCCGCCGAGGTGCAGTTCGCCGGGGACGCCCGGCGGGACGGTGTCGCCGTGCTCGTCCAGGACGACGGCGGTGACCCGGTCGAGGACGGTGCCGATGGACACCTTCCCGTACGGCTGCTGCTCGGGGCAGGTCCAGGCGGTGGCGTAGACGGTCGCCTCGGAGGGGCCGTAGAGGTTGAGCAGTCGTGTGTCGAGCACCCGCCGGGCGGCCGCGACCAGGTGCTCGGGCAGCGCCTCGCCCGCGACCATGAGGTAGCGCAGGGGCGGCAGTGCGGCGGTGGCGGGTTCGAGCAGGAACACCTCCAGCATGGAGGGCACGAAGTGCAGGACGGAGACGCGGTGTTCGCGGACGGCCTCGGCGAGCCTCGCGGGGTCGCGGTGGGCGCCGCTCTCCAGTACGACCAGTGCCGCGCCGCAGGCCAGCGGCCAGAAGATCTCGCCGACCGACACGTCGAAGCTGTACGAGGTCTTCTGGAGCACCCGGTCGCCGGTGTCCAGCGGGGTGTGCTCGCGCAGCCAGCGGACCCGGTCGACGATGGCGCGGTGGCCGACCGTCAGTCCCTTCGGGCGCCCGGTGGATCCGGAGGTGAAGATCGCGTAGGCGGCGTCCTCCGGGACGAGGGCGGGCAGCGGGGCGAGCGGTCCCGGCGCGTCCAGCTGTCCGGGGGTCAGCACGGCGGCGTCCGGCGGCAGCACGCCCGAGGCGTGCAGCCGCTGCCGGTCGACGGGTGCGGCCAGCACCGTGCGCACGTCCGCGTCGGCGAGCATGCGGCGCAGCCGGTCGGCCGGGTGGTCGGGCTCGACCGCGACGTACGCGCCGCCGGCCTTCAGCACGGCGAGCAGGCAGGCGAGCAGGTCGACGCCGCGCGGCAGGCAGAGGGCGACGATGTCGCCGGGGCGGACGCCGTCGGCCACGAGCCGGGCCGCGCGGTGGTCGGCGAGGGCATCCAACTCGGCGTAGCTGAGGGTGCGTTCGCCGCACTCGGGGCGGGCCGGGATCAGTGCGGGAGCGTTCGGGGTGCGCCGGGCCTGCTCGGCCACCAGGCCGTGCAGGGTGGCGGACTCCGAACGGGGTTCCCGGGGCACCCGGGGCACGGTGTACTCGGCGGCGGCGCTCTCGGGGGCGGTCCGCGGCGGCGGGACGGTCGCGGTGCTCAACTCTCCTGCTCTCCTTCGTTGCGGGCGGCCTCGGGGAGGCGCCGGTCGACCGCGACCACGCGCAGCTCGCTGACGTACCGCTGTCCGTGCTCGTCGCGCAGCCAGCAGTCGTCGCCGTCGGGCAGCATCTCGGACACCGTGATCCGGGTGTCCGGCCCGTACTGCTCGGCGGTGCGGCGTACGGTGCGCGCCAGCAACTGGACCAGCAGCGGGCTCCGGGTGTCGATGTAGGTGGGCTTCTCCTCGACCGGCGCGACCAGGAAGAACCGGCGCGGGACGCCGTGTTCGGTGAGCCAGCGGACGGTCTCCAGGTACTCGGTGGCCTCGTCGGCCTTGGCCGGCACGAGGAGCTCCCCGGCGGCGGGCCGCCAGGTCTCCCGCGCCAGGACCAGGCGGTCCACGGTGACCCGGGGGGTGTGGTCCCGGGTCGGCAGGATGCCGAAGCGGGTGACGGTGACCATGGAGATCAGCTCGCCCAGCACCTCGATCAGGTCGGCGCGGAACGGGCCGGTGCGGGCGGTCACCACCAGCCGGCCGTCCTCGCGGTGCACCTGGAGGCCTGCGGCGGGCAGCACCTCGCCCGGCGCTCCCCCGCTGTCCTGGCCGGGCGACCAGTACGTGTACTCGGGCAGCAGCATGGTGAGCGGCGGGTAGGTGCGTGAGCCGACCGCCCGCCAGCTCTTCGGGAGCATCGGCACGATCCGCGGCAGCACCCCGTCGGCCCGCACCATGTCCCACAGGGACGCCGGGTCCGGGTGCTGCTCGACGAAGAGCCTGCCCTCCAGGGTGTTGAGCGCGGTGTGCAGCTCGCCGAGCACCACCAGGGTCTCACCGGGTCGGACCGAGGCCGCGTCGGGCGCGGCGATCAGCAGGTCCGGGCTGTGGTAGCGGGCGGCGGTCCATCCGGGGGCGTCGCACCCGAACTCCTCGGCCACGGCGTCGGCCAGGTCGGCGGAGGACAGGTTCCGGCGGGATCCCTCGGCGGGGTGTCCGAGCACCCGGTCCCAGCGGGCGCGCAGCTCGCCGGCCAGCTCGTCGGTGGGCTTGGCACCGTCGCCGACCAGGCGGGGGCCGAGCAGGAAGGTGAGGGTGGAGAGCGGGATCCGGGGGCTGCCCGCGTCACGGACCGCCTGGTCGTAGAGCGTGTCCAGTTCGGCCCGGTAGCCGTCGGCCACCGCCGCGGTGAACCAGCGTGCCGAGCGCAGCACCTGGTCCAGTGCGGGCCCGATGTCGGCCAGCAGGTCGCCGCCGAGGCGGGCCGTGGCGGCCCGCCTGGCGTCCTCGAAGAGGAGGGTGCGTCCGGCGCCGGTCTCCCCCGCCCGGCGCGAGGCCACCTGGCCGGTGCGCTCGGTGAAGTCCCGGGCCAGGTCGGTGAGGGCGCCCAGTACGGCGGCGGGGTCGCCGCCGGCGGCCGCCACCCGGCCGCGCAGCCGCTCGACCTCGCCGAGTTCGGCGAGCGCCGTGTCCCGGGCCGGCCCGGCGGGCATGCGGGCCAGCATCTCGCGCAGCCCCGACGCCGGGTCGCGCCCGAACGGCACGTCGAGGTCCCAGGTGACGACGCCCTGCCGCACCAGGCGCTCCAGGGCCGCGTACACGTCCTGCTCGGTGGTGAGGCCCGGTGCGCCGAGCCACGTCAGCTCCTCGGCGATCTCGCGCGCCGAGGCGCGGCCGTCGCAGGCCCGCAGCACGGCGGCCTGCGCGGGCGGCAGCTCCAGGGCCCTGCGGTAGGGCCGCAGCACGGTGTCGCCGTCGACGTGGACGCTGGGGTTGCGGCGCGGCGGCACGTGCGGCCGCAGGCCGTGGCGCTCCGTCAGCACCTCGCCGAGCAGGTCGATGCCCCAGCTCTCCCAGTAGACGGTGCGCTCCGCGAGCAGTCCGCGACCCGGATCGACCGCGAGCGGCACCCGGTCCTCGCTCAGCTCGGCCCAGCCGACCGGGCCGAAGAAGCCGATGGTGTCGTTCTTGGTGCAGTAGCGCTGCAGGTAGCCGACGACGGTCTTCTCGCGCTGCCGCCAGCGGCTGTTGCGGCCGCCCGGGTCGGCGGCACGGCAGAAGGACTCCAGGGCGTCGCCCGCGAAGCGCGGGTTCTGCCAGGCGACGGCCTCGCGGACCAACGGCCTGCGGGCGAACTCCTGGACGGCGGTGGCCTGGCGCAGCACCGCCTCGGCGAAGCCGGCACGGTAGGCCGCGTCCCGCTGCTGCT
Organism: Kitasatospora sp. NPDC085879; assembly: GCF_040686255.1. NCBI lineage: Bacteria > Bacillati > Actinomycetota > Actinomycetes > Kitasatosporales > Streptomycetaceae > Kitasatospora > Kitasatospora sp. NPDC085879. The sequence continues at coordinate 67,220 of NZ_JBFBJZ010000039.1, read as the reverse complement.
GCTCCTGGCGGGCTGCGGCGCGCTCGGCCTTGCCCGCCCGGCCGGGTGCGGGCTGGGGGGCGGCCGAGGCCTCGGCGGCGGCGGCGAGGTGGTCGAGGGTTCGCTGCCAGAGCGCGTCGTCGGCGAGTGCGTCGATCCAGTCGACCGGCATGCCGGCCCCGCGCAGCGAGCAGGTCCGCCAGAGTGCGAACTCGCCTCCGGCGAGCGCCAGCTGGTGGCCGGCCAGAGCGGCGGGGGCCGCTTCGCGAAGGAGTGCCGCGGCGCTCATCGGGCCACCTTCATCTCGTCGACGAGCACGGCGAGTTCGGTGACGGTCGGGTGGTCGAACAGGGCCGAGATCGGCAGCTCCACGCCCAGCTCGCCGCGCACCCGCGACGCCAACTGCACCGCCACCAGGCTGTCACCACCCGCATCGAAGAAGTCCTCGTCCTCCCGGACCTCCCCACCCAGCACCTCACGCCACAGCACCAACAACTCGTCCCGCGTCGGCGACACCGCCACGACCGGCTCGGCCACAACAGCCGCGGCAGCCGGCACGACACCGCGCAGACCGTCGACCACCACCGCCAACTCGGCCACCGTCGGATGGTCGAACAGCGCCGAGATCGGCAACTCCACCCCCAACTCGCCACGCACCCGCGACGCCAACTGCACCGCCACCAGGCTGTCACCACCCGCATCGAAGAAGTCCTCGTCCTCCCGGACCTCCCCACCCAGCACCTCACGCCACAGCACCAACAACTCGTCCCGCGTCGGCGACACCGCCACGACGGGCGCGACCGGTGCAACCGGGGTCGGGGCGGCCTGGACAGCCGGGGCGGCGGCGGTGCGGCGGTTGGCGGCGATCGCGGTGGCGGTCACCGAGCGGGCCCTGGCCAGCTTGCGGGACAGGCCCTCGGTGGTGACCACGACCTGCGGGCCGAGGTCGGTGCCGAGCAGCGCGCGGAACAGGCGGGCGCCGTGTTCGGTGGTCAGCGCGTTCTCGATGCGCGGCGTCGGCGCGGATACCGGTGCGGGCACCGGTGCGGCAGCGGGGGCGGGCGTCGCGGCGGGAGCGGCGGCGGCCGCCTGTGCGGTGGCGCTGCGGACCAGCCCGGCGTCGACGACCCGCATGCCGAAGCCCTCGATCTCCACCCGTACCCCGCCGTCCGGGTCGATCAGGGTGATGTCGCGGACGAGCATCCGCGGTCCGTCGCCCGGTGCGGTGCGCACGTGGGCGTAGAAGTGCTCCGGCAGCGGCGCGTGCACCAGGACGCGGCGGTAGCAGAACGGCAGTGCCCGGGTGTCGCCGGTGCGGACGGCGAACGCGGTGCCGCCGTCGAGCAGGGCCGGGTGCAGCCCGAATTCGGCGAGGTCGGCGGTGTGCCCGGCCGGCAGCCGGACCTCCACCAGCGATTCGCCCTCGCCCTCGTGGACGGCGACGACGTTGCGCCACCGCGGTCCGCCGGAGACGAGTCCCTCGCTGGCGTCGTACGCCGGGGTCTCCACCCGCTGCGGGCAGCGGGCCAGCAGCTCCGACGGCCCGACCCGGCCGGGCGCCGCGGCATCGGTCCGGATCCGGGCGGTGCCGGTGGCGTGGCTGCGGACTGTGCCGTCGGCGCCGGGGGTGGTGACCGCGAAGCGCCAGGACGGTCCGTCCGGTGTCAGGGCGACCCGCAGGGTCTGGGTGCCGGCGACCACGACGGGCGTGGTGAACATCAGGTCGGCGATCTCGACCGGGCCGGTGGCGTCGGCCGGTGCGGCGGCCAGGGCCGCCGCGCGGGCGATCTCGACGTACGCGGTGCCGGGCAGCACGGCGGCGCCGCCGATCCGGTGCTCGTCGAGCGGCCAGTGCCGCTCGTCCAGCAGTGCCTCGAACTCGACGGTGCCGTCGGCGGCGGTGGTCCGGCGGTGCAGGAAGGGGTGCGGCGCGGCGGCCTCGGCCCGGCCGCTCTGCAGGGCCCGGAAGGCGCCGGAGGCGGAGCCGCTGTTGTCGACCGCCATGCCGACCTCGGCCCAGGACGGCCAGTTGATCGACAGTGTGCGGGCGCGCCGCGAGCGCTGGTGGGCGAAGGCGTCGAGGAAGGCGTTGGCGGCGGCGTAGTCGGACAGGCCGAACTCTCCGGTGACCGCCGCCACGGAGGAGAACAGCACCATGAAGTCCAGGTCGGGGCAGAGCTCGTCGAGCAGCAGGGTGCCGGTGACCTTGGGGTCGAGGACCCGGCGGGCGGTGTCCGGGTCCTTCAGGGCCAGCATGCCGCCGCCGGCGACGCCCGCGGAGTGCACGACGCCGAGGACCGGGCCGAGTTCGGACGTCACCCGCTCCAGCGCCGCGGTCATCGAGGCGCGGTCGGCGACGTCGGCGGCGAGTGGCAGCACCGTGTTGCCGGCCTTCTCCAGCTCCTCGATCGTGCGCAGCGCGTCGCGGACGCCGTTGCCGGTGGCGGGGTCGGCGATGAGCCGGCTCCACTCCTCGCGCGGCGGGAGGCCGCGCCGGCCGAGCAGGGCGAGGCGGACGGGGGCGACGGAGGCCAGCTCGCGCGCGGCGACCAGGCCGAGCGCGCCGAGGCCGCCGGTGACCAGGTAGGTGCCGTTCGGGCGGACCATGGCGGCGAACCCGTCGTCCTCGGGTTCGGTCACCGCGACCGGGGCCGGGACCCAGCGGCGGCTGCCGCGCAGCACGAGGTGCTCCGCACCGTCGCCGTCGGCCAGTTCGGCGAGCAGTGCGGCCGTCTCGGCCGGACTGCCCGGGGCGGGGGCGTCGACGACCCGGGTGCGCAGCGTCTCGGACTCCTTGGCGGCCGCCGACAGCAGGCCGACGGCCGTGGCGCGGGCGGGCACCAGGGGGTCGGTGCCGGAGACGTCCCAGATGCCGCTGCTCGCGGCGGTGAGCCGGACCTGGCGGCCGGGGCACACGTCGGCGACCGCGCGGACCAGGTGGATCAGCGGGGTGAGGCCGGTCCGCAGCCACCGGTCGGCGGCCTGCAGAGCCGACGAGCCGGGCGGGTCGGACGGGTCGGCGAACCAGCAGCCGACGATCTCCAGCGGCCGTCCGTCGCCGTCGACGGCCTCGCGCAGCAGCGTGCGCAGGGCGGCGGGGTCGACCGGGTCGGTCAGCACCGCGCTGGTGACCCGGGCTCCCGCCTGGGTGAGCTGCCGTGCCAGGGCGGGGGCGGTCTCGTGGCCGTCGGAGAGGATCAGCCAGCTGCGGTCGGCGGGGGTGCCGGTGTGGCGCGGTGCGGGCGCGAGCAGCCGCCAGCCGGGGACGGTCAGCCGGTCGTCGACGGACGGGGCCTCGGCCGGCGCGGTGGCGGCGGGCACGGGCGCGGCGAGGGGCGCGGGCACCGGGGTCGGCGCCGGGTCCGGGGCGATCCAGTAGGACCGGTGCTGGAAGGGGTACTCGGGCAGCGGTACGACGCGGGCCCGGCCGCCGGTGACGGCCGCGTCCACGGCGTGCCGGTCGACGGACGCGCCCAGCTCCCAGAGCCGTCCGACCGCCGCGAGGAGGGTGCGGGTGGTGTCCTGCTCCTGGCCGCGGCGCGGGGCGAGCGGCACGGCCGCGCGGCGGGGGCTGCGCAGTTCGGGCAGCCGGCGCAGCTGGGCGGTCAGGCTCTGGCCGGGGCCGGCCTCGGCGAGCAGCAGTGCCTCGTCGGCGAGCAGCGCCTGCACGCCGTCGTGGAAGCGGACGGTGCCGCGGAGCTGCTCGGCCCAGTACTCCGGGTCGGTGGCCTGGCGGTCCGTCATCCAGGTGCCGGTGACGTTGGAGAGCAGGCGGACGGTGGGGGCCTTGCGCGGGGTGTCGGCGACGGCGGCGGCCAGCGCGGCGGCGGCCGGTGCGACCAGGCGGGAGTGGAACGCGTGCGAGGTGCGCAGCCGGGTGCAGCGGTGTCCCTGGGCGGTCAGCCGGGTCTCGACGCGGTCGATCGCGTCGGCGGTGCCGGCCAGCACGCTGGCGTTCGCGCCGTTGACGACGGCCAGCTCCACCTCGTCGAGCCAGGGTCCGAGCCGGTCGGGCGCCAGCGGTACGGCCAGCATCGCGCCGGGGTCGGTGGCCTGGACGAGCCGGCCGCGGGCGGCCACCAGGCGCAGCGCGTCGTCCGGCTCGAACACCCCGGCCAGGGTCGCGGCGACGAGTTCGCCGACGCTGTGGCCGAGCAGTGCGGCCGGTCGCACGCCGAAGGACTCCAGCAGCTTGGCGATCGCCCATTCGACGGCGAACAGTGCGGGCTGGGCCGCCTCGGTGCGGCGCAGGTCCTGCTCGGCCGCCTGGTCGTCCGGGTCGGCGTCGAGCAGCAGGTGGTGCAGGTCCGCGTCGACCTCGCCGCGCAGCACGCCGAGGCAGTGGTCGAGTGCGGCGCGGAACTCGGGCTGGGTGCGGTGCAGTTCGCGGGCCATGCCCGGGTACTGGGCGCCCTGGCCGGGGAACAGCAGGGCGACCGGGCGCTCGGAGCGGACGGGTTCGGTGCCGCCCGCGGTGTCGGCCGCCGTGAGGAGCGCGGCGACCGCGTCGTCGGGGTCGGCGGCGACCACGGCGCGCCGGTGCGGCAGGGCGCGGCGGCCGGTGGTGACGGTGTGCGCGACGTCGGTCAGCGCGTCGCCCGAGGTGCTGAGGTGGGCGGCGAGCCGGTCCGCGCTCTGGCCGAGCGCGGCGGGGGTGCGGGCGGAGAGGGTGAGCAGCACCGGGCCGTCCTCCGGCCGGGGCACGGTCCTGGGGGCTGCCTGTTCCAGGATGAGGTGGGCGTTGGTGCCGCCGATGCCGAAGGAGCTGACCGCGGCGCGGCGCGGGTGCGCCGCTTCGGGCCAGGGCAGTGTCTCGCCGGTGACGCGGAAGGGGGTGGCGGCGAAGTCGATGCGCGGGTTGGGGCTGCGGAAGTGCGCGGTGCCCGGGATCACGCCGCGTTCGACCGCGTACACCGCCTTGATCAGTCCGGCGATGCCGGCGGCCGGGCCGAGGTGGCCGATGTTGGACTTGACCGAACTCAGGGTGCAGTACTGGGACTTGTCGGTGTAGCGGCGGAAGGCGCGGGTGAGTGCCTCGACCTCGATGGGGTCGCCGAGCTGGGTGGCGGTGCCGTGGCCCTCGACGTAGCCGATGGTCTCCGGGTCCACCCCGGACATGGCCAGTGCCTCGGCGACGGTGGTCAGCTGGCCCTCGACGCTGGGTGCGGTGAACCCGGCCTTGCGGTCGCCGTCGTTGCCGATGGCCGAGCCGCGCAGCACGGCGAGGATGTGGTCGCCGTCCGTCTCGGCGTCCTCCAGGCGCTTGAGCACGACGGCGCCGACGCCGCTGCCGAAGGTCGTGCCGCCCGCGTCGGCGTCGTAGGACCGGCACAGGCCGTCCGGGGAGTAGATGCTGCCGGGCACCCACCGGTAGCCGGTGGCGTAGGGCATCTCGACCTCGACGCCGCCGGCGATGGCGATGTCGCACTCGCCGGCGGCGATGGCCTGGCAGGCGAGGTGGACGGCGACCAGCGAGGTGGAGCAGGCGGTGGCCACGGTCATGGCCGGGCCGTCCAGGCCGAGCTTGTAGGAGACGATGGTGGAGATGTAGTCGTTGTGGTTGGTGGTCTGGATGCCGACCTCGCCGTAGGTGCGGACGGCGTCCGCGTTCCGGCGCACGTTGAGGTCGGCGTAGCGGTTGGTGGCGCCGCCCGCGTAGACGCCGATCCGGTGGCGGGCGTTGCCCGGGTCGACGCCGGCGCGTTCCAGGGCGGCGTACGCGGTCTCCAGGAAGAGGCGCTGCTGCGGGTCGCGGGCCTGGGCCTCGCGCTCGCTCATGCCGAACAGCGGTGCGTCGAACTCGGTCATGCCGGGCACGAGCGGCGCGGCCTTGACGTAGGCGGGGTCGGCGACGTCCTCGGGGGCGGCGCCGGCGGCGAGCAGCTGGTCGTCCGTCAGCGCGGTGACGCAGTCCTTGACGGCGAGCAGGTTGGCCCAGTACTCGTCGGCGTTGGTGGCGCCGGGGAAGCGCCCGGCGAGACCGATGACGGCGATGCCGTCCTGTGCGCGGTCGTGCATCGATGTCTCCTTGGCGTTGCGGGATTCGGTGGTCTCGGCGGGTGCGGGGCGCGGTGATCCGGTCATCGCGTGTCCTCCTGCCGGACGTGGCCGCGGCCGGGCACGGCCACGGTCCGGACGCCCTTGCTGGCGGTGGCCGCGAGGGCGAGCAGGACCATGAGGGCGGACAGCCACAGCACGGTGGCGCGCCCGGACAGGTGGCTGAGCATCAGGCCGCCGGCGAGCGAGCCGAGCGGGAGGGCGCCGAAGGCGACCAGGGTCACGGCGGAGGTGGTGCGGCCCTGGATCTCGTCGGGGGTGATCGTCAGGCGGTAGACCTCGACGGCGACGTTCCACACCGGTCCGACGAAGGCCAGGCCCGCGACCGTCGCGCCGATCACCAGCGGGCTGCGGGTCAGCCCCACGAGCGGGACGAGCAGCGCCCAGATCCAGTTGGCGCCGATCACGACGACGGCGAGCGGCAGCCTCCGCCGGAACCAGGTGGCGCAGAAGGAGCCGGCGGCGCCGCCGACACCGGCGGCGGCGAGCACGTACCCGATCGCGGTGTCGGAGGCGTGGGCCTGGTGCAGCAGCACGATGACGGCCAGGAAGAGGGCCTGGAAGAGCAGGTTGCTGCCGGCCACGAGCAGTGAGGCGATCCGGACGAAGGGCTGGCTCAGCACCCAGCGGACGCCTTCCTTGATCTCCGCCGCCGCGCTCTGCCGGGCCTCGGCGGGCCGTTCGGTGCGTGCGGTCTGGAAGGGGCGGCGCACCAGCAGCAGGGCGGCGAGCGAGACCAGGTAGCTGGCGGCGTCCGCGAGGAACGGGAGGCTGCGCGTCACGCCGAGGAGCAGGCCGCCCAGCGGCTTGCCGACGACCATCGCGGCGCGGTCGCGTGCCTCGCTGCGGGCGAAGGCGCGGTCCAGGTCCTCGCGGCGGACCACGTTGCGGATCGCCGCCTGGCCGGCGATGCCGGCCAGCACGGTGAACGCGCCCTCGATCAGGCAGACGGTGAGGACGTGCCAGAGCCAGAAGTGGCCCAGCAGCAGGGCGGCTCCGACGCTTCCGAGGCAGAGCGCGCGGACGGCGTCGCAGAGGATCAGCAGCTTCTTGCGGTCGAACCGGTCCACCAGGACGCCCGCGTGCAGCGGCAGGGCGAGGTTGGGCAGGGTGTTGGCGAAGCCGACCAGGCCGGCCTTGGTGGGCGAGCCGGTGGCGGCCAGGACGAGCAGCGGGTAGGCGAGGCTGGTGATGCTGCTGCCCAGGGCGGAGACCGCGGAGCCGGTCCACACCATGCGGTAGTCGCGGTTGCGGCCGAGCGGCGGGGGCGGGGCGGGCAGGTCCTCGGCGGGCCGGGTGACGGCGGGGGCACTCATGCGTCCCCACCTCCGCCGAGGCTCCACTCCAGGGCGGCCATGGCGCCGAAGAGCTTGTTGTGGGCCTGCGGGAAGGCGATCGACCGCGGGCCGTCCAGGACCTCGGCGGTGACCTCCTCGCCGCGGTGGGCGGGGAGGTCGTGCATGAAGACGGTGGCTCCGGTGGCGGCCAGCACCGCGGCGTCGACGCGGAACGGCTCGAAGCCGGTGCGCCAGTCGGGGTCGGCCTTGCTGGAGCCGGTGGTCTGCCAGCGCGCCGTGTGGACCGCGTCGAGCCGCTCGGGCAGGTCGGCCATGTCGTGGCGTTCCAGTACCTCGCCGCCGTTGCGCTTGGCGTGCGCCTGGGACTCGGCCAGGATGTCCGGGTCGACGCCGTAGCCGGGCGGGGTGCGCAGCTCCAGCCGCACGCCGGGGAACCGGCTCGCGCTCAGCGCCAGGGCGGTGGCGGTGCTGTTGCCCTCGCCCGCGTAGAGCACGCGCAGGCCGTCCATCCGGCCGAACCGGCGGGCCATCATGGTGCAGTCGGCCAGGCCCTGGGTGGGGTGCTCGGTCTCGCTCATGGCGTTGATCACGCCCATGCCGGGGTGCGCGGCGAGGACGCGCAGTTCCCGGTCGCTGCCGGCGGTGCGGGCCACCAGGCAGTCGAGCATTCCGGACAGCACGAGGGCGGTGTCCTCCGGGGTCTCGCCGGTGTTCTCCTGGAGGTCGGCCGGGCCGTAGGCGATGGTCTTCGCGCCGAGGCGCAGCGCGGCGGCGGAGAAGGAGGTCCGGGTGCGGGTGGAGGTCTTGCGGAAGTAGATGCCGACGATGGCGTCGGCGACGGCCGGGTCGGCCGCGCGGCCCTCGGCGAAGTCGACGCCGCGGCGGACCAGGTGGCGCACCTGGTCGTCGGTCAGGTCGCGCAGCGACAGCAGGTCGCGGCGCTCGGGCCGGGAGGGGGTCGGGGCCATCGCTCAGTTCTCCTTCTCGCTGTGCCAGATGTCGTCGAGCGCCGCCGCCAGGCGGCCGAGGTAGGGGGGTTGCAGCACGCCCAGGTGGCTGCCGGGGATGCGGTGGACCCGCAGGCCGGCGCCGGCCAGCCGCTCCCAGCGGCGCAGGTACTCGGGGTAGCCGAGGCCGCCGACGGCCTGGTGGGCCGCCTCGGCCAGCTCGTCGCCGGCGACGAGGTCGAGGTCGAGCGGGGCGGGCCGGTAGCGGTGGCCGACGGTGGCGGCGCGCAGGGCCCGCCAGATCTCCACCCGCTCCAGGTAGCCGTCGTCGACGCTGTCCTCGGTGATCACCAGGCCGCCGTCGTCGACGATGTGCTGGAGCAGCGGCACGGCCAGGCGCCGGAGTTCGGCGGCGCGCTCGCCGGCGGGTGCCGCGCGCAGTTCGGTGAGCACGGCGGTGGCGCGGTCGAAGAGGTCCAGGTCGTCGGGGGCGGGGTCGCCGTCGCGGGTGTCGGCGATCGGGTCGAGGAGCACCAGGTGGGTGCGCTCGCCCTGCTCGCCGAGGCGGCGGGCGATCTCCCACGCGATGGGCGCTCCGGCGCACCAGCCGAGCACCCGGTACGGCCCGGTGGGCTGGTGTTCACGCAGTTGGGCGAGGTAGCGGCCGGCCAGGGTGTCGACGTCGGCGGCGGCCAGGGCGGCGTCGCCGAGACCTGGGTGTTCGAAGGCGGCGACCGGCCGGCCCTCGGCCAGCGCCCCGGCCAGGCCGCGGAACCAGTGGACGCTGCCGCCGCCGGGGTGCACCGCGAAGACCGGTGCGTCGGCGCCTTCCTGACGCAGTGCCACCAGGTCGTCGGGGTGACCTGCCGGGTCGGCTGAGGTGCCGGGTGTGTCCAGCGCGGCGGCGAGCACGGCGACCGTGCGGTGGCGCTGCATGGTGCGCATGTCGATGTCCAGGCCGGCCACTGCGCGGAGCCGTGCGACCGCGCGCATCGCGAGCAGCGAGTGGCCGCCGACGCGGAAGAAGTCGTCGTCCACGCCGATCGTCTCCAGGCCCAGCACCTCGGCGAAGACCTCGGCGATCCGCCGCTCCAGCGGGGTGCGCGGGGCGGTGGCGGTGGTCGCGGTGGCCCGCCGGTCGGGCGCGGGCAGCGCCTTGCGGTCGACCTTGCCCGAGCCGGTGGTGGGCAGGTCGTCGAGGGTCACGAAGTGCGCCGGCATCATGTACTCGGGCAGCTGTTCGCGGAGGAAGGCCAGCAGGTCGTCGTCCTGCGGCGCCCGCTCGCCCGGCACCAGGTAGGCGACCACGCGCGGCTCGCCGCCGTCGTGGCGCACCACGGCCACGGCGTGCCGCACGGCCGGGTGCCGGTGCAGGACGGCCTCGATCTCGCCCAGCTCGATCCGGAAGCCGCGGATCTTGACCTGGAAGTCGAGTCGGCCGAGGTAGTCGATCCGTCCGTCGGCGAGCAGCCGGGCCCGGTCGCCGGTGCGGTAGAGCCGGGCGCCGGGGGTGTCGCCGTACGGGTCGGGGACGAACCGGTCGGCGGTCAGGTCGGGGCGGCCGAGGTAGCCGCGGGCGATGCCGACGCCGCCCAGGCACAGTTCGCCGGGCACGCCGACCGGCACGGGCCGCAGGTCGGCGCCGAGCACCAGGGCCCGGGTGTCCGGCAGCGGCCGGCCGATGGTGGGGCGCTCGGCGAGGGCCTGTGCGGCGCCGATCTCCTCGCCGGTGGTGACCACGGTGTACTCGGTGGGGCCGTACAGGTTGAAGAACCGGGTGTGCGGGGCCCAGCGGGCGGCGAGCGCCTGCGAGCACTCCTCACCGATGACGCTGACGGTGCGCGGGGCGCAGGTCTCGGGCGAGAGCAGCGCGAGCGAGGACGGCACCGTCACCAGGTGGTCGACCCGCTGCCGGCGGATCAGCTCGGCCAGCGGCTCGCCGGGCAGCAGTTCGGCGGCGGGTGCGAGCACCAGGGTGGCGCCGCTGCCGAGGGCCATCAGGATCTCCAGGACGGAGACGTCGAAGACCGTGGCGCAGAACTGCAGCACGCGGTCTCCGGGCCGGACCCCGAGCAGTTCGGCGTGCGCGTGCACGAGGTTGTGCAGGCCCCGGTGTTCGACCATGACGCCCTTGGGGCGGCCGGTGGACCCGGAGGTGTAGATGACGTAGGCGGCGTCGCCCTCGTGCGGGCGGACCGCCGGGGCGGGCGCGTGCCCGTGGTCGCCCGGCAGGACGGTGCGCTCCGCGGGGATGCCGAGCCGTGCGGCGGTCTCGGCGGTGGTGACGGCTGCGGCCACGGCGGCGTCGTCCAGGACGTAGGCGAGGCGGTCCTGCGGGTGAGCCGGGTCGAGCGGCACGAAGGCGGCGCCGATCCGGGAGACGGCCAGCATCGCGGTGATGCCGTCGATGCCGCGCGGCAGGCAGATGGCGACCCGGTCGCCGCGGCCCACGCCGGCGGCGGACAGCCGCCCGGCGAGTTCGCCGGCCCGCTCCCCCAGGGCGGCGTAGCTCAGGGTCTGCTCGCCGTACGCCAGCGCGGTGGCCTCCGGTGTCCGGCGGATCCACTCCTCGACCAGGTCGCCCAGGGCGCGCGCCGCGACGGGACGGCCCGCCATGACCGGGCCGGCGGCCAGGGCGGCGGCGTGTTCGGCGGCGGGCATCGGCAGCCGTCCGGGGTCTCCTTCCGGGTCGGCTGCCATGGCGGCCAGCACCCGGGTGTACATCGCGGCGAGCAGTTCGCCGCGGTCGCGGGCCACGCGGCGGCCGTCGAAGGTCAGCACCAGGCGGCCCCACTCGGTACTGACGGCGAGCGGGAACTCGTTCGGGCTGTCGTCGATGCTGGCGTCGCTGTCCAGCAGGTCCTCGTCCAGCACGTGGAAGTTCAGGTAGTTGAACATCACCTCCAGCGGCGGGACGGAGGTCGCCGCGCCGCGCCGCACGGCCGCCAGCGGGTAGCGGCGGTGGGGCAGCAGTGCCACCTCCTCGGCGAAGACGGCCTCGACCAGGCCGCGCCAGGTCCTGGCGGGCGGCGGGGCGAGCAGGGGCACGGTGTTCAGGTGCATGCCGAGCAGCCGGTCGCCGTCGCGTACCTCCGGGCGGCCGTTGGTGACCAGTCCGGACAGGAACGGGGCCTGGTCGGTCAGCCGGGACAGCACGGTCAGGTGGGCGGCCAGCAGCACGCTCTTCAGCGGGGCACCGGCGGTGCGGCCGAGCTGCTGCAGGGCCGGGATCAGGTCGGCGAAGTCGACGCGCAGCTCGTAGCCGCCGGCGTCGGCGGCCGGGTCGGCCCAGGTCTCGGGCAGCGTGAGGACCTCACCGCGGGCCACCCGGCCGGCCCAGAAGGCGGCGTGCTCCGGATCGGCCAGCGCGGCCCGCTCCAGGGCGACGGCGTCGGCGAAGCGCACGGCCGGCGGGGCGCTGTCGGTCTGCGGGCCGCCCTCGCGCGCGTCCCGGTAGCGCTGCAGCAGTTCGGTGAGCAGCGAGTTGTGGCTCCAGCCGTCCAGGATGGCGTGGCACTCGGTGAACAGCAGCCGCCAGCGGCGGTCCTCCTCCAGCACTGCGGTCAGCCGCCAGAGCGGGCCGCGGTCGGCCAGGTCGAAGGGCTCGGCCCGCTCGGCGCGGATCGCCTCGCGCAGGGCCTGTTCCCGCTGCTGCGCGGTCAGCGGGCGCAGGTCCAGGTGGCGGATCTCCACCTCGGCGGCGGCGTGCACCAGTTGGAGCGGCTCGGACAGGGCGAGCTCGAACGAGGTGCGCAGCAGCTCGTGGCGGGCGGTGACGGTGTCGACGGCGGTGCGCAGCGCGTCCGGGTCGAAGGGGGCGTCGTCGCGGACGAGGTAGCCGGTCACGTTGTGGTAGAGCAGCCGTTCGGCGTCGGCGAGCATCTCGTAGACCATGCCGCTCTGCACCTCGGAGAGCGGGTAGGCGTCGGCCAGGCCGTCGGGGAGCGCGGCCCGGTCCTCGGGGCGCAGCAGGGCGAAGGGTTCGACGCGGGCGGGGCCGGCGGCGGGTTCCGCGGCGCGCAGCGGTGCGGCGAGCTCGGCGACGGTCTGGCGGCGGAACAGGTCCTGCACCGTCACGTCGTAGCCGCGCTCGCGCAGTCGCCCGACGACGCGGACGGCCCGGATGGAGTCGCCGCCGAGGTCGAAGAAGTTGTCGATCACGCCGACGTGGCCGAGGTCCAGCACCTCGCCCCAGACCTCGGCGAGTTCGCTCTCGACGAGGGTGCGCGGCAGGACGTACTCCCGGCCCGCGAGCAGCCGGTCGGCGGCCGGGTCGGGCAGGGCACGCCGGTCCACCTTGCCGTTGACGGTGAGCGGCAGCGCGTCGAGGCGGACGAACGCGGCCGGGACCATGTACGAGGGCAGGCGGCGGCCGAGCGAGGTCCGCAGCCGGGCGAGGTCGGGTTCGGCTCCGCCGGCGGGGACGAGGTAGCCGACGAGCTGCCGGTCTCCGGTCGCCGTCTCGTGGACGGCCACGACGGCGGCCTCGACCTGCGGGTCGGCGGCGAGTGCGGCCTCGATCTCGCCGAGTTCGATCCGGAAGCCGCGGATCTTGACCTGGCCGTCGATCCGGCCGAGGAACTCGATCTCACCGTCGGGGCGCAGCCGTGCCCGGTCCCCCGCGCGGTAGAGCCGGGCTCCGGGTTCGCCGCCGAAGGGGTCGGGGACGAAACGCTCGGCGGTGAGCCCGGGACGGTTCAGGTAGCCGCGGGCCACGCCGGGGCCGCCGACGTGGATCTCGCCGGGCACGCCCACCGGGACGGGGTTCATCGCCGAGTCGAGCAGGTGGAACCGCAGGTCGGGGATGGGCCCGCCGATCGGGCTGCGGGCACCGGCGGCGAGGTCGTCCGCCGTCATCGGACGGTGGGTCACGTGCACGGTGGTCTCGGTGATCCCGTACATGTTGACCAGGAGCGGGAGCCGGTCGCCGAACCGTTCGAACCAGGGGGCCAGCGTGCCCGGGTCCAGGGCCTCGCCGCCGAACACCACGGTGCGCAGCGCGAGGCGCTCGGCGGCCGCATGGTCGGCGCCGACGGCGGAGACCAGCCCGGTGAAGGCCGAGGGCGTCTGGTTGAGCACGGTGACCCGCTCGCGGGCGAGCAGGTCCAGCAGGTCCTGCGGGGAGCGGGAGACGTCGAAGGGGACGACGACCAGCCGGCCGCCGTGGACCAGTGCGCCCCAGATCTCCCAGACCGAGAAGTCGAAGGCGTAGGAGTGGAAGAACGTCCACACGTCCTCGGGGCCGAAGCGGAAGTCCTGCCGGGTGGTGGTGAACAGCCGGGCCACGTTGCGGTGGGTGACCATGACGCCCTTGGGGCGGCCGGTCGAGCCGGAGGTGTAGATGACGTAGGCGAGGTCGTCGGCGCCCACGCCGGTGATCGGTGCGTCGGTCGGCCGGGCGGCGAGGTCGGCGGCGGTCGTCGGGTCGTCCAGGGACAGCACCGCGAGGTCGCCGAGGCCGGTGTCGAGCGGTCCGGCGTCGCGGTCGGTGAGCAGGATGCGCACGCCCGCGTCCTCGGCCATGAACGCCAGCCGGTCGTGCGGGGCGTCCGGGTCGAGCGGCAGGTAGGCGGCGCCCGCCTTGAGGACGCCGAGCAGTGCGGTGACGAGGGCGGTGCCGCGCCGCAGGTGGACGCCGATCAGGCTGCCCGGGCCGGCGCCGCGGGCGCGCAGCGCGTGGGCGAGCCGGTTGGCGTCGGCCTCCAGGTCGCGGTAACTGGTGCGTTCCTCGCCGGAGGTGAGCGCCTCCGCGTCGGGGCGCAGCCCGGCCTGGCGGCCGATCAGCTCGTGGATCGGGGTCGGCGCGGCACCGTCCGGGGTGGGCGCGACGGGGCGGGCCTCGCGCTCCGGCGGGGTGCGCAGGTCCAGCCCGCTGATCGGTTCGTCGGGCGCGTCGCAGGCGGCCCGCAGCAGCTGGACGAGGTGGCCGGCCGTCCGCTCGGCGGTGGTGCGGTCGAAGAGGGCGGTGGCGTAGCCGAGTTGGCCGCCGAACGAGCCGTCGGTGTGCTGCTGGAGGGCGAACGCCAGGTCGAACTTGGCCGGGGCCCAGCCGATGTGTTTCGGCGCGAAGCCGAGCGTGCCCTCGGCCGGCGTCGGCGCGGTCGCGGCCTCGACCGTGAGGCTGACCTGGAAGAGCGGGTTCCGGGACAGGTCGCGGTCCGGTCGGAGTTCCTTGACCAGCAGGTCGAACGGGGTGTCGGCGTTGGCGTAGGCGGCGAGCGCGTCCTCGCGGGCGCGCTCGACGAGTCGGGCGAAGGAGGGGTCGTCCGAGGTGTCGGCGCGCAGCACCAGGGTGTTGGCGAACAGGCCGATCAGCGGCTGCGACTCGGGCACGGTGCGCCCGGCCACCGGGGTGCCGACGGCCACGTCGGGCCGGCCGCTGTAGCGGGACAGCAGGGCCTGTACGCCGGCCAGGACGGTCATGAACGGCGTCGCACCGTGCCGGCGGCCCAGGTCGACGAGCCGGCGGCCGAGGTCGGCGGGCAGGTCGAGGTCGACGGCCGCGCCGGAGGAGTCCCACTGCGGCGGGTGCGGGCGGTCGGTGGGCAGTTGCAGCGGTGCGAGGCCCGCCAGCTTCTGCTTCCAGTGGTCCAGTTGGGCCCGGCCGTCGGGGGTGTCGAGCTGCGCGGTCTGCCAGGCGGCCACATCGGCGTACTGGGCCCGGATCGGCGGCAGCGGCGAGTCGCGGTGCTCGCTGAACGCGCCGTACAACCGGGTCAGTTCGCCGGTGAGCAGCTCCGCGGACCAGCCGTCGAAAGCGATGTGGTGGATCGTCAGCAGCAGCAGGTGCTCGCGCTCGCCGAGGGTCACCAGCAGGGCGCGGACGGGGTGTTCCGCTGCCAGGTCGAAGCCGCGCTCCCCCTCCTGCGCCAGCAGCGCCGCGAGCCGGCCGTCGCGCTCTGCGTCCGTGCAGTCGCCGAGGTCGGCCCGGGCGGGCACGAGCGGGCGCGGCGGGTCGACGGCCTGGACGCCGCTCCCGTCACCGGGCAGGTAGCGGGTGCGCAGCACCTCGTGACGGGCGGTGATCTCGGTCAGCGCCCGCTCCAGGGCGGCGTGGTCGAGTTCTCCGCGCAGCCGCAGCGCGACGGGCACCAGGTAGGCGGCGCCGCCGGTGCCGAGCTGTTCGGTGAGCCAGATGCGCTGCTGGGCCGGGGAGAGCGGCAGTGCCGCCTCGCGCGGGAGCAGCGGCACCCGCTCGGCGGCGGGCCGTTCGGCGTCGGGCCGTTCGGCGCCCGCTCCGGTGCCGGCCTGGCCGGCCAGGCGCCGGGCGAGCAGCGCCCGGCGCAGTGCCTCGCGGTCGCGACGCGGGGGCGCGGCGCCCTGGTCGCTCAGGATCTGATCGGTCACAACAGCCCCTCCTCCTGCGCGAGGAGCGTCTCGAGCTCCTCGTCCGACAGCGCTTCGACCGCCGCTTCGACGGCTTCGCGGACCAGCCGGGCATGGGCCGCGGCGGTGGTGTGCTCAAAGAACTGACGCAGCGTCAGCGTGATCCCGAAGGCGTCCTCGACGAGCAGCCGCAGCCGGGTGACGAGCAGCGAGTGCCCGCCGAGGTCGAGGAAGAAGTCGTCCTCGACGCCGATCCGGTCGACTCCCAGGACCTGCTGCCACAGCTCGCACAGGCGCTCCTCCAGCGCGTCGCGCGGGGGCGTGTGCGGCCGGTCCGCCTGGATCCGGTCCAGGTCCGGTGCCGGCAGGGCCTTGCGGTCGAGCTTGCCGTTGCGGGTGACGGGCAGGGCCGCCAGCGGAACGAAGACGGCCGGGACGAGGTGGGCGGGCAGCGCGGCCCGCAGGTCCTCGCGCACCCGGTCGAGCGCACCCCGGTCGTCCGAACCCCGGTCGCGCAGGACCACGTAGGCGGCCAGTGCCCGGTCGCCGGCCCGCAGTTCGCAGGGCTCGACGGCGGCGCCCGCCACGTCCGGGTGGGCGGCGAGCACGGCCTCGATCTCGCCGGGCTCGATCCGGTAGCCGCGGATCTTGACCTGGCGGTCGGCGCGGCCGACGAACTCGATCACTCCGTCCGCCCGGGCCCGCACCAGGTCGCCGGTCCGGTAGAGCCGGGCCCCCGGCTCGGTGGCGAAGGGGTCGGGCACGAAGCGGTCGGCGGTGAGGTCGGGGCGGCCCAGGTAGCCGCGGGCGACCCGGCTGCCGCCGATCATCAGCTCGCCGACGACGCCGGGCGGCACCGGCTGCTGCCGACCGTCGAGGACCCTGGCCACGGTGCCGACCAGCGGCCGGCCGATGGGCAGCGCGGCGGCGTCCTGGCGCCCGTCTGAGTCCGCGCCCGCCGTGTGCATGGTGCAGGCGACGGTCGCCTCGGTGGGGCCGTAGGTGCAGGCGAACGCCCCGGGCAGCCCGGTGCGTGCCCAGCGCCGGGCGTCGAGCGCGGTCACCACGTCGCCGCCGACGCTCATCAGCGCCAGGCCCTCCAGCCGCCGGTCGCCGGGCCGCAGCCGTTCCAGCAGTTCGCGGTAGTAGACCGGGGTCACGTCGAGGACGGTGACCCGGAGCCGCTCGATCTGGTCGAGCAGTTCGTCGGGCGAGACCGCGCGCGGGTCGAGCACGACCACCGCGCCGCCGGCGGTGAGCGGGGCCGCGATCTGGTCCATCGAGGCGTCGAAGCTGACGGCCGCCATCAGCGCGAACCGTTCGCCGGGCCCGAGCCGGTATGCCTGGGCCATCACGTGGCAGTGCTCGACGTACGAGCGGTGCTCGACCATGACGCCCTTGGGCCGTCCGGTCGATCCGGAGGTGTAGATCAGGTAGGCCAGGTCGCGCGGCGAGACGGGCTCGCCCACCGGACGCGTGTCGGCGGGCGGCCCGGGCTCGTCGAAGTGCAGGACGGGGATCCCCGCGGCGGGCAGCGCGGACCGGGTGGCCGCCACGGTGACCACCGCGCTCGCCCGGCTCTCGGCGAGCAGGCCAGCGAGCCGTTCGGCCGGGTCGGCGGGGTCCACCGGCAGGTAGCAGCCGCCCGCCTTGAGGATGCCGAGCCAGGCCACCACCAGTCGGTGGTCGCGGGGCATCGCGCTGGCGACCACGGCGCCGGGACGGATCCCGAGGGCGCGCAGCCGGGCGGCCAGCCGCTCGGCCTCGGCGTCGAGCCGGGCGTAGGTCAGTTCCGCATCGGGCGAGATCACGGCCGGGGCGTCCGGCGTGGCCCTGGTCTGCGCGGCGACCACCTCGTGCATGGGACGCCGGTCCGTCCGGCCGCGTCCGAAGTCGCCCTGCCCGACGGCCTCCTCCGCGGTGAGCAGCGGGTGCTCGGTGATCGGGCGGTCGGGCGCGGCGGCCAGGGCGTCCAGCAGGCGGACCAGGTGGTCGGCCATCCGCTCGACGGTGGCGGCGTCGAACAGTGCGGTCGCGTACTCGAACTCGCCCTGCCAGCCGCCGCCCTGCCGGGCGCGCAGCACCAGGGAGAGGTCGGTGAGCGCGGGCGCGTCGGCGACCCGGAACGGGCGGACCCCCAGCGGGCCGAGCGCGAGCGAGGGTTCCGCGCCCTCGAAGGTCTGGAACATGGTCTGGAAGACGGGCGTCCGCGACGGGTCCCGCTCCGGACGGAGCTCGGCCACGACCCGGTCGAACGGACAGTCCTGGTCGGCGAAGGCGCTCAGCGCGCCGGCCCGTACCCGGTCGAGCAGCTCGGCGAAGGTGGGTGCGGCGGAGAGGTCGGCCCGCATGGCCAGGGTGTTGACGAAGCTGCCGAGCATCGTGTGGGTCTGCTCGGCGTCGCGTCCCGCCACGGGGGTGCCGACGGCGAAGTCGTCCTGGCCGGTGTAGCGGTGCAGGAAGGCGAGGTAGCCCGCGAGCAGCGACATGAAGGGGGTGGCGCCGCGGCTCCTGCCGTAGGCGGCCAGCGCCTCCGATGTCCCGGCGGGGAGCGCGAAGACGTGGTCGGCGCCCGCGCCGTCGCGGACCGCCGGACGGGGCCGGTCGGTGGGCAGTTCCAGGGCCGGCACGCCGGCCAGGGTCTGCGCCCAGCGGCGGGCCTGTTCCGCGCCGAGGCCGCGGTCGACGCGGTCGCGGTGCCACTGCGCCCAGTCGGCGTACTGCAGCGCGGGCGCGACGCTGTCCGCCGTTCCGCCGCCCGTGAGCGCGGTGTACGCCCGGTCCAGCTCGGTGCCGATCAGGCCCAGCGACTGCCCGTCGCAGGCGATGTGGTGCAGGGTCAGCAGCAGGACGTGGTCGCCGTCGGCCAGCCGTGCCAGGGTGGCCCGGAGCGGGTGCTCGGCGGTGAGGTCGAAACCGCGCCGTGCGCGCTCGGCGAGTGCGGCCCGGGCGGCCTCCTCACGCCGGTCGGCCGGCAGGCCGGTGAGGTCGAGCAGTTCGGGTGCCGGGTCGCCGGCGGGGTCGGCGAGCTGCCGCGGGCCGTCCGGGGTGTCCAGGTAGCGGGTGCGCAGGATCTCGTGGCGGGCGGTCAGGGCGCGCAGGGCTCCGGTGAGGGCGTCCGGGTCGAGCCGGCCGGTCAGCCGCCAGGCGATCGGGACGAGGTAGTCGGCGGAGCCGGGGTGCAGCTGGTCGTGCAGCCAGAGCCGTTCCTGCGCCGCGGAGAGCGGCAGCGGCCCCGGGCGGCCGGCCGGGCGGAGCGGCTCCGCCGGTGCGGCGGGCGCCGCCTCGCCGAGCCGGGCGCAGAGCGCCGCCACGGTGGGCGATTCGAAGATCCACGCGAGCGGCAGCTCGACCCCGAGCGCCTCGCGCGTCCTGGTCGCGGCCCGAGTGGCCATCAGCGAGTGGCCGCCCAGCGCGAAGAAGTCGTCGTGGACGCCGATGGCGGGCAGCCCCAGCAGCTCGGCCCAGAGTGCGGCGACCGTCGCCTCGGCGGGTGTGGCCGGGGCGGTCTCGGTGTGCCCCTGCTGGGCCAGGGCGAGCGCGAGCGGATCGGGCAGCGCCCTGCGGTCGAGCTTGCCGGTGCTGGTCCGCGGCAGCGAGTCGACCAGGCCGATCAGCGAGGGCACGTACTGCTTCGGCAGCCGCTGCGCGAGCCGGTCGCGCAGCAGGGCCGGGTCGGTCGCGGAGGGCTCGGTCGGGACGACGTATCCGACCAGTCGGGCGCCGCTCTCGGGGTCGGGCCAGGCGACGACGGCCGCGGCGGCGACGCCGGGGCAGTCGGCGAGCGCGGCCTCGACCTCGCCGGGCTCCACCCGGACGCCGCGGATCTTGACCTGGTGGTCGAGGCGGCCGAGGAACTCCAGCGTGCCGTCGGCGCGCCGCCGGACCAGGTCTCCCGTCCGGTACAGGCGCCCGCCCGGGGAGGCGGCGAAGGGGTCGGGCACGAAGCGGTCGGCGGTGAGGTCGGGCCGGCCCAGGTAGCCGCGGGCCAGACCGGCTCCGCCCAGGTGGAGCTCCCCCGGCGCGCCGTCGGGTGCCGGCCTGCCGTCGCCGTCGAGGACGTGGGCCTCGGCGTTGTCCAGCGGCCGCCCGATCGGCACCACGGGGCCGGTGTCCTCGGCGGCGCGGTAACGGTGGGCGGTGGCGTCAATGGCGCACTCGGTCGGCCCGTAGGTGTTGAACACCTCGGCCCCGGTGCGCTTCTCCACCTGGCGGGCGAGCTCGGCGGGCAGCGGCTCGCCCGCGGAGAGCACCAGCCGCAGGGCGTCGCAGTCGGCGAGGTTCGGCTGCTCGGCGATGTCGCGGAGCACCGAGGGCACGAACTGGAGGATCGTCACCCGGTGGGCGGCGGCGGTGCGGAGCAGTCCCGCCGGGTCGGCCTGCGCGGCGGCGGGGGCCAGCACCACCGTGCCGCCGGCGACCAGCGGGGCCACCAGTTCCCACACCGAGGCGTCGAAGGTCGCCGTGGTCTTCTGCAGCACCCGGTCGGCGGGGCCGATGCCGTGCCGGCGCACCGTCCACAGCACCCGGTTGCGGATGCCGGCGTGGGTGACCAGGACTCCCTTGGGTCTGCCGGTGGAGCCCGAGGTGTAGATGAGGTAGGCGACGTCGTCGCCGGCCGGGGCGGTCTCCGGCGCGGTCGCGGGCAGGTCCGGGAGGGCGGCCCGGTCGAGGCTGACGGGCGTGCGGTCCGGGTCGGCGGGCAGGGCCGGGAGCAGGTCGGAGCGGGTCAGCACGATGCGGGCGGCGGAGTCGGCGAGCACCGCCGCGGTGCGGGCGGCCGGCTGCGCCGGGTCGAGCGGGAGGTAGACGCCGCCCGCCCGCCACACCGCGAGCAGGGCGGCGACCAGGTCGGCGCCGTGGGCGCCGTCCCGGTCCAGGAGGACCGCGACCGGCTCGCCCGGGGCGACGCCGAGGGCGATCAGGTGACGGGCCAGCCGGTTGGCGCGGGCCTCCAGTTCGGCGTAGGTCAGCTCGCGGCCGTCCGTCCCGATGACGGCGGTGGCGGCGGGGTGGGTGGCGGCGGCCGCGGACACCAGGGCCGGCAGCAGGGCCGGGCCGTGGTCCGTCTTCGGGCCGCGTCCGGCGGCCAGCGCCGCGGTGCGCTCGTCCGCGGTGAGCAGTTCGAAGCGGTCGAGCGGCAGTTCCCGGTCGCCGGTGAGCCGGTCGAGCGCGGCCAGGTAGCGGTGGGCGAGCCGCTCGACGGTGGCGTGGTCGTACAGCGCGGTGGCGTACTCGAAGACGGCTTCGAATCCGCCGTCCTGCTGCCGCTGGACCTTGACGGTGAGGTCGAACTTGACCGAGGTGAGAGGGCGGCGCACGGTCGACATCGCCAGGTCGCCCAGCCGCGTCTCGGCGGAGGAGACGCCCTCGTAGAGGAACTGCACCTGGGCCAGCGGGTTCCGCGCGAGGTCGCGCTCCGGCCGCAGCCGTTCCACCAGCAGGTCGAACGGGAGGTCCTCGTTGGCGATCGCCTCGAAGGCGGAGTTGCGTACGGCGCCCACCAGCTCGCGGAAGGTCTGCCGGGGGCCTGGCCTGGTCCGGATCACCGCGGTGTTCACGAAGAAGCCGACCAGCTCCTCCAGTTCCGGGTCGCGGCGCCCGGCGACGGCGGTCGCCACCGAGACGTCGTCCTGCCCGGTGTACCGGGCGAGGACCACGGAGAGCGCCGCCAGCAGCACCGCGTACGGGGTCGCCCGGCAGGCGCGGGCGGTGGCCATCAGGCGGTGCCCGGTCTCCTCCGGCACCGCGATCCGCACGGCGGCGCCGCCAGCGTCCCGGCGCGCCGGACGCGGCCGGTCCGCCGGGAACTCGGTGGGCGTCAGGTCGGCCAGGGCCGCGCGCCAGTAAGCCAGCTGCCCGTCCAGTTCGCCGGACTCGACCCGGGCCCGCTGACCTGCCGCGTAGTCGGCGTAGGTCGTCCGCGGTGCGGGCAGCTCTGCCGGCCGGCCCTCCCGGTGGGCGCCGTAGACGGAGTCGAGGGCGCCGAAGAACCGCTCTTCGGACCAGCGGTCCCAGGAGATGTGGTGGATCGTCATGACGAGGATCTGCTCGTCGTCACGGAGCCTGAGCAGCGCGGCCCGCACCGGCAGGTCGGCCGCGAGGTCGAAGGGGCGGGCGAAGATCGCGTCGATCTCCCGCTCGGCGCGCGGCTCGCGCTCGGTCTCCGGCAGCTCCCGCAGGTCGAGGACGTCCAGCCGGAGTTCCGCCCGGTCGTCCACCACCTGGACGGGCTGCCCGTCGTCGAGGACGGGATAGCGGGTGCGCAGGGCCGCGTGCACGGCGAACAGGTCGGCCAGCGCCCGGCGCAGCGCCGGCAGGTCGAGCACCCCGGCCAGCCGCAGTGCGTACGGCAGCACGTAGTCGACGGTGCCCGGGGTGAGCTGGTCGAGGAACCACACCCGCTGCTGGGCGTAGGAGAGCGGGGTGCCGGCGCCGCTGTCCGGCGGCCCGCCGCGGTCGGCCGGGGCTGTGGTCACCGCGCCGCTCCGGCTTCCAGGGTGGCGGCCGGGGCGGCGGCCGGCTCCTCGTCGCGCAGGCGCAGGCTCAGCGGGCGCATGTCGGTCCACACCTCGCCGATGTGCGCCAGGCACTCCTGGCGGCTCCCGGCGAAGCCCTCCGCGCGCCAGCCGGCCGGCAGGTCGCGGTCGGCCCGCCAGACGGAGTACTGCTCCTCGTGGTTGACCACGACCAGATGGCGGATGTCGAGGGCGGTGTCGTCGCTGCTCATGGTGCGTCTCCTTGGTGTCGTCGAAGGGTCGGTGCGGACGGGGGCCGGGCCGGCCACCGCCCGAGGGCGCGGGTGCGCCGTCGGGTGGTGGCGGTGGTCAGCCCTGGAAGCCGGGAACGGCGGTGCCCAGCCCGGCCCGGGCGGCCTCGGCGCGGACCGCCTCGGCGAGCGCGAGGTCGAGGACGCCGAGGCCGAAGGGCGAGTAGACGGTCACCCGGTCCGGGTCGACCGAGCGGCCGGGCTCCCGCAGCAGGTCGCCGATCTCGGCGTGGACGAACGCCCGGTCGCCGGTCCGCCGCTCGGCCAGGTGGATCGAGGTGGCCTCCCGGCTGACGTGGTCGGTGTCGTCCACCACGTTCCGCGCGGCCAGCACGGACTCGACGGTGAGGTCCCGCAGGGACAGGTGCAGCACGACCCCGCCGGGCCGCACCGCGTCGGTGGTCAGGTGCGGCCGGGCGGCGGTGGTCGCCAGCGACACCACCGGCTGCGCGGCCATCGCCGCGTCCTGGTCCGCGGCCCGGTCCACGGTCAGCCCGGGCCAGGCCGCGGCGACGCGCTCGGCGAACGCCTCGGCGCGCTCCGGGTCCAGGTCGAACAGCGTCACCGCGCGCAGCTCCGGGAGGGCGGCGGTGAGGAAGCGCAGCACCTCGAAGTTGATCGCGCCGCAGCCGAACAGGGTGACGCCGTCGGCCGCCCCGTCGGCGGTCAGCTTGCGGGCGGCCAGCGACGCACTGGCCGCTGTGCGGCGCGCGGAGATCACGGTGCCGTCCAGCAGCGCCTCGGCCCGGCCGGTGCGCAGCGAGTTCAGTACGACGACCGCCGAGGCGCGCTCCAGCCCGGAGTCGATGTTCCCGGGGAAGGAGGAGACCCACTTGAAGCCCGCGACGGGGCTCCGCCCGCCGAGGTAGGCGGGCAGACCGATGATCCGGTCGCGCTCGTTCTCCGGGAACCGGAGGAAGATCGAGTGCGGCAGTGCGGTGCCGCCGTCGGCGTGGACGAGGTAGGCGTCGCGGACCAGGTCGAGGACCAGGTCCTCGCGGCCGTCGAGGACGCTCTCCACGTCCTTCCTGCCGAGGAT
This sequence comes from Kitasatospora sp. NPDC085879, assembly GCF_040686255.1. Taxonomy (NCBI): domain Bacteria; kingdom Bacillati; phylum Actinomycetota; class Actinomycetes; order Kitasatosporales; family Streptomycetaceae; genus Kitasatospora; species Kitasatospora sp. NPDC085879. Next base: position 43,805 of record NZ_JBFBJZ010000039.1, on the reverse strand, counting down.
CAGCATGGTGCGGGCTCCTTGTGGTCGAAGTCGGACGGCAGTTCCGACACCGGGTCGGCCAGGCCGAAGGAGGGCCCGGCGCCGGTGCCGGCGAGGAGGTGGAACGGGTCGGGGGTGCCGGCGAGGTCCAGTCCCAGCCGGTCGCGCACCCAGGTGTCGCAGTAGACGGTGTCGAGGTACCGGTCACCGCGGTCGGCGAGGATCAGCACGCAGTTGGCCCCGGCCGGGATCCGGTGCCGGTGTGCGAGCAGTGCCGCCACCACGGCGCCGGCCGAACCGCCGGCGAGGATGGCCTCGCTGGCGACCAGCTGCCGGCAGCCCCGGACGCAGTCGCCGTCGCCGATCAGGGTCACCTCGTCGGCGAGGTCGGGCACCAGCAGTGCGGGCGGCATCGCCGCACCGTGGCCGGGGATCCTCCGGCTGCCGGTCGGCGGCCCGAAGATCCCGCTGCCCTGCGCGTCCACCGCGACGATCCGCGTGCCCAGCCCGGCCCGCCGCACGTAGTCGGCGCAGCCGCGCAGCGTTCCGCACGAACTCGTCGCGACGAACAGGTAGTCGACCTGGCCGGCGAGTGACTCGGCGATCTCCGACATGGTGCGCTCGTGGGCCCGGGCGTTGAGCAGGTTGCCGTACTGGTTCGGCCAGTAGGCGTGCGGGATCCGCGCCACCAGCCGGCGCACCCGGCGCAGCCGCTCGGGCAGGAACTCCCCGGTCTCCGGGTCGACCTCGGTGACCATGTCGACCTCGGCACCGTAGGCGCGCAGGATCGCCACGTTGTTCTCGGTGGTGCGCGGATCGACGACGCAGATCAGCCGCACGCCGAAGTAGCAGCACACCTGGGCGAGGCCGATCGCGAGGTTCCCCGAGCTCGACTCGACGACCACGGACCTGCCCGGCACGATCGTCCCGTCGGCGATCAGCCCGCCCAGCATCGAGAACGCGGCGCGGTCCTTCATGCTGCCGCCGGGATTCATTCCCTCCAATTTCGCGTAGAGGCGGAAAGGTGCGTCGGGCACCAGTCTTCGAAGCTCGACGAGCGGAGTCGAGCCGATGGCCGACAACACCCCGAGTGGCAGGTTCTCCACCACTGTCTAGTCCCTCTCAATCCGGTCAGGAAGCGAAAGGCCGTAGTGGCCGGCGGCAGTGCGGTCACTGCTGACGGCCGCACCCCCGCCGACTTCCGCCATCATGCGACAGACCCCTCCCGGCATATTCTCGGTTTCTTCCCGACACCCTCCGGAAGTTCTCCTCGAACGCTATCGATCCGCTGCTGAAATATTCCTGGAAATCTTTTGCACGAAATTCCCGGCACAGCGCTGCGATTTCATTTGCGCCGGCGGCTCCGGTGCGCTTATCGTCATGGGTCGAAAAGGCGGGGAGGCGCTCGTGAAACACCCGCCGCGGGCCACAGGGAGGAAACCCCGATGAGACTCGGACTGGCTGTCGGCTACTGGACCAGGCAGCCGCCGCAGGACCTGATCCCGCTCGTCCAGGAGGCGGAGCGGCTCGGGTACCACTCGGTGTGGACCTCGGAGGCCTGGGGATCCGACGCGTTCACACCGCTCACCTGGATCGCCGCCCACACCTCGACGATCGAACTCGGCACCGCGATCGCGCAGATGGCGGCCCGCGCACCCGCGGCCACCGCGATGCACGCCCTGACCCTGGATCACCTCTCCGGAGGCCGGCTGGCGCTGGGCCTCGGCCTCTCCGGTCCGCAGGTGGTGGAGGGCTGGTACGGCCGGCCGTTCCCGCGCAGCCCCCTGACGGCGACCAGGGAGTACGTCGGGGTGATCCGCGCCATGCTGGGCAGCGGCCGCCCGCTGACCCTGGACGGCTCGTACTACGGGCTGCCCTACCCCGGCCCCGACGGCACGGGCCTCGGGAAGCCGCTCCGCCCGGCGGTCAAGCCGCTCCGCCGCGACCTCCCGATCTTCCTCGGGGCCGAGGGGCCGAAGAACATCGCCCAGACCGCGGCCATCGCCGACGGCTGGCTCCCGCTGTACTGGTCACCGGAGCGCAGAGACGTCTACGCCGAGTCGCTGCGCGACGCGCCGGAGGGCTTCCGCATCGCGCCCATGGTGTACGCCCGGCTCTGCGAGGACCCGGGGCCGGCGCTCTTCCAGGTCAAGGCGATGATCAGCTTCTACATCGGCGGCATGGGGGCGAAGGGCGCCAACTTCCACGCCAACCTGATGGCCCGGATGGGCTTCGCCTCAGAGGTCGCCAGGATCCAGGAGCTCTTCCTGGCGGGCCGCCCCGACGAGTCGATCGCCAGCGTCCCGGACGACTTCGCCCACGAGATCTCCCTCATCGGCTCCCGCGACCGGATCGCGAGCCGTCTCGCGGCCTTCCGCGACAGCGGTGTGACCGACCTGCTGATCACCAGCAAGGACCTGCCCACCCTCCGCACCCTGGCCGAACTGAACCTCGGGGCCGGGGCCTCGCTGACAGGTCGTCACTGACGGATCGCGACGGGCGGGAAAGTTCTCGCCGACCGGGTGGGACGTGGCGGCGGTTCGACGCGTATGGAGAGGTGTCAGCTCATACCGCAGTACCCAGGGGGATCAGTGACCAACTCCGTTTCCGTGCGCCGTGCCTCGCTTCTCACCGCGGCGGCCGCCTCGACGCTGTTCGCGCTCGCGGCGTGCGAGTCGCCCGGCGCCTCGTCCGCCGCGCCGGCCGCCGCCCCGTCGGCCGTCCCGTCCAGTGCTTCGGCGGCCGTTCCTACCGCCGCTCCGGCCGCACCGGCGGCCGTCGGGTGCGGTGCGCCGGCCGGGGCCGCGTGGGTGTTCGTGTCGTCGGCCGCGGGCTCCGGTGACGGCGGCGCCGACCTCGCCGTGTCCGACACCAGGGTGACCTGCAGCCCCGACGGGCTCGACCCGATCGTGGACGGTGCCGGCGGCGCGGGTGCCCGGACGGTGCACCTGGCCGCCGACGCCGCCGTCCACCTGCTCACTCCCGACAACCGGCTCGCCAAGGTCACCGCCGCGGACGTGACCGGGCTGTTCGCCGCGCACTCCGCGGGCCGGTCCGGCACCGGCGCCTTCGGCTGGAAGGGCAACGTCTTCACCGTCCGCCTCGACGACGCGGGCCGGGCCGTCTTCCTCGGACAGGGCCCGTGGTCGACGCTGAACGCCGCGCCCCCGAAGTAGGCCTCCACACCGGCTCAGGGCGTCCTCGCGAGGTTGTCGGCGATCGCGGCGCGCAGTGCGTTGCCGGGGTCGGCGGGGCCGTCCGTCGCCCAGCAGACGTAGCCGTCGGGTCGGACGAGCAGGACGGAGGCGCCCGGGTCGGGGGTGCAGGTGGCGCGGACGAGGTCGACTCGCGGGGGGAGCCGGAGGTCGGCCGGGACGGCCCCGGCCAGGTCGAGCAGAACGGCGTGACCCGAGTGGAAGAGGGACGACAGCCGAAGGGGTCCGGTCTCGGTGACCAGGTCGGCGTCCGGCAGGCGCTGCCCCGTGAGCGGATGGTCGCCCGGCAGGGGGTAGCTCAGCGAGAGGCCTGAGATCAGTCCGGCGATGTGGCGGTTGGCGTCGGGCAGCCGCAGCAGGTCGGTGACGATGTCGCGCAGGGCGGCCACGTCCTCGCCCGGGTTCGGGTCCGCCAGGAGGCGCTGTGCCGAGGTGTGGTGCAGCACCTGGGCCGCAACGGGGTGCCGTTCGGCGTGGTAGCTGTCGAGGAGGCCGCTCGGCGCCCGGTCCTGGACGGTGGCGGCGAGCTTCCAGCCGAGGTTGATCGCGTCCTGGATGCCGAGGTTGAGGCCCTGGCCGCCGAGCGGCGGGTGGATGTGCGCGGCGTCCCCGGCGAACAGGACGCGCCCCGCGCGGTACTGCTCCAGTTGGCGCGTGGCGTCACCGAACCGCGAGGCGTTGTCCACGGCCGCGAGGGTGGTCCCGGGGCCGTAGACCGCGTGGAGCGCGGCGGCGATCTCCTCGTGGGCGACCGGGCTGTCACGGTCGCCGTCCGGGCCCGCGTCCACCGTGCCGTCCGCCTTGCCGTCCGCGCTGCCGTCCGCCCGGTCCGCGCGCCCGAAGGTGAACCGGTACCGGTCGCCGCCGAGCGGGGCCAGCATGGCCCAGTAGCCGCCCGCCTGACGGGTCAGTGTGCTGATGTGTCCGATCTGCGGCGGCACCAGGGACGACACTGCGGACAGGCGGATGTCGGTCAGCACCGCCCGGTGGGTTCCGGGCCGGCCGGGGAACGGCAGCCCGAGGAGCTTCCGCACCGTGCTGTGGGCACCGTCGCAGGCCACCAGATGGCGTGCCCGCACGCGCAGGGCGTCCGTGGTCACGACCACGCCGTCCTCGTCCTGCTCGACGCCCGCGACGGCGGCGCCGCGCCGCACCCGCGTGCCGGCGGCGAGCGCGCGCTGTTCGAGCACGTCCTCGATCTCCCACTGCGGGACGGCGATCGGGAAGGGGTGTCCGGTCTGCCACGGGGTGCAGTCCAGCGGCACGGGCAGGGCCGCGAAGTGCCCGCCGACCGGCTCGTGCGACGCGGCCCGCGCCAGCAGCGGTTCCAGCAGCCCGCGCGACTCCAGCAGCTCCGCGGTGCGGGGCTGGATCGCGCCGCCCTTCACCTGCTCGACGCGCCTGGGCAGTTGCTCCAGCACCAGCGTCTCGACGCCGGCCACGGCCAGTTCGTACGCCAGCATCAGCCCGGTCGGGCCGGCTCCCGCGACAACGGCCTCGGTCATGGTCTCGTTCTCGGCCAACACCCTCATCACTGCCTCTCATTTCTCGCCCGAGAGCAAATGTATACCAGGTGCAGAAATCCTCCGAGGGCAACTCTCTGTTACGGTGTGCGTCGTGGACGGCACGCCAGGGCTACGGGAGCGCAAGAAGCAGCGGACCCGCGCGGCGATCTCCGACGCGGCGATCACGCTCTTCCTCGAACACGGCTTCAACCAGGTCTCGGTGGCCCAGGTGGCCGAGGCGGCCGAGGTGTCCAAGCGGACGCTCTTCGCCTACTTCCCGACGAAGGAAGACCTGGTGGTGCACCGCCTCGCCGACCACGAGGCCGAGGCCGCCCGCGTCGTACGGTCGCGCCCGCCCGGCGCCACCCCGCTCGCCGCGCTGCGCGAGCACTTCCTCACGGGCCTGCGCGAACGGGACCCGATCACCGGGCTCAACGACCACCCCCAGGTGCTGCGGCTCACCCGGATGATCCTCGACGCGCCCGCCCTGGTGGCCCGGATGGAAGGCTTCAAGGCCGGCGCCGAACGCGCCCTCGCCGAGGCACTCCGGGAGACCGCCGACACCCCTGAGCTCACGGCGCGGCTCGCCGCCGTCCAGATCGTCGCGGTCCAGTGGGCGCTGGCGCAGGACAACGCCGCACGCCTGGCACACGGAGAGTCGGCCGACGCGCGCAGTGCGACGGCGACGGCGGACGCGGAACACGCCTTCGCGCTGCTGGAGAACGGACTGCGCCACCTGCCCCCGGGGCAGTGACCCGCGGCGCATCCGCGAACCGACCGCGCCGTTGCCACGGCCTCCCGGCTCTCAGGCTCCGCGACGGCACCCTCCGCCGCGGTCGCCCCTCACGCGCCGAGTGCTGCGGCCCGCGCGACCCGGTCCGCCGTCCGGACGTGGCCGTGACGGCGCAGGTTGGCCGCCAGGACCTCGGCGGCCGTCGACAGGCGGGCCGTCCGACCGGGCTCCGCCGCCCCCGGGTGGTCGCTGGCCGCGCACAGGTGCGGAGCGAGCGCCGGCCACCACGGTGCCTGCGCCGGGTCCTCGGGGTCGACCGAGAGCACCGCCGACTCCAGCATGTCGAGAAGGCATCCGTGCAGGGCCAGGGCCTCGGCCGGCTCGTGGTCCAAGGCCGCGCGCATCGCCTCCCGGACCAGTGGATCCACCGTCACGAACGAGCGTCCGTGGGCGAGGCCGATCTCGCGCAGCCCGGCGACGGTGCGTTCCAGCTCCTCCTCGCTGATCCGCGTCCCGCCCGCCACCGGGGTGGCGGCGGACGCCGACAGCTTCAGGAACGCCTCCGGCACGGGCTCCGCCGCGCACAGCGCGAGCAGCGCCAGCACCGGCCGGGCCCGGCGGAGGCCCTGCCCTTCCAGGTGGTCCAGGGACGACTCGCACAGCGCCCCGACGATCCCGCGCAGAACCGTGCCACCGACGTCGGCGGGCCGCGCCGGCGCACGGTCGAGGGCCGGCGCACGGTCGAGGGCGGTCCGAAGGGCGGCGATACCCTCGCGGTGGGAGGTCTGCGTCGAGGCCGTGAGGCTGTGGACGTGCCGCCCGGCGAGCCGCAGCGCCAGGGGTAGCCGCCGGAGCCGTGCCGCGAGCTCCGTCAACTCGGGGTCGTGCTCCGGGCCCGCGCCGGTCTGCAGGCGCAGCAGCTCGACCGCGGGATCGGAGTGCCACGGCGTCACCTCGGCGACGGAGATCCACCGCCCCCAGGCGGAGCGGTCGGCGATCCGGGAGGTGATCAGGATCCGGCCGTCGGCGCGCCAGGGGAAGGGCGGTGTCCGCTCCCGGAGGATGCCGCCGGGCGCCTGGACGCGCTGCAGGAGGTCCGGGTCGTCCAGCCCGTCGAGGATCAGCAGCCACCGCCACGCGGGCGCATGGAGACGGTTCAGCACCAGGTCCTCGAGCGAGGCCTCGCCGTCTCCGGGAGCCGGGGGCTCCGCCGGTCGGTGGAGGTGGCGCAGAACGTTCATCAGGCCGGCTTCGAGCGAGGCCTCGTCCCGCGCGGACACCCACCGGATGTCCGTGTAGCTCCACAGGTACGGATCCCAGTTGTGGCCGCCCGAATAGCTCTGGCCGAGCGCCAGAAGCGTCTTGCCGCAGCCTCCCGGACCGACGAATGCGCGGACGGGAACGCGTCTGCCGGGCATGTTCGGCAGGCGGAAGCCGGAGGGTGGGGCGAGCCGGCCGCGGCCTGTCCTGGTCCGCGTCCCCTTCACCCGCCGGTCCGGCAGAGCGGGGCCGCCATACAGCGGAACGGGGTACAGGTGGGTCGGCAACGCGTGCAGGTCGCCCTTCAACGGGCCGAGGGAACGGGCGGGGACCGGGTCCACCGGGTCCTCCTTCAGAGGTCGGACGTTGCCTCGGGCCGGTCGGGCGCCGCGGCGGGCATCGCGACGCGGACCAGCTGCGCCATGTGGTCGGACAGGTACGACGTGGCCCCGGACGGCAGCCGCACCGGTTCGGTGAGGAGGAGGTCGGCGGCGGTGACGGGATGGCGTCCGGGATCGCCCTGGACCAGGACGTAGTCGACGCGGTGCGCCCGCGCCCCTGCGGGCAGCAGCGGGGCATGGAAGGTCGGCAGGTCGGCCGCGGCGAACGGATCGCGCCACGCACCGCCGTCCACCGCCTCCCGGTAGAGGCCGCACGTACTGGGAAGATTGAAGTCTCCGACGAGCAATGCCAGTCGGGTGTCGCTGCGCCTGGCTCGTCGCAGGGTTTCGTGGACCGCTCGCAGCTGTACCCGCTGCAGGGCCTCGTGCCGGTTTCCCGCGGACCAGTCCCCGTCCCGGTTCGCGCTCACGTGGGCGTTGCCCAGGATCGTCCGGCGTCCGGTGAGCTCGTAGGTCAGCACGCCCTGCAGACCGGCGGTCACCGCCGCACTCGCGCGGAAGAGGGGATTCCCGCGGTCCGGCCGCGTGCCGCGGAACGACCGGAAGGCCACCGACTGCACCGGCACCCTCGCGAACGCGACCAGGCCGCCCATCGGCCGGCCGAACACCCCCGTGCTGCAGGCGACATGGGGGAACGACGGAAGACGCCCGCGCAGGAAGCCCAGCAGACCGGGCGTCCAGACCTCCTGGAGGTTCAGGACGTCCACGTCCGCCTGCTCGAGATACGCGCAGATCTCGGCCGCCCGCTCCTTCACCGGGCGCAGCGAATTCCTCAGCCCGCAGCAGACGTTCAACGTCGCCACCGCGATCGTCCCGGCCCCGCTCACCGCACCCCCGCCTCCCGCCCCTCGCCCCCGCCGCACTACCGACGATAGGTCAGTCGTCCCGCCGGGCCGCAAGTCCGAGGTCGGAGAGGGCGGCCGCGCCGGCCGCGGTGTGGGTGCCTCCGGCGAGCAGCAGGGTGCGTACCGCCTGGTAGGGACAGCCGGCCGTGTCGAAGGCGGCCGCGGCGGCGAGCAGGCGCGGCCGGTCTCCGTCCAGCAGGGCCTCGGCGCGGTCCAGTTGGGCGGCGGCGACCCGGTTCCCGGCGACGGTGGTGCGGGCGGCGGTGATCCGGGCGCGGGCGTCCGGGTGCCCGGCGAGTGCGGAGGCCTCCGCGCGGAGTGCGGTGTACCAGTGCAGCCAGACCCACGAGATCCACTTCCACACCTGGGCCGGCTCGGGTGCGAGCCGGTCCAGGGCCGCGTCCGGCTCACCCCGGTGGAGCAGCACCACTGCGTCCAGGACGGCGCCGTAGCCGTGCCGGTGCTCCGGTGCGGTGCCGGCCCGGCCGGCGATCGCGAGCCAGTCCGTCCGGGCGTCGTGGTCGCCGCGCAGGCCGTGCACCATGGCGACCGCCGCGGCGGCCGGGCCGAGCGAGAAGGACCGTGGCCGGCCGCTCTGCTCCCAGGCGTCGAGGAAGCGCACGCTGGTGGTGAGGACGTCCTCGGCGCGGCCCGCGAAGGCGTCCACGACGAGGAGCCAGGAGGTGGCCTGGTGGCCGACCTCGGCGAGCAGCGGGTGGCCGGCGAGCTGTCTGCCCCACCTGCGGGCCTGTGCCAGCTCGCCCACGCCGAGCGCGGTGGCGGCGGCCATGGCCAGGGCGTCCATCCGCTCGTGGGTGACGGCGGGGGTGTCCGTCGCGGGGGCCAGCAGGTCGATCCGGCGCCGGGCGGCGGCCGCGGCGGCGAACGAGTCCCCGGCCCAGCTGCGGGCGCCGGAGAGCGCGTCGAGGGCGGCCGACTCGGCGACCGGATCGCCGGCCGGGCGGGCGAGTTCCACCGCCCGTTCGGCGTAGCCGACCGTCTCCGGCGCGGTGTTGTCCGGGTCGCCCTGGACGGAGCCGAAGGCGTCCGCGACCACCGCGGCCTCGGCCAGGGCGACCGCCGCCCGGGCGGCCGGCCCGCCGTCACCGCTCAGCTCCCGGGCGGCCGCCAGGACGGCGGTGACCTCCTGCGCGGTCGGGAGGACGGCGAACTCGCTGGAGAAGCGGTACGCGGCGGTGGCGGCGTTCGCCAGGTCGCGGCAGGCGCCGGCGGTGTCCCCGGTCTGCCGGGCGGCCTCGCCGGCGGCCAGGTGGAGGCGGTACAGGTCGTCGCCGAGCCTGCGGCAGCCGGCCACCCCGGCGGCCTCCCGCAGCGCGGCGGCGGTCTCCGTCCCGTCGGCCAGCGCGGCCGCCTGCTCGAAGCGCTGCTGGGCCTCGCCGAGGAGGGTGCGGGTGAAGGCCAGTCCGGCCAGGGCCAGCGCGAGCCGGTGGGCGTCCGCCCGCTGTTCGGGGCGGGCGGCGGCCCGACCGAGGGCGGCCCGGAGCTCCTCGGCCACGGCGTCGAAGCGGGCGCGCCAGTCGGCGCCGTCCGCGTCGGCGAGCTCGTCGGCGCGGGCCGAGCACCAGGCGAGGTGGCGGGCCCGGACGTCGGTCGTCTCCTCGGCCCGGGCGAGCCGCTCCGCGCCGTACTGGCGGATGGTCTCGGCTGCCCGGTAGCGCGTGCCGGTCTCGGAGGGTGTCGCGGTGAGCAGGCTCTGCTCGGCCAGCCTGCCGAGGCCGTCGGCGACCGCGGCCGGTCCGAGCGGGGCGAAGCCGGCGACCTGAGCGGCCGCGTCGGCGGTGAACGGCGTGACGAACACCGACACGCGGCGCAGCAGGGTGCGGTCCCGCGGTTCCAGCAGGTCGTGGCTCCAGTCCAGTGCGGCGCGCACCGAGCGGTGCCGGTCGTCGGCGCGGGGCCCGCCGGCCAGGATCCGCAGCTGGTCGTCGAGGCCGGCGGTGAGGCCGTCCGGCCCGAGGGTGGGCCAGCGTGCGGCTGCCAGCTCGATGGCCAGTGCCATGCCGTCGAGGCGTTCGCAGACGTCCGCGATCTGCTCCCGGGCGGCCGGGTCGGGTTCGGCGCCGGCGGCCGCGGCCCGTTCCACGAACAGGGTCACGGCCTCGGACGCGCCGCCGCCGGCCCGGGAGAGCGGGGGGACGGGGAAGACCCGCTCGAACGGCACCGTCATCCGGGCCCGGCTGGTGGCCAGGACGTGGGTGAACGGGCAGGCCGCGAGCAGCCGTTCCACGAAGGGTGCGACGCCGTCGCGGATCCGTTCGCAGTTGTCCAGCACCAGCAGTGCCCGGCGGTCCGCCAGCGCGGCCAGCACCGCCTCGTCGATGCCGCGTCCGGGCTGCTCGCCCACGCCGGTGGCGGCCGCGACCGCCGCCCCCACCCGCTGCGGGTCGGTGACCGGGGCCAGATCGACGAACCACACCCCGTCGGCGAAGTCGCCGGCCGTGTCCGCAGCGACCGTGAGGGCGAGCCGGGTCTTGCCCACCCCGCCGGGGCCGACGGCGGTCACCTGGCGGTGCGCCCGGACGGTCTCGGCCAGCACGGCACGTTCCCGCGCCCGGCCGACGAACGGGGTCAGCGGTGCCGGGAGGAGGGGTGCCGCGGGTGGCCGCCCGGCGCCGGCGAGGTCCGCGCGGGCGAGGTCGGCGCGGGCGAGGTCGGCGGCGCTCCGGGAGAGGGCCCGCCGGTCCGCGGCGTCCAGCTTCCGCAAGAGCGAGGAGACGTGCGACTCGACGGTGCGGACGGAGATGAACAGCTGCGCGGCGATCTCCGCGTTGCTGAGGTGCTCGCCGAGCAGCGCGAGCACATCGGCTTCCCGCGCGGAGATCACTGGAGTGGACACCGGCCCATTATCCGTGGCTCCGTGGCGCACTCCGTGGTGGTTTCCGTGGTCGGTACGGAGGCGGGCCCGGCCCCCGACGCGGGAAGGTGGGTGCACGGCGATCGAGCCGGGCGGGCCGCCCGGCGGGTCGCGACCCGCGAACCCAGGAGTGACCATGACCGGCTCCCCCACCCGACAGCACCGACGAACGCCGGACCGATGAGCGCCGGACCGCGCGCACGTGCGGTGCGCCGCCGCGACACCGAGCACCGGCTCGGCCACGACGTGGACGTCTGGGTGGCCAGCGCCTCGGCGGACGGGGTGCCGTACCTGGTGCCGCTCTCCTTCGACTGGGACGGCGAGGCGCTGCTGGTGGCCACGCCCGCCGACAGCCCGACCGGCCGGAACCTGGCCTCGACCGGGACGACCCGGCTGGCACTGGGCCACACCCGCGACGTCTCCGTGATCGAGGGCGAGGTCGAGAACCTCGCGATGGACGCGCTGCCACCGGAGACCGGCGACCGGTTCGCCGCCCGTACCGGCTTCGACCCGCGCGAGTCGGCCGCCGTCTACCGTTGGTTCCGCATCTCCCCGCGCCGCATCCAGTCCTGGCGCCAGGCGGACGAACTGACGGACCGTGAGCTCATGCGCGACGGCCGCTGGCTCGGCTGACCGGGCCCGCGCCACCCCCACCCACCCGTACGAGAGAGGATCGTCCACCATGACGAAGACCCAGAAGCCCGCCCGCGGCGGCGAGTCGGCCGAGCAGAGGTTCGACGGCTTCACGGCCGAGGAACGCGAGGCGATGAAGGAGCACGCCAAGGAGTTGAAGACGTCCGCACGCCGCAACCCGCGCACGGCGAAGGCCGACGCGGAGGCCGACGTGCTCGCGAAGATCGCCGAAATGCCGGACGCCGACCGGGTCCTCGCCGAGCGGATCCACGCGATCGTCACCTCCACCGCGCCGGACCTCGCGCCGAAGCTCTGGTACGGGATGCCCGCGTACGCCCGGGCCGGCAAGGTCGTCTGCTTCTTCCAGAGCGCCCAGAAGTTCAAGACCCGGTACGCCACCCTCGGCTTCAGCGACCAGGCGCACCTCGACGACGGCACCCTGTGGCCGACCTCCTACGCCCTCACCGAACTCACCGCCGACGCGGAGGCACTCATCGGCGACCTCGTCCGGAAGGCGGCCGGCTGACGGCGGAGCATCCGGACGGCCACCCCACCGGCCGCGCGTCGGCCCCTCCCCATGGTGCCCGGGAGGGGTCGACGACTGGTCCGCGGTGACGGATGGAGGCCCGGGCCGGCGTGCGGGCGCGGGTCCTCGACCGCCCTGTCAGGTGGGCAGCGGAGTCGAGGTTCCGGCATCGCGGGCAGGTGGGCGCAGTACGGCGGTGGCGATGTCCAGGAAGTCGGCCGCGGGGCCCGCGCAGCCGTCCTGCGGCACCGCCAGGCAGGTCTCGACGGGGAGGATGTCGGTGACGGGCAGGTAGACGAGGTCGGGGCGGGAGTACGAGCCGGCGACGCTGACGGGGACGAGTGAGATGCCCAGTCCGGAGGCGATGAGTTCGAACTTCTCCTCCAACGAGGACGTTCGCCGCCCGGCGTCGATGATCGCCTCGCCGTCGAGGTCGGCCGAGGTGAGGGTGGGCCGGTCGGCCAGCGGATGTGTCACGGGCAGGCAGGCGACCTTGGTCTCGTGCCCGACGGGCACGGTGCGCAGCCCCGTGTCGTCGAAGGGGCGGCGGAGGTACCCGACGTGGGCGCGGCCCTCGCGGAGCGGTACGTCGCGCTCCCACCAGCGCAGCGGGAGGACGTCGACGACGACGTCCGGGTGGCTCGCCGTGAACTCCCGGACGGCGTCGGACACGTGGAGGCCGGGCGAGAAGGCGACGACCAGGCGCTGCTCGCCCCGCGCGGCCTCGTGCACGCGCTGCAGCGCCACGTCCACCACCGTGGTGATCCTCCGCGCCTCGTCGTACAGCCGGCGGCCCGCGGGGGTGAGCTCGACGCTGCGTGTGGTCCGCGTGAGCAACTGGCATCCCAGCTCTCGTTCGAAGGTTCGGATCTGTCGGCTGAGGACGGGCTGTGCGATGAACAGCGCCTGTGCCGCCCGGGCGAAGTGCCGGTGTTCGGCCACCGCGACGAAGTAGCGGAGCTTTCGCAGGTCCAGATCCATACCCGGACGGTATCAATGCGTTCCGAAGGGTATTGGACGGCCGGTCGGACCGCTCGGAGACTCGGATCATGACGACTCGTCACCAGTTCGACAGGAACGACATGACCGACACCCGCAAGACCGCTCTGATCGTCGGAGCCTCCCGGACCCTGGGCCTCGCGATGGCCGCCGAGTACCTGCGCCGCGACTGGGACGTCATCGGCACCGTCCGCGGCACCCGGCGCACCGGCCTGCACGACCTGGCCGAGGCGTCCGGCGGACGGCTGACCGTCGAATCGCTGGAGATGACCGAGCCCGACCAGGTCTCGGCCCTGCGCGACCGGCTCGCAGGACGCACGCTCGACCTGCTCTTCGTCAACGCCGCCATCACCCGCGGCGACATCCCGATCGGCGAGGTCCCGGCGGAGATGTTCACCGAGGTGATGATCACGAACGCGCTGAGCCCGATGCGCGTCGTGGAGTGGCTGCGCCCGCTGGTCGCGCCGTCCGGCACCGTCGGCGTCATGTCCTCGGACCAGGGCAGCATCGCCCTGAACATCGACGGCGGCCAGGACCTGTACCGGGCGAGCAAGTCCGCGCTGAACCAGCTGATGCGCTGCTCCGCCGCTCGCCACGCGGACGACGGGCGGACGGTGCTGCTGATGGACCCGGGCTGGGTCCGCACCGCACTCGGCGGCCCCGACGCCGATCTCAGTGTCGAGGAGAGCATTCCCGGCGTGGTGGAGACGATCGAGCGCCACCACCGCAAGCCCGGTCTCCACTTCGTCGACCATCTCGGGCAGACCGTGCCCTGGTAGCGGAGGCGGAGGTGGTCGGCCGCGCGCGAGCCCGCCACCTCTACTGATGCCGCCGCGTTGTCGGCAAGCCGGAGCAGCGCCCGATGGCCGGCGGCGAGTGCCGTGACGGCGGCGGCATCACCGTTCAAACACCTGGCGGTGCCCGCCCTGTGCCTGCTGGCAGCAGAGGCCTCGGCCGAGGGCTCCGGCACCTTCGCGCTCTCGCTCCCGGCCGTCGAGATCGAACCCCTCGACGCGATGGCAGCGGCCACCGTCGCCACGATGGTCCACGACGGCATCGGCGCCCAGGACACCTCCCATGCCCTGTACACCGCTCTGCCGACCGGCTCGCGCGGCGCGATGCACATGATCCTGACGAACCAGGAGCACCGCTACCCGCCCGGAACGATCACCGTCCACATCGACGACCCCGCCTCCTCGGCTGAACGGCGAGCCCCCGCACACCCACCGGACGACGGGGCGATCTGCGCCCGGTGCCCGCGCATGCCGGCCGGCCGACGGGGCACGACGGCCGGGCACGTGTCCGGCACCGATCTCGTCGGCCACCACGTCGAAGCCACCGACGGCCGGATCGGCAAGGTCGACCGGCTCTCGCAGGAGGTGGGATCCTCCTTCCTGGTCGTCGACACCGGTCCGTCGATCTTCGGCAAGCACGTCCTGCTGCCCGCCGGCACCGTCGTGCAGGTGGACCAGGACTCCCGCACGGTCTTCGTCGACCGGTCGAGGGACGAGATCAAGAACGGTCCCGGGTTCGAGCCCGACCGCCACGAGACGGACACCGGGTACCGCGAGCGGTACGCGGGCTACTACGGGCCGTTCTACGGCCACCCGGCCCACTGGCCTCCCGTCACCACGAGCCCGGAGTCCACCCCGAGGCCCGCCCGCGCACCGCGGGCGGGCCTCGCCGTGCGGCACGCCTCGGCGGGGCCGCGGGGCTCACTGCAGGTCCGCGGTCGCGATGCCCTGCAGCACCGTCCCGGTGGCCCGCGCCTCTTCGAGCCGATCCTCGAAGGCCTCCGCCTGGCGGTCCGGGGTGAGCCCGGCGAGGTCGGGCGGCCAGGTACCCGGCAGCATCACCGTCACCAGCACGCCGCCCGCCTCGGCGGCGGCAGACAGCCAGGCCGGCGGCGCCTCCATCGCGGGTTTCGGCTCCCACGCCTCGCGGCCGCCGACCAGCACCAGCCGTTCGAACCGGCCCCCGCGGACCTGTACCACCGCGGTGGTCGTCGGCGTGCCGCCGGGTGCCACCACGAACCCGCTCTCCCAGGCGTCCACCGCCAGCGACCCGTAGTGTCCCTCGTCGACCTCGACGACGATCTCCGCGACGACGCCGTCGTCGTCGATCTCCCGCACCACCAGGGCCCACAGCACCGACCCGTCACCCGCCGCACCTGTCACATCGGGTTCAACGAGCCGGCCCGGCCGAGCACACGCCCACGGATGCCACCATCTCCTCTTCGGCCGGTCGCGAATGTGACGGCGATCACGGCGCGGCGCGCCGGGCGGGCGGAATGGCCCGGCGGTCGGGGCGGTTGGCGCCATGGAGTACATGCACATGCATCTGTCGTCCAGTGCCTGCGAGGAACCATGACCGCCACCGCACCGTCCGCCTCCCGCGCCGCCGATCTTCTGTCGCGGCCCGTCGCCATCAACGGTCTGACCGTGCCCAACCGCATCGCGATGGCGCCGATGACGCGCATGTTCTCGCCGGGCGGCGTGCCGGGTGAGGACGTGCGCTCGTACTACGGCCGCCGTGCCGCCGCGGGCGTCGGTCTGATCGTCACCGAGGGCACCTACGTCGGCCACGACTCGGCGGGGCAGAGCGACCGGGTGCCGCGGTTCCACGGCGAGGACCAGCTGGCCGGCTGGGCGAAGGTCGCCGAGGCCGTCCACGCGGCGGGCGGCACCATCGTGCCGCAGCTGTGGCACATCGGCATGGTGCGCAAGCAGGGCGAGCCGCCCTTCGCCGACGCCCCCGCGGTCGGTCCGTCCGGTCTGCGGATCGACGGCACCGAGGGCGGCCGGGCGATGACCCGGGGCGACCTGGACGACGTCATCGGCGCCTTCGCGGACGCCGCGGCGGCGGCCGAGCGCATCGGCTTCGACGGCGTCGAACTCCACGGCGCCCACGGCTACCTGCTCGACCAGTTCCTGTGGGCGGGGACGAACCGCCGCACCGACGCCTACGGCGGCGACCCGGTGGCCCGGACCCTGTTCGCGGCCGAGATCGTGGAGGCGGTCCGCGAGCGCGTCTCCCCCACGTTCCCGGTGATCTTCCGCTACTCGCAGTGGAAGCAGGAGGCCTACGACGCGCGGCTCGCCGAGTCCCCGGAGGAGCTCGACGCGATCCTGGCGCCGCTCGCCGCCGCCGGTGTCGACGCCTTCCACGCCTCCACCCGCCGCTACTGGATCCCCGAGTTCGAGGGGTCGGACCTGAACCTCGCCGGCTGGACGAAGAAGCTCACCGGCCGTCCCACCATCACCGTCGGCTCGGTCGGCCTGGACGGCGACTTCATCCGCGGCTTCGCCGGCGAGGGCTCCCCGGTGCAGGGCATCGACAACCTCCTGGACCGCCTGGAGCGCGACGAGTTCGACCTGGTCGCCGTCGGCCGTGCCCTGCTCCAGGACCCGGACTGGGCGGTCAAGGTCCTCCAGGGCCGCCACGAGGAGCTGAAGCCCTTCGAGGCCTCGGCGCTGCGGACCCTCAGCTGAGACCGACCGGCAAAGGGGTGCTCCCGCCGGCCGACCCGCACCGCCGGGCCGGCCGGCGGGCCCTGCGCGCACCCGCCGCGGGCACCCGCCGTCGTGTCAGCCCGCCGGGCGTGACGCGCCGTCCGTCTTCGGCGGGTCTTGGCACGTGGGCGGGGGCGGTGCGTCGGGGCAGGGGCGATGCGTCGGGGCTGCGGTGAGTCGGCGGGCCAGCCCGAGCACGGCCACGGCCACGGCCAGTCCCAGCCCCGTCGCGAAGAGTACGACCACAAGCGCGAACACCGTTGCTGTCGCCTCCACATCGACCTCCCGTGCATCGCGGCCCGGCCCGTATCAGCCGGTGCCCGACCGATTCCCCGGGTGCCGAAGGGCCTCCTGGAGGGTTTCGTACACGGGGAAGAGCCCGGCCGTCCCCGTGAGTTCCACGACCCGCCGCACTGCGCCGCTCGGCGCCACCAGCACGACGGGCACGCCGCGGTCGGCGGCCGCGGCCCGGGCGGCGGCCAGTTCGTTGAGGCCGCTCGAGGTGAACAGTCGGACACCGCTCAGGTCGATCGCCAGCACGCGCGGGAGGCGGCCGATTGCCTCGGCCAGGACCTGCCGCACCTCGTCCTCGGTGTCCAGGTGGATGTCGCCCGCGAAGGTGCACACCACGGCCGGGCCGACCGCGACCGTGCTGGTTCGCAGCTCCGTTCCGGACACGGCACCGCGCTCCTTCCGGGAACGGGCCGTCGCCGGTGGCCGGCGCGCCCCGACCCACCCGGCGACGGCACGCGGTGTTCGGCCGCGCACCGGACCTCCACGGTATGCCGGGACCGTCGGAACCGGCGGCCGCACCGAATTCGCACCGAATCCGCACCGTACCGAGTCCGCGCCGGGCCGCCGTCGACGGGCCGTCCGGCACGCCGCCGCCTCACCCGGCGGCGGGCCGCCAGCCGAGGGCGGGGCCGAGCACGGTGGCGATGTCGGTGAGGATCTGTACGTAGTCCTCGTACTCGAAGGTGAACGGCAGCGCGAACGCGACCTCGTCGATCTCCCGGAAGGCCGGGTGCGCGTACAGCTGTTCGGCGATCTCCGCGGAGCTGCCGACGAGGTCGGGGGCGAACAGCAGGCGGGCCGGGCCCTGCGGCGCGGCCGTCCGCGGCAGGCGGGCGCGGGCGTACTCCCGGTACTTGGCTCGCTGCGCGGGGGTCGCGCTGTCGGTGGGGACGACGACCAGCCCCTGGGAGACCCGGGCGCGGGCCCCGGCGGGGTGGCTCTCCCGGAAGTCGCGGACGTGGGCGAGCTGGATGCTGCCGAAGTCCTCACCCTCCTCGGCCTTCACCACACTGCTGACCAGCAGGTTCATGCCGCTCTCGCCGGCCCGTCGGGCCGAGCCCAGGCTGCCGGCGCCGTACCACATCCGGTCGCCCAGGCCGGGCGCGTGCGGCTGGACGCGGTCGGAGTACGCCTCGAAGCCCTCGGTGCCGCGGAAGCCGGTGGCGGGCTCGCCGCGGACGAGGTCGAGGAGGCGGCGCACCCGGGTGTGGCCGAAGTCCTCGGCGTCGGCGGTGTCGGGGTAGAGGGCGTCGCGGACGCGGTCGTAGTGCAGGGGCGGCCCGACGCTGACGCCGGGGTTGAGGCGGCCGCCGGAGAGGATGTCGACGCTGGCGAGGTCCTCGGCCAGCCGCAGCGGGTTCTCCCAGCCGAGCGGGGTGACCGCGGTGCCGAGTTCGATGCGGCGGGTGCGCTGGGAGGCGGCGGCGAGGACGGCGACCGGTGAGGAGATGCCGAACTGGAGGTGCCGGTGGCGCAGCCAGACGCTGTCGAAGCCGAGGCGTTCGCCGAGTTCGACGAGTTGCAGGGTGGATTCGTGGCCCCGTCCCGGGTCGGCCTCGTCGAACAGGCCGATCGTCAGGAAGCCGAGCCTGCGCAGCGGTTGCGAGGGAAGGGGCATCGTGTTCCTCCGGGTGGTCGGGGGCGGTCGCCGGTCGGTCTGCGGCGCGGCCGCCGACCGTTCGGCCTCCAACTGCTCGGCAGGGACGATACCTGGGACGGCCGGCGGGTCGGCGGGTCGGCCGGCTCCAGGAGCCGGGCTGGCCCTCGGCGGCTGCCCTCGCACGACCGCCGTCGGTACGGCCCGCACAGGGCCGCACCGACGGCGGTGGGATCAGCCCAGGTGGCGGGCGAGGAAGCGGACGGTGCTGTCCAGCTCGAAGGCCGGGACGTCCGCGTGCCGGCCGGGGTTGGCGTGGAGCGTCTTCTCGGCCGAGGCCAGGGCGTCGTACAGGGCCAGGCACTGCTCGCGCGGGACCCGCTCGTCGTCCCACTGCAGCAGGAACTCCACCGGGACGGTGATCCGCGCGGCGTCCCCGGCCGAGGCGGCGGCCCCGCCGAGGCCCAGCACCGCGGCGCGGACCCTCGGCTCGGCCGCGACGAACGGGACGCCGAGGCCGCAGCCCAGCGACACGCCCCAGTAGCCCACCGGACCGGCGCCGACGTACGGGAGTTGCTGGACGGCGTCCAGTACCGCCCGCCACTCCGGGACGGTCTGACGGGCCACCATCGCCTGGAAGCCGGCGATCAGCGGCGCCAGTGCCTCCCCGGCGGCCACCCGGGCCTGGTTCTCGGTCGCGATCCGGTCGTACTCCTCGACCGTGGGCCGGTCGCCGTGGCCGGGCACGTCGACCGCCACCGCGGCGAAGCCGCACTCGGTGACGAAGCGGCGGGCGCGGGCGAGCACGTCGGGGGCCTTCTTGTGCTGTCCCCCGCCGTGTCCCAGCAGGACGAGCGGACGGGGACCGGCGGCGGCGTCGGGTGTCCAGAGCACGCCGGGGACGCCGTCGAGGGTGAAGAGCTGTTCGCGGACGCCGTCGGACGACGTCCCGGAGGTGAAGCGCATGAGCGTTTCGAGCCTTTCGGGGCCTATGCCTGTGTGGGCACTCCCCGGGCCATGCAACGGAGGGAGTCCCGACCTGTCACAGTGTTGATCGGTCCCACCTCCTCGGGTCGCAGGGCGCACGGCGACCCGGAACGTATCACACGGGCTCCCTCCCGTGACCGCCCGCACCGGCCGGTCCGCCCGGTGGCGGCGCCGCGGACAGGCCGTGCAGCTGCCGGTCGTAGTCGGCCAGCAGCTCGCCGAGTTGGGCGAGCGATTCCGCGGGGACGTCGTCGGGGGCGGTGTCGACCACGTACCTGGCGGCGGCCACCAGCGAAGCCAGCTCGTAGGCGTGGAACGTGGCGCGGAGGACGGTCGGCCGTATCCGCTCCAGCTCCATCACTGGGCCTTCGACCGGACGTAGTCCGCGACCTGGGCGAGCTCGGCGGCGAACCGGTCGTAGTCCTCCTGCATGCCGTTGATGTAGGCGCTCCAGCCGAGGCTGGCCTTCGCGTAGTGCACGGCCTCCTGGATCTCCTCGTCCGTCGCACCGAACAGCTTGGCGGCCTCGGTGTGGAACAGGGAGCAGTACCGGCACTTGGTCTCGGCGTGCAGTCCGACGCCGATCAGTTCCTTGTACTTGTTGGGGATCAGCGTCTCGCCGAGCTCGATCCGCTTGAAGATCTCCCACTCGGGGCCGAGCAGCTCGGTGGGGATGCTGGTGAAGAAGTGCGGCACCAGACCCAGGGTCTCCTTGATGTCGGCCTCGATCTCCGCACGGTTCGCCGGGGCAGCCATGACGGCCTCCTCCTCGCCGACCCGCATGCCCGGCTCGGCCCCGTCCGCACCGAGCGCGGGCTCCGAGGGCCGAGCGCTCCCGCACAGCCCGCACGGCCCGCGCGCGGAGCTCCGTGCACCGGCGTGCGGTCCGCGGAGCACCCCGCCGGCGGCGGACGGCGGCGGCATCAGGTCCTGACTCCACCGTACCCACGCCGACCTGCGGACTTCCACGCCAGTGGCCCCGACGTTCGGGATCCGTAAGACCTGGGAGCCGCGGGGCGGTGCCAGCTCCGCCCGCCCGGCCTCGGCCCCCTCGACGCCGAGGTCCGCTCCCGGACCGTCCCATTCCCCGGTCCGGGCGGCGCCGGATCGAGCGACAAGAGCATCGACTGCCGGCAGGAAGGCCCGCTGACACGCGTTCAGCCCCGCACCTCGACCGCCGACCTGCACCGTGTCCGCATCCGTCCCCTCCGTCCCGAACGACTGGGCAGCACGTGGCACCCGCCCCCGGTGGCACCCGCCGGACGTCAGGCAGCGTCGGCGGCGGCCGGTCCTTCCGCGGCCGCGCAGAGCCGGCAGGGCGGGGTGCCGGGCCGGTCGGTGTGGAGGCCGCCGCGGAAGGCGGGGTGGCGGTGGAGGCGGCGGACGTAGGCGCGGAGCCGGTCGAAACGGGCCGGGGCAACCGCCGTCTCGGTGCCGTGGAGGAGCGCGTCGACGGCGTCGAGCCGGACGAGGGCGACCCACAGGTCGACGTCGGCCGCGGTCAGGGTCTCGCCCAGGACGTACGGGCCCGCGCCGAGCCGGCGGTCGAACCCGTCCAGTGCCGCGAGGACGGTCTCCGGTGTGCCCTCGGCGAGGTCGGTGTCGAGGAGGTGGCGGACGGCGTCGATCTCGGCGGCCAGGGCGGTGGGCCACAGCTCGGGGAGGTCCGGCCGGCCGCGGTCGCACAGGTGCTCGGCGAGGTCGCGCAGGATGTCGGGGGTGTGGTTGCTGACGATGCGTCCGGTCCACCGGTCGCAGAGCGCGGGCACGGTCGGCGGTCCGTCGTAGCGGTGCACGGTCGCCTGGTAGGCCAGGTGCAGCGCCGCGTGTCCGTCGCGGCCCTCGGGGGCCGGGGCGGCGGGGGCGGTGAGCAGCACGGCGCCGACCGAGTCGGCGAGGTCGAGCAGGTCGAGGGTGATGGCGACCCGCAGCGAGCGCGGACAGTCCGGACAGAGGTAGATCTGGTAGCGGTGCGGCGCCGGGTAGAAGCCGCCGGCGCGGTCGGTGCCGATCCGGTTGCGGACGGCGGGGCCGGGAGCGGCAGGGGCGTCGGGGGTGGCGGCCGGGGTCTCGGGGCGGCACAGGACGGCCGGGCCGGAGGCGGACGGGAGGATCTCGGGCATGGTTCTCCAGGGTGTGTGGAGCCCGGCGACGTCACGGCGGGCGCCGGAGGCGGAGGACGGCAGGGTCCGGCCCCGGCCGCGTGCGGTACCGGTGCTGTGGCTGCCTGGGTGGCTCGGTGATTCGGCCCGGACGGCGCAGAGACGGCACCGACGGCGCGATGCGGGCGGCTGTGCGGCGTTCCGGGCTCAGGCGGCCGGGCGGCAGGCGCTGCAGACGCGCAGCAGGTCGATGTGCAGACGTCTGGTCAGGAACCATCGGCGGGACGTCCGGCGCAGCGGTCGGCGGGTGTTCCGCGCCGCCCTGTCCGTCCCCTGCATCGCCACCGGTCCGATCGTGGGGCCCGCGCACGAGGCGTGGCCGCGCTTGTCCCGCCGCTCCGGCGGGGCCAGGTCGTCACCCGGGGCACCCCGTCGCGGTGGAAGGGTTGCCCGTCAGCGGACCGGGGCCGATGACCCACCTGGCAAGAAGGCCTGCGCGGTGGGCGCTGACTGTCGTGACCGTCCCCCGAAGTCTGGGCGCCCAACCGTCGGAGCGTCAAGAAGTCTGCTCCGCCCGGCATGCTCGAAGGCGCCGACACCGACCGCACCATCGGCAGCGCACGCTGAACGCCCGCCTACCCCACGCCCCGCCGGAACGCGCCGGCAAGGCCTACGCCGGCGCGTCGAGCAGTGCGGCCACCAGCCGGCGGGCGTAGGCGGCGTCGAGCAGGTCGGGGCGGAAGAGGATGCGGTACATGACGGGGGCGACGACACGGTCGAGGACCGTCTCGACGTCGGGCGCGCCCTCTCCGCGGTCGGCCGCACGGCCGAGGATGACGGCGATCTGCTCGGCGGCGTAGGCCGAGCACTGCCCGGCGTTGCTGCCGTCCGGGTCGCCGAGCAGGGCGTCGCGGACGTAGGCGCGGCCCGAGGCGGAGGCCATCTCCTCCAGGAACTGCTCGGCCCAGGCCGCGAGATCGGATGCCAGCCGCCCGGTGTCCACGGGCGGCGCCTCGGGCCGCAGGCGTTCGACCGCCACGTCCGACAACAGCTCCTGCAGGTTGCCCCAGCGGCGGTAGATCGTGGACGGGGTGACCCCCGCGCGGTCGGCGACCAGGGGCACCGTCAGCGCGTCGCGACCCACCTCCGACTCCAGTTCGCGCACGGCGGCGTGCACCGCCGCCTGCACCCGGGCGCTGCGCCCGCCGGGGCGCACCATCGGTCTGGAACTCATGCGACCAGCTTAAAGCAAATCCATTGCTTCAAGTGCCTCACGCCAGTGGCCGACCGAGACCGGCCACCGACAAAAGCCAATCGTTTGCCTTAACAAACGACAGGCCCTACCGTGACTTAAAGCAAACGAATCGCTTTTAGCGCAAGGAGTCCCATGTCCGGCGTCACAGCGGGCGCACCCTCGACCCGACCCCGCACGGCAGTCCGCGGCGGCACCGCGACGCGCAGGGCGCCCTTCGGCCTCCACGCGTCGGTCCTGGCGGCCCTTCTGGCCGCGTCCAGCGCGCCGACGCCGCTGTACCCGCTGTACCAGGACCGATGGCAGCTGTCCGCCCTGACCGTCACGGTGGTCTTCAGCGCCTACTCCTTGACGCTGCTGGTGGCCCTCCTCACCGTCGGATCGCTCTCCGACCACCTGGGACGGCGCCCCGTGCTCGCGGGCGCCCTGGCGCTGGAGGCCGCGTCCGTGCTGCTCCCGGCCGCGGCGGACGGCGCGGGGCCGCTGATCGCGGCCCGAGTCCTGCAGGGGGCTGCCACCGGCGCGGCCACCAGCGCCGCGGGCGCGGCCCTGCTCGACCTTGAGGACCCGTCACATCCGGGCCGCTCCACCCTCGCCAACAGCATCGCCCCGGTCGCCGGCATGGCCGCCGGCGTGCTGCTCTCCACCGTCCTCGTCCGCTTCGCCCCCGCCCCCACGGCCACCGTCTACGTCCTGCTGGCCGCGCTGGTCGCCGCCCAGGCGATCGCGGTGGCGTTCACCCCGGAGACGGCCCACCGGCGCGCCGGTGCACTGCGGTCCCTGCGCCCGCGGCTCGCGGCGCCGCCGTCGGCCCGCCACGCCCTGCTGACCGCCGGCAGCGGAATCGTCGCGGTCTGGGCCCTCGGCGGCCTCTACTCCGCCCTCGGGCCGGCGCTCGTCCACCTCGTCGCCCCCGGCGCCCCGCAGGCGGCCGGCGGCCTGGTCTTCTTCACCGTCAGCGCCGCGGCCGCGCTCACCGTGTGGACGCTGCGGCGGACCGCGCCGCTCGCCGCCACCGCCGGCGGGGCCCTGGCGGTCGTCCCCTCGGCAGCCCTGAGCCTGCTCGGGCTGCACGGCGGCGGCCTGCTCGCCGTCCACGGCGGCGCCGCCCTCGCCGGCGTCGCCTTCGGCGCCGTCTCCCAGGGGGCGCTGCGGATGACGCTCGACACCCTCGACGAGCAGGACCGCGCCTCGACGCTGGCCGCGTACTACGTCCTCAGCTACCTCTCCATGAGCGTGCCCGCCGTCGCCGCAGGCGCCGCCACCGTGCACGTCGGCCTGCGGACCGCCGCACACGTCTACGCCGCGGCCGTGGCCCTGCTCGCCGTCACGGCGGTGGCCGCACTCACCGCATCCCGGCGCAAGGCGCTGCGCACGGCGGACGACCGCCTCCGCTGACGACCGGATCCCGGATACCCTCTCTCCTTGCGCGCAGCCGGACGTCGGAGCCGACGGGTCGCGGTCGACGGTGGGGCGGGGCGATGGGAACGGTCGAGGGGCTCTGGCGGGCCGGAACGATGCCGCACCACGACGGGCTGTACCGGCCGGACGACACCGCCTCGGTGCTGCAGGTCGACGGCCCGGGGGCGTACCACCCGGACGCCGGCCAACCGATTCCCTTCCGGATCGGCGCACCGCTCGACGTGACCCTGGCCGTCGGCCGGCACGGCATCGAGGGGGTCGCCACCAACTTCGAGACCGCGCTGCCGAACCGCTCGGGGTGGATGTCCGGCGGGGGCGCGGACGGCATGGGCAACATCGGCTACCTCGCCCGTCTAGACGCGGACCGCTCGCTGCGGTGGGTCGCCGTGATGCATCTCTCCAACCCGTTCGTCGGAGTGCGCTACGAGGGCACGAACGCCGTCTTCACCAACGACTGGGGGAACCTGCTCAGGCTCGATCTGACGAGCCCGGCTCTCGCCTGACAGGCCCCTGGGCCATCCAGTCGGTGAGAGCGCGTTCAGAGCGGTCGGATCCCGTACCAGCCCTGCCTTTCACCCGTCACTACCAGCCACGACGCCTCGCCGGCCGGCTGCCGTGCCGACTGCGTGCAACACCGTCCTGCCGCCCGTCCCGGAGCACACTGCTGTGGCTCGCCGGGCACCGAGCCGGGCAGTCCCACCCCCGTGATCGGCAACTCTCCAGGCAGCAAAGCCCGTTGAAGGCATTGACGTGAACACACAACGCTGTGAAGCTCATGACACCGGTCTGGACCAGTACCTCTGAGAGCGCTCTCCCCCTTGCAGGCCGTCCGCCTGCCCGAACCGAGGAGAACCCCCGCAATGAGGCACGTCAACGGCATACGGGTGGTGCTGCCCGCCCTGCTCGCCCTCACGTCGCTGGGCTTCGGCCTGTCCCCCGCGACGGCCGCACCGGACACCGCTCCGGCAGCGGCCGCCGCACAGCCCGCCCCCGCCCCCGCCCCCGTCGCCGACCCCGGGCTGGTCGGCGCGCTCCAGCACGACCTGGGGCTGACGCAGGATCAGGCCCGTACGCGTCTCGGCCAGGAGACGACCGCGGCCCGGCTGCTCCCCCGGGTGCGCGAACTCGCCGGAGCCGCCTACGGCGGCGCCTGGTTCGACCCGGCCCAGGGGCGCCTGGTCGTCGGACTCACCGATTCGTCACGTGCCGAGGTGGTGCGGGCCGCGGGCGCGGCCACCGCTCCCGCGGCCCGCACCGAGGCCGCCCTCGACCGGGCCAAGGCCGCCGTCGACACCGTGAGCAGAAACCGGCCGGCCCCCGCCGCCGTCACCGGCTGGCGTGTCGACCCGCGCCGCAACGCGGTGGTCGTCACCGTGGCGGCCGGCGCCCGCCAGGACGGCCGGGTGCAGGCCTTCCTCGACGCCGCCCGGGCGACCGGGCCCGTGACGGTCGAGGAGACCGCGCAGCAGACCCCGCGCACCCTCTCGGCGGGCGTGGTGGGCGGCGACCCGTACTACATCAACGGCAACACCCGCTGCTCCATCGGCTTCGCGGTGCAGGGCGGGTTCGTCAGCGCCGGGCACTGCGGCCGGGCCGGCAGCAGCGTGGTCGGCTGGGACGGCTCGGCGATGGGCTCGTTCGTCGACTCCTCCTTCCCCGGCAACGACTACTCCTACATCCGCATCGGCAACGGCTGGTGGACGGTGCCCGTCGTCCTGGGCTGGGGCACCGTCAGCGACGCACTCGTCCGGGGCTCCTGGCAGGCGCCGGTCGGCTCCTCGGTGTGCCGCTCCGGCTCCACCACGCACTGGCACTGCGGCACGGTGCTCGGCCTCAACGAGACGGTCAACTACAGCCAGGGCGCCGTCTACCAGCTGACCCGCACCAGCGTGTGCGCCGAACCCGGCGACTCCGGCGGCTCGTTCATCACCGGCGACCAGGCCCAGGGCGTCACCTCGGGCGGCTGGGGCAACTGCTCCTCCGGTGGCCAGACCTGGTTCCAGCCCGTCAACGAGATCCTCTCCCGGTACGGCCTGACGCTGGTCACCGCCTGACGGGTCCGACCTCCCGCACCGCCCGGTCCCGCGTGGGCCGCCCGTGCACGAATCGCGCGGGCGGCCCGTGGGCGGCCTGCGGCGCTGCACGTCGTTCGTCCGCGCTCAGGGATGCCATGCTCAGGGCTGCCGCCCTCAGGACGCCGCGCTCTCCGCCGCGATCAGGGCGATCAGTCCGGCGCGTCCGTGCTCCGCCAGGTGCCGGCGCTGGCGTTCGGCGCCGTTCCCCTCGGCCAGCAGACGGTGGACCAGCGGGGCCACCGCGCGGGTGTCGCCCAGGGCCTCCAGGACGGGGCCGAGTCGCTCCAGCATGGCACCGACGACCTCGCCGGCCGGCCGGGACAGCCCGGTCGCCGGCTCGTGCAGGGTGCCGTCCAGGCCGTACCGGGCGGCGTGCCAGGCCGCGCCCTCCAGGCTCTCCGGCGTCCGCGTGTCCGGCGGGCGTCCGGCGGCGGCGTCCCGCGTCACCGACACGACCAGCGCGCGGACGAGCCCGGCCAGCATGACGGCCTCGTCGGCCCGCAGCTGGACGTCCATCGAGCGCAGCTCCACGGTCGGGAACTTGGCCGAGAGCCGGGCCTGCCAGTACAGCTGCCCGCGGTCGCGGATCAGCTTGGCCTCCAGCAGGTGGTCGATGCGGCGCTCGTAGTCCTCGGCGTCCGCGAAGCGCGGGGGGATCCCGCTGATCGGCCAGCGGCCGAAGACCACCGTGCGCCAGCTCGCGTAGCCGGTGTCGGTGCCGTACCAGATCGGCGAGTTCGCCGACAGCGCGGTCAGCACCGGCAGCCAGGGCCGGAGGCGGTTGAGCACCGCGACCCCGGTCTGCGGGTCGGGGACGGCCACGTGCACGTGCATGCCGTTGATCATGGCCTCGTCGGCCAGCCGAGAGACTGTCCTCCGGATCCGGTGGTAGCGCGGGGCGTCGACGATCTCCGGGGGCACGGAGGGCGCGTACGGGGCGGTTCCGCAGGCCGCCAGCCGACAGCCCGAGGCCTCCGCCGCCGTCGCCAGCGCGTGCCGCAGCCGCAGCAGGTGCCCGCCGACCTCGTCGAGGTCCTGGCAGACCGGGGTGGCGACCTCGACCTGTGCCTGCAGCAGCTCGTTCTGCAGTTCGTCGTGGTGCACCGCCGGGTGCAGCCCGGCGATCCCCCGCACCGCGTCGACCCGTGGCACCGGCAGGCCGCTCTCCGGGTCGAGCAGCAGGTACTCCTCCTCGACGCCGACGGTCGGGCGGCCCTCCGTGGCCGGGGTGGATCGTCCCCCGCCTGGCGTGTCGGTGCCTGCGTCCATGACTCCGGGCTACCACGTCCGGCCGATGACCACATCCGGGCGGGGATCAGGCCGCGTCCGGTGGACGGGCGCCCCGGTGCGGCAGACCGTCTCCGCCGGGCATCGGCGCCGCGGGGCGGCGGCGCCGGCGGCGCAGCCAGAGGTACAGCAGCAGGCAGGGCAGCAGCAGCCCGCCGACGGTCAGGACGAGGAAGGCGGTGAAGCTGCTGATGTTGCGGACCAGCCAGGCGAAGTTCTGTCCGAAGAAGCCGACCACGAAGGAGAGCGGCAGGAACACCGTGGCGACGATCGTGAGTCGCTCCATGGTGGCGGTCTGGCGGAGGTTGATGGTGTTCTGCTCGACCGAGATCACCGCGATGTTCGCCTCCAGCACGGTGGCCAGCAGGTCGCGCTGGGCGGCGACCTCCTCGTTGACCAGCAGCAGGTGGTCGTGCACGTCGCGGAAGTAGGGCAGGAGTTCGCCCGGGGCACGGCCGGGTTGCAGACGGCGGGCCACCACGGAGAGCAGCGGGTGCACGGCGCGGTAGAAGTCGGTGGCCTCGCGGCGCAGCGAGTAGATCCGCTCGGTGGGGGCGATCGTGCCGGAGAAGACGGTTTCCTCGATCTGCTCGATGTCGCGGTCGAGCTCCGCGACGACGGGCGCGTAGCCGTCGACGACCTGGTCGAGGATCGCCCACAGGGTCGAGACGCTGCCGGTGCGCAGCAGATCGGGGCGGCGTTCGAGGCGGCTGCGGGCGCCGGCCAGCTCGCTCGCGATGCCCTGCCGGACGGTGATCACGAAGTGTTCGGCGAGGAAGATGCTGATCTCGCCGGTGTCGATCTCCTCGCGCTCGTCGTCGTAGCGCGCGGTGCGCAGGATGATCAGTTCGGTGCCGTCCTCGTACTGCTCGGCCTTCGGGCGCAGGTGGAAGGCCTGCGCGTCCTCGACGGCCAGTTCGTGCAGTCCGAAGGTCCGCTGGACGCCGGCCAGCTCCTCGGGGCCGGGTTCGAAGACGCCCAGCCAGACGAATCCGCCCTGTCCGGCGTGGGCGGCCGCCTGTTCCAGGGGCATCGCGCCCTCGTGCTGCCGGCGCCCGTCGCGGTAGTGCGCGCAGTCCACGATCATGGCCGTTCTCCTCGCGTCCTCCCGGCCGCGCCGCTGTCGCCCGTCCGCGGGCACGGCGCGCCGTGCCTCCACGGCACCTGATGTTCCTCCCCCTCGCCGCGCCGCGCTCAGCGGCGGGCCGCCGGGAGGCGTGGGGCGCGGCCGCCGGGGTGTGCGCGCCGCCGGGCAGGCCGCACGAGCGCGTACGGCACGGCGAGTCGAGGACCGCCGGCCGCTCCTCCCTCCGGGACATGTCCTCCTCGCGGCGCGGCGGGCAGCGTTCGCACTCCGGCGCCCGGGGCCCAGGTGCGACCAGCTCTACAACGAGGCCGGGCAGCGTGACATCCACGGCCGCTCGGAGGCGAACTGGGCGCAGCTCGCCGACGCCCTCGGCCGCTGACCCCCGATCGCCGGGCGGGGGTTCCTCAGGCCGGGAAGAAGTTCCCGACGCGAGCATGGCAAAGATCACACGCCGTCGGCGGGTCCGTGGAGCGTCTGTACGGACGGGGGGACTTCCTGTCGTCGACGGAGCGGAGCGGAGCGTGCGCGAGCCAGGACAGCGCCGGAGGATCACAGCGGCACCGGGGAGGCGGCGCCGGACGGGCGCCCGGGCGAGACCGGTCCGCGCGGTGCTCCGGCGGCTGCGGCCGGACCGCCTCCGGCCGGGCCGGCGCGGGTTCCGGTTACGGCTGCCGTCCTGGCGGCTGCTGCTCGGAGTGGTGTCGGCCGGCGCGGCCGCACTGGCGGGCGCGGTCTGCTGGCTGTTCGTCAGCACCGAGGTCCCCGAGGACCTCAACTCCTTCGCCACCCAGCAGAACAACGTCTTCTACTGGGCGGATGGCACCGAGATGGCCCGCACCGGGCAGGTGAACCGGCAGGAGGTGCCGCTGGAGCGGGTGCCGGAGTCCGTCCAGTGGGCCGTGCTGGCCGCGGAGAACGAGACCTTCTACTCGGACGCGGGCGTCTCCCCCACCGGCATCGGCCGGGCGCTCTGGGCCGTTGTCACGGGCGGCGACACCCAGGGCGGCTCGACCATCACCCAGCAGTACGTCAAGAACACCTACCTGAACCAGCGCCAGGACGTCTCCCGGAAGGCCAGTGAGATCGTCATCGCGGTCAAGCTGGACCAGCGGCTGAGCAAGCGCGAGATCCTCTCCGGCTACCTCAACACCAGCTGGTTCGGCCGCGGCAGCTACGGCATCCAGCGGGCCGCCGCCGCGTACTACGGCAAGGACGTGTCCAAGCTGAACCCGAGCGAGGCGGCCTTCCTGGCCGCGCTGCTCAAGGGCGCGGGGCTGTACGACCCGGCGCTCGGCGCGGAGAACCGGCAGCGGGCGGTCGAGCGGTGGTCCTGGATCCTGGACCGGATGGTGACGACCGGGAAGCTGTCCGCGGCCGAACGCGCGACGTACACCGCCTTCCCCGAGCCGGTGGCGCCGCCGGTCGCCCGCGGCCTCGCCGGGCAGACCGGGTACCTGGTGGACCTGGCGGAGAGCTACCTGATCGGCCACTCCACCGTCACCCCGGCCCAGCTGGACCTGGGCGGCTACCAGATCCACACCACCTTCGACCGGCAGCGGACGGCCGCGCTCGGCGCCGCCGTGAAGACCGCCGGCCCGGTCCTGGACCCGGCGCGGGAGGCCGACCGCCATGTGCACGTCGGCGCCGCGTCGGTCGCCTCGGACGGGCGGATCCTCGCCGTGTACGGCGGGCCCGACTACCTGAAACAGGGCTTCGACGACGCCAACACCTCGAACGTGCCGCTCGGCACGGCCTTCACCCCGATCGTCTACGCGGCCGGGCTCGGCCAGGGCGTGCAGAGGGGCCGGGAGGGCGGGCGCGGCCCGGTCCACCCGACGACCCGCTACGACGGCCGTGACGGGGTGCCCGTGCAGACCCCGGAGGGCCCGTACTGGGGCCGGGACGGGCGGATGGCGAAGACGGCCAACGACGGCCACCGGAACTGGGGCAGCACCAGCCTGCGCAGCGCGGTGGCGCAGTCGGTGAACGGCCCGATGATGCAGCTCGGCATGGACGTCGGCCTGGACCGGGTCCGGGCCACCGCGGCGTCCCTGGGGCTGCTGCCGGACACCCTGGGCGAGCTGGTGCCGTCCTTCTCGCTCGGCACCTCCCGCCCCAGCGCGATCCGCGCGGCCGCCGCGTACGGCACCTTCGCGGCCGGCGGCATGCACACCGACCCGTACTCGGTGGCCTCGGTGACGCGGAACGGCGGCCCGGTCGGGGTGGCCCGGCCGGCCGCCGTCCGGGCGCTCCCGGAGCCGGTCGCCGACCAGGTCGACGACGCCCTCAAGGAGGCCGTCCGCGAGGGCACCGCCCACGAGGCGGCCGCCGCGGGCCCCGGCGCGGCGGGCAAGACCGGGACGACCGAGGACCGGACCGCCGGCTGGTACGTCGGCTACCAGGGCATGGTCAGCACGGCGGTCACCGTCTTCCGGATGGACCCGACGAGCCTGAAGCTCGCGCCCGTGGACGGGATCGGCGGCGCCGGACCCGACGACCCGGCCTCCGTCTACCCCACCAGGATCTGGACCGCCTACGCCCGGCAGCCCGCCGGGTAGCGGCCGGCCCGCGAGGACCGGGGCCGGACGCCGGCACGTCCGGCGCCCGGCCCCGGGGCGGCTACTTGACCACGGTGGACCAGTCGGCGGGATGCTGCCCCGGGTCGAGGCCGCGCAGCCGTTCGAGCACCTGCGGGTCCTGGGCGTCGAGCCAGTCGGCGAGCTCCTTGAAGGAGACGCAGCGCACGCCCTCGCGCTTGCAGACGCCCTTCACCACGTCCTCGATGGCCTGCATGTAGATGCCGCCGTTCCAGGTCTCGAAGTGGTTGCCGATGAACAGCGGTGCGCGGCTGCCGTTGTAGACCCGCTCGAACCCGTTGAGGTAGCCGTCGCGGGTCTGCCTCTCCCACTCCGCGTACTTCTTCGGATCGCCGTTGGTGTTGTCCCCCGACTGGTTCGCGAGGAAGTTGAAGTCCATCGACAGCACCTGGACGGGCTTGCCCGGGTAGGGGACGAGCTGCAGCGGGAAGTTCCAGATCCCGTCCTTCTTGGCCGGCCAGACCTGGAACTCCCCCGGGGAGCTGGCGTCGTACCGGAAGCCGGCCGCCTTCTCGGCCGTCAGCAGGTTCTTCTGGCCCTCCAGGCAGGGGGCACGGCCGCCGACCAGTTCGCGGGTGTAGTCGAAGGGCAGCGCCGGTACGTCCTTCAGACCGGTGTTGGTCTTCCAGTCGGTGACGAAGGAGCGGGCCTGGTCCAGCTCGCTCTGCCACTCCGCGACGCTCCAGTCGCCGCCGCCCTTGGCGCCGCAGAAGTGGCCGTTGAAGTGGGTGCCGATCTCGTTCCCGTCCAGCCAGGCCTGCCGGACCTGCTCCAGGGTGGTCCTGAGGTGGGCGTCGGTCGGGAAGGAGATGTCGGCCGCGCCGGCCGCGTGCTGCGGCGGGTGGTACAGCGAGCGCTTCGACTGCGGCACCAGGTAGATGCCGCTGAGGAAGAACGTCATCCGGGCGTTGTTCTCCTTCGCCACCTGGCGGAAGTGCGAGAACAGGTGGTCCTCGTTCTCCAGCGCGCCGTCCCAGGAGAACACCACGAACTGCGGCGGCTTCTCACCGGGTTTCAGTTTCTCCACGGGCGGCTGGTTCGGCTGCGGCCCGGTGTCGGACGTGGAGCCGTCGCCCATCGGGCGGACCACGCCGTCCCAGGTCGGCGACGGCGACCGGGAGGGCGGCGGGGTCGGCCGTGCGGCCGTGGTCGCCGGCGCCGCCGAGGTGCCCGCCGCGGCGGCCGGTCTTGTGCCCGCGGGCCTCGGGTCGCCTTCGGGGTCGGGCAGCAGCGCCGCGCCGACGGCCCCGGCGACGCCGGCCGCTAGCAGGCCGACCAGGATGCGTGAGGTTCTCATCATCTGACCCGATTCACTGGAGGCAGCCGTGCGGAGGCTGCCGGTGCGTACTGGTGCCGAGTGGTGGGCGGCGGACCGGCCACCACTCACCATCAAGAACGCCTCTGACCGTGTGTCAGGTTGCCTACGATCCACGGCCGGTCGACGGCGGGTGCATCCGGGACGATCGGCAGGTGTGCGCGGAGCCCCACGGGGCAACCGTCCGGCAACCGGCCCGCACCGCACGGGCCCCGGACCGGAGGAGGCGCGATGGCAGGCCACGGCGGCGACGTCATCAGGGAGCTGGAGACGGATCACCGCGGGATCGAGGAGCTCTTCGCCCGGGTTCTGAAGAACACCGGAGAGCGCC
The DNA here is from genome assembly GCF_040686255.1 of Kitasatospora sp. NPDC085879. Classification (NCBI taxonomy): domain Bacteria; kingdom Bacillati; phylum Actinomycetota; class Actinomycetes; order Kitasatosporales; family Streptomycetaceae; genus Kitasatospora; species Kitasatospora sp. NPDC085879. The sequence goes on along the minus strand of NZ_JBFBJZ010000039.1, from coordinate 10,976 downwards.
GCAGGTCCCTGCTCGCCGAGGCGGCGGCCGAACTCCTCCGGCACGCCGCGGCCGAGGAGGCCCACCTCCACCCGGCGCTCCGCGCCCACGTGCCGGACGGCGACGCGATCGCCGACCGCGAGGCCGCGGACCGGGCGCGGGTCCGGCGCCTGCTGCGGGAGATCGAGGGCAGGCGGGCAGGCGACCCCGGCCTGGCGGGACTGGCGAACATCCTGGTCACCGAGGTCGCCGCGCACATCCGGGACGTCGAGCGGACCCTCCTCCCCGCCCTGCGCGCGGCCTGCACCCGGGCCGAGCTGGACGAACTCGGCGTCCGCGTACGCCGATCCAGGTCGGCCGCCCCCGCCCCTCCGGCGGCCGGCAGACCGCCCGCACCCGACATCGGGCCGATCGGCCGGGTCGGAGACCGGGGAGACCCGAAGTGGGCCGGCTCCGTCGACTCGGCGAGCGCGCGTCCCGCGGCGGACTGACCGCCGCGACCCACCTCACGTGGTCAGACGGGCCGGATCCGGGTGCGCAGGAGGCAGAACTCGTTGCCCTCCGGGTCGGCCAGGACGTGCCAGCTCTCGGTGCCGGTCTGGCCGACGTCGACGGGCCTGGCGCCGAGGGCGAGCAGCCGCTCCAGCTCGGCGTCCTGATCGCGGTCGGTGGCGCTGACGTCGATGTGCAGCCGCAGTTTCCCCGTCCGCGGGTCGCTGCTGGGGCTGATGACGAGGGTGGGCTGCGGGCCGCCGAAGCCCGCGTCGGGCGGCCCGATCTCGATGCTTCCGTCGTCCTCCCGGCCGAGTTCGACGTAGCCGAGGACCTCGCTCCAGAATGCGGCGAGCCGATCCGCGTCGGCCGCGTCGAGGACCAGCTCACTGATGCGGCATGCCATGCCCGTCAGTGTAGGTGGACACCCCGGAACGCACGCACCGACGAGCGGACGATCCGAAGGAACCCGGCCTAGCCGTGCGCCCGTTGGGCGTGCTCGGGCAGCAGGCCCACCAGCAGCAGCGTCAGCAGGTTCAGTCCCGCGGCGATGCCGAAGACCAGCTCCGCGGCGGCGAGGGAGGATGGGACGGTCGCGCCCCCGGCCCGGGTGAAGAACACCGTGCCGAGCGCGGCGACGCCGATCGCACCGGCGAACTGCTGGACGGCGTTGAGCATGCCCGCGCCGGTGCCGACCTCTTCGGCGGTGGCGTCGCCGAGGATGAAGTCGACCAGCGGGACGAACACCAGCCCGGAGCCGAAGCCCGTGACCAGCAGCGCCGGCGCCAGCCTCCAGACGGTGATGTCGGCGCCCCAGTGGGCGACGGACCACCACAGGGCCAGCAGGCCGACGACGGCGATGGACAGACCCAGATGCAGCGCGGCGCGTCCCAGCCTCTCGGCGAGCACGGCACCCGCGAGCAGCACGGCGACGGCGGTGCCGAGGGCCCAGGGGAGCAGCGTGAGGCCGGTGTGCAGCGGCGTCCAGCCCAGGCCCTGCTGCAGCAGCAGGTTGACGACGAGGACGAACGCACTGAGTGAGGCGTAGAACCCGCCCACGATCATCAGACCGACGACGAAGCTGCGCCTGCGGAACAGCGACGGCGTGATGACCGGGTGCCTGCTGCGCCGTTCGGAGACGGCGAACAGGGCGAGCAGGGCGACCGCGGCGGCCATCATGGCGTACGTCCAGGCGGGCCAGCCGAGTTCGCGTCCCTGGATGAGCGGGACGATGAGCAGGGCCGAGGCGGCGGTGAGCAGGCCGACACCGGTGAGGTCGAGGCGGGCGGCCGGGTCCTCCCCGCCGTGACGGGGCAGGACACGCCGGCCGAGCAGGCCGGCGATGACGCCGAACGGGACGTTGATCAGGAAGATGGAGCGCCACTGGCTGCCGAACAGGTCCAGGTGGAGCAGCCAGCCGGCGAGGACGGGCCCGGCCACGGTGGCCAGGCCCATCAGCGGGCCGATCGGGATCAGGGCCTTGCGCAGGTGCTGGGGCGGGAAGACGACCTTCACCAGGGCCATCCCCTGCGGGATCATGACCGACCCGCACAGGCCCTGCAGCGTGCGGGCGACGATCAGGAAGCCCGGGCTGGGGGCGAGACCGCAGGCCAGTGACGCCAGCGTGAAGCCGGTCATGCCGAGCAGGAAGAGCCGTCGGCGCCCGAGCAGGTCGCCGAGCCGTCCCGAGGTGACGAGGCCGAGCGCGAAGGCCGCGGTGTAGGCGCTCAGCACCCACTGCAGTGTCGCCTGGCCGCCGCCGAGGTCGGCGTGGATGGACGGGCCGGCGAGGTTGGCGACGCTGGAGTCGATGAGATCCATGAGGTCGGCCATGAACACGACGGCCAGGACGAGCCACGCGGTGCGCGGCGGAAGGGTGTTGGTGGTGGGAGGCGCCTCGGAAGGGCGCTGGTCAGTGGACACGAACACCGTTCTACATCAGATCACTGTTCTGTTCAATACGAACACTGTTCTTCATGGTGCAGAACACTGTTCGCCGATTCGCTAGACTGGCCTCATGTCACCGACTCCGGAACAACGGCGCGCAGCGCGGCACCAGCTCGGCACCGGCCCGAGCACACCCGCAACCCGGCGCGGACCGTCCGGCGGGCGCAAGAAGCCGATCACCGTCGACGCCATCATCGACACCGCGCTCGGCATGGTGGCGGAAGAGGGCTACGAAGCCCTGACGATGCGGCGCCTGGCGACCGCGCTGGAGACCGGGCCCTCCTCGCTCTACGCCCACGTGGTCAACAAGGAGGACCTGGACGAGCTGCTCATCGGCCGCCTGTGCGCCGAGATCGACCTGCCCGAGCCGGACGCGGCCGCCTGGCGGCAGCAGATCACCCACGTCTGCACCCAGCTGCGCGACCAGTACCTGCGGTACCCGGGCATCTCCCGGGCGGCCTTCGCCGCCGCCCCCTCCAACCTCGACACGCTGCGCGTCAGCGAGGGAATGCTCGCCATCCTGCTCGTCGGCGGCATCGACCCGCAGGCCGCCGCCTGGGCGATCGACGCACTGATGCTCTACGTCGGCGCCTACAGCCTCGAGGTCTCCCTGGCCGACAGACGGCTCGGCCGCGGTGACGACGACTGGGTCGTCAGCCGCGACGAACTGCTGCGCCGGTTCGCCGCACTGCCCGACACCTTCCCCCGGACCAAGCGCTACGCCGCCGAGCTCACCGCCGGAACCGTCAACGACCGCTTCGACTTCACCCTCGGCCTGATGATCGACGGGCTCCCGGGTTCACGCCGGGATCCGTGAGGCCCGCCCCGGAAGGGCGGGTTGGGCCGCTCGGGCAGAGGGCGCCTCTTGACGTCGTTTGTGCGGCGCGCCTAGCGTCCGGACTGCGCCGCTGCTGAGCCGTCCGCCGATCCCCCGCGCCTCAGTCCCAGTCCAGGGAGCCGCCATGTCCACCGCCCCCCGCCCCACCGACCCGGCCGCCGGCGGGACCCGGGCGAGCCGCGCCGGCGACGGCTTCCATCCGCACCTGCCGGACGACGGCGCCGCCGCCGCGCCGCCGCGGGCCCAGCTCCACCACATCAAGGCCGGCGAGCTCGACGGCGACACCGCGCAGACCGGCGGCATGCGCCGCTTCGCGGCGATCAGCGGCCGCACGGTCGGCTCGGAGAAGCTCTGGATGGGCCAGACCCACGTGGCACCCGCCACGGCCTCCTCCGACCACCACCACGGCGAGTCGGAGACCGCGATCCACGTGGTCAGCGGCCACCCGGAGTTCGTCTTCGTGGACGACTCCTCCGGCGAACCGGTCGAGGTGCGGCTGCGCACCGGGCCCGGCGACTACGTCTTCGTACCGCCGTTCGTCCCGCACCGCGAGGAGAACCCCGACCCCGAGGAGGAGGCCGTCGTCGTCATCGCCCGCAGCACCCAGGAGGCCGTGGTCGTCAACCTGCCCGGCCTGTACGCCCGCCCCGAGGGAACCTGACGGTGTAGTCCCGGGCGGTCCTGGGCAGCCGCCCCTGTGTCGGCACACGAACTCCCCGAGAGGACGAGGCCATGACCAGGACCCACGACGACGACACCACGGGCCCGGACGAGCAGACCCGGGAGCGCTCCGCCGAGGAGCGGTCGATCACTGCCCCCACACCCGCGGACGTGCGCGCCAAGGCCGAGGACGACGACGAACCGGAGCCGCCCGCGGCCGACGCCGAGGCACCGTGACCGCAGCGTCCGCACCGTCCTCGTCGCCTGTGCCCCCGGCGGGTGCGGCGGCGCTCCGGGTGGCTGGGCGTGGGGCTGCGGCGGCAGGATGGACAGGACCCAGCGTCCGGGAGGCCGTGAATGATCCAGCTCGCCGACATCCGGGAATGGCGCCAGCACGACGTGGTGGACCAGGACGCCAAGAAGATCGGCACCCTGGAGTCCGTGTACGTCGACACCGCGACGGACGAACCGTCGTTCGCCACCGTCACGGTCGGCCTGCCGACCCGCCACCGGCTCGTGTTCGTGCCTCTCGGCGGTGCCACGGCCGGCCCCGGCTACCTCAAGGTGGCCTACCCGAAGACCCTGGTCAAGGACTCGCCGTCGATCGACGTCGACGGCGTCCTGGCCGCCGAGCAGGAGCCCGCGGTGTTCGCCCACTACGCGCTCGAGTACGCGACCGGTGCCGGGGGCGAACGCCGCCTCGCCCGCCGCTGACCGGAGGGCCGTACGCATGGCGTGGATCCTCTTCCTGATTCTGGTGGCGATCGTCCTCGGCATCATCGGCGCCGCCGCGCACGGCCTGTTCTACCTGCTCGTCATCGGGATCGCCGTCTTCCTGGTGGCCCTCGTACTGGCCGGCTCCCGCCTCCGCCGCGCCGGCCGCCGCCCCACCCGCTGACGGACCCGCCCCGCGGTGCCCGGCTACACGGCGCGGCGGTAGAGCCACACGCCGAGCGGCGCGAAGACCGCGACGATGCCGGCGTCCCAGGCGAGGGCCTGCCAGACGTCGGCGGCGGCCGGGCCGCCGAGGACCAGGGTGCGGACGGCCTCGGCGGTGCGGGAGACCGGCTGGTGGGCGGCGAAGGTCTGGAGCCAGCCGGGCATGGTCGCGACCGGGACGAAGGCCGCGGAGGCGAACACCAGCGGCGCGAGGATCGGGAAGGCAGCGGCCTGGGCGGTCTCCGGGTCGCCGACCGCGAGGCCCACGACGGCGAAGATCCAGGACATCGCGAAGCCGAACGCGAGCACCAGCAGGACCCCGCCCAGGAAGGCCGGGACGCCGGCGTGGATCCGGAAGCCGATCGCGAAGCCGACGGCGGTCATCAGGGCGACCACGAAGACGTTGCGGGTGAGGTCGGCGGTCGTCCGGCCCACCAGGACGGCGGAGCGTGCCATCGGCAGCGACCGGAACCGCTCCATCAGGCCGGTCTGCATGTCGGTGGCCAGGCCGATCGCGGTGTTCATCGAGCCGAAGACGGCGGTCTGCACGAAGATCCCGGGGACCAGGAAGTCGACGTAGTGGACGGGGCCGAGCGCGGGCGACACCACGCCGCCGAAGACGTACCGGAACATCAGCACGAAGACCAGCGGCTGGATGAAGGAGAAGACCAGCAGGCGGGGCACCCGGAGCAGCCCGATGAGGTTGCGCCAGGCCACCGCTCCGCCGTCCCGGGCGACGGCGGCGACGCCGGTGCGCAGGCGGGCGGGGACGGGCGGGCGGTGGGCGGCGATCGCGGTCATGACTGTGCCTCGGCGGAGTGGGCGGCCGGCTCCGGTGTGCGGGTGCGGTGGCCGGTCAGGGAGAGGAAGACGTCGTCCAGGCTGGGCTCGCGGACGGCGACCCGGCGCGGCGCCAGCCCTGCCTCGTCGGTGACCCGGAGGATGTCGATGAGCAGCCGGGCGCTGTCCTGGGCGCCGATCCTGAGCAGGTCGCCCTCCTGCTGCGGGGCGGCGCCGAGGCGGTCGGCGAGCAGTTCGGACGCGCGGGAGGCGCGGCGGTGGTCGCCCATCGCGAGCTCGATCACGGTGTCCCCGAGGCGGGCCTTGAGGGCGGCCGGGGTGTCGTCGGCGATGATCCGCCCCTCGTTGACGACGACCACGCGGGCGGCCAGCCGGTCCGCCTCCTCGAGGTACTGGGTGGTGAGCAGGACGGTGGTGCCGTCGTCCACCAGGGTGCGGATGAGGTCCCACAGGGCGATCCGGCTCTGCGGGTCGAGGCCGGTGGTCGGCTCGTCGAGGAAGAGCACGGGCGGTTCGGCGACGAGGGCCGCGGCGATGTCGAGGCGGCGCCGCATGCCGCCGGAGTAGGTGCGGACCGGCCGGTCCGCGGCGTCCTCGAGGCGGAAGCGTGCCAGCATTTCGGCCGCGCGGGGGCGGACCTGGCCCCGGGGGGCGTGGGTGAGCCTGCCGATGAGCCGCAGGTTCTCCCGTCCGGTGAGGTTGGGGTCGACCGCGGCGAACTGGCCGGCCAGCCCGATCAGCCGCCGTACGGCGGCCGCCTGGCGCACCACGTCGTGGCCGAGCACCTCGGCGCGCCCGGCGGTCGGGCGGATGATGGTCGTCAGGATCCGGATCATGGTGGTCTTGCCCGCGCCGTTCGGCCCCAGCAGGCCGAAGACCGTCCCCGGTGCCACGTCGAAGCGGACGTCGTCCAGCGCGGTCATGGGCCCGAAGCGCTTGCTCAGCCCGAGGACGCTGATCGCCGGCTGCCCCATGCGCCGTCCCTCCGTCCCGCGACCGCCCGGCCCGCACCGCGGGCCCGGCACAACTTCCAGTCTCCCTCCCGCCGGCCCGTCCGGTCGGACACTCCGGTCGGATACCCCACGGGGTATGGTGGGGGCGAAACGTGAGGACGGCCCCGAGCGGGCCCGGGACCGGGAGTTGTGCGATGTGTCGACGGACGGTGTGCCGCAGCTGCGGAAAGGCCGGCTACGCGGGGTGCGGCATGCACGTCGACCAGGTGCTCGCCGGGGTTCCCCGGGCCGACCGCTGCACCTGTGACAAGGACGGCACGGACCGGGCCGCCGGCCGGCCCGGTCTGCTGGCGAGGCTCCTGGGCCGCCGCTGAGCCGGCGCGGCAGGGCCGGCCGTCAGGCCCGGCCCGGCGGGTCCGAGGCCACGGCGTCCGCCGGTGCGCCCGGGGCGGTGTGACTCCCGGCCCGGATGACGCGGCCGGTCACGGTGGCCGGGACGATCCGGATCCACAACTGCCGGTTCCCGCCCGCCCAGGCCTCGGTGGCGGCGAGCCCGGCCAGCCGCTGCTCCTCGGCCGGGTCGCGGACGCGCTCGGCCCGGCCACCGACCAGAACGCTCCAGCCGGTGCTGCGCCGGTCGTCCACCCGGTCGACCTCGAAGCCGACGTCCTCGCCCGCGGCGGTGGCCGCCACCCCGAAGTCGGCCGTGCGGTAGGCGAGCGTGGTGCCGTCGACGGTGTAGTTGACCGGGAGCACCAGCGGGAAGCGGTGGCCCGGCAGGGCGATCCGGCCGATGCCGTGGGTGCCGAGCCGCTCCCAGCACTCCTCCTCGGTGAGTCTGAGCAGCCGCGGGTGCGGCGCGGCGGCGGGACGGCCGGGCGGCGCGTCCGCACGCCCCTCGACCAGGTCGGCGACGGTGAAGCCCAGGACGCGGGCGAGGCGGAACACGGCGTCGGGGTCGAAGCCGGGCCCGAAGTCCAGCAGGTAGCCGACGTAGCGGGCCGACATGCCGGCCCGGGCGGCCGCCTCGTCCTGGGTGAGGCCGAGCTGCCGGCACCGGGAGACGACCCGTCGGGCGATGTCGTCCGGGGTGACCGGAATCGGCGGTGGAGCGGTGTTGTCGAGCATGTCCGGCTCCTTCAGGTGCGGAAGAAGGCCACCTTGAGCGCGCCGGTGCGCGCGGGGTCGGCGAAGACGTCGTAGCCCTCCTGCATCTCGTCGAGGCCGAAGCGGTGGGTGATCAGGTCGCCGCTCGGCAGGCGGCCGGCCGCCAGCATGTCGAGCAGCAGCGGGGTGCTGCTGGTGTCGACGAGGCCGGTGGTGATGGTGATGTTCCTGATCCAGAGGTCCTCGAGGTGCAGGGTCGCGGGCCTGCCGTGGACACCCACGTTGGCGACCCGGCCGCCGGGCCGCACCAGGCGGGTGCACTGCTCGAAGGTCTCCGGCAGACCGACGGCCTCGATCGCCACGTCGGCGCCGCGGCCCTCCCGGCCCAGGCCGTCCGCGGCCGCGCGGTCCGCCTCCCCGGGGGTGAGGAGGCTGTCGGCGCCGGCCTGTCCGGCGGCCTTCAGCCGGCTCTCCGCGGGGTCGACCGCGACGATCCGGGCCGGGCTGTACAGCCGGGCGGTGGCGATGGTGGCGAGTCCGATCGGGCCGGCGCCGACGACCACGACGGTGTCGCCGGGGCCCACCCGCCCGTTGCGGACGCCGACCTCGAAGGAGGTGGGCAGGATGTCCGCGAGCATCAGGGCGGCCTCGTCGGTGACCTCGGGCGGCAGCCGGTGCAGCGAGGTGTCGGCGAAGGGGGTGCGCACGTACTCGGCCTGCGTCCCGTCGACGAGGTGGCCGAGGATCCAGCCGCCCCCGCCGGTGCACTGCCCGTACGCCGTCTGCCGGCAGGAGGCGCAGCGGCCGCACGCGGAGATGCAGGAGACGAGCACCCGGTCGCCGGCCGCCACGGTGCGCACGCCGCGGCCGGTCGCGACGACCGTGCCGACGGCCTCGTGGCCGAGCACCCTGCCCTCGGCCACCTCGGGCACGTCGCCCTTGAGGATGTGCAGGTCGGTGCCGCAGATGGTCACCGCGTCCACGCGGACGATCGCGTCCTCGGGGTCGGCGAGGACGGGATCGGGGACCTCGCCCCAGACCCGGCGGCCCGGCCCGTGAAATGTCAGCGCCTTCATGTCCGGTCACTCCCTCGGAGGTCCCGGCGCGGCGGCCCGCTGCCGGTTCTCCTCTCCAGCGTCGGGTCCGGCCGGCGGCGGGCACCATGGGCCGGACGGTCCGGCGGCAGGGCCGGGCGGCCCCACCGTTCCCGCCCTGGGCGCGGCCCGGCCCCTACGCTGGGAGCCGGGCATCCGACGAGCACGGAGGACGCGGTGGGAAGCTCCCCGGAGAACGGGTCGTCCCCGCTCCCCCAGCTCCGCCTGGACGAGTTGCTGGACGAGCTCCAGGCCCGCCTGGACGCCGCCCGGCAGGCCCGGGACCGGATCCACAGCCTGCTGGAGGCCGTGCTCGACGTCGGCCGGGACCTGGAACTCACTCAGGCGCTGCGGCACATCGTCGAGGCGGCGGTGACGCTGGTGGACGCCGAGTACGGCGCGCTCGGGGTGATCGGCGAGGACCGCACGCTCTCCCAGTTCGTCCCGGTCGGGGTGGACGACGAGCAGCGGCGGCGGATCGGCCCGCTGCCCTTGGGCCGCGGCCTGCTGGGCGAACTGATCCGGCACCCGGTGCCGCTGCGGCTCGACGAGATCTCCGACCACCCCTCGTCGGTCGGTTTCCCCGCCCACCATCCGCCGATGCACAGCTTCCTGGGCGTGCCGATCCGGGTGCGGGACAAGGTCTTCGGCAACCTGTACCTGACCGAGAAGCGCGGCGGCGGGGGCTTCGACGCCGAGGACGAGGCCGTGCTTGCCACCCTCGCGGTGGCGGCCGGTGTGGCGATCGACAACGCCCGGCTCTACACCCGCGCCCGGCTGCGGGAGCGCTGGCTGACCGCCGGCGCGGAGATCACCAACGCCCTGCTCTCGGGCAGCCCGGAACAGGAGGTGCTGGACCTGCTCGTGACCCGGGCGTCCGAGATCGCCGGCGCGGACCTCGCGGTGGTGGCCTTCTGCCTGCCGGGGACGGCCGAGCTGGAGGTCCAGATCGCGGTCGGGCTGCGGGCGGCCGACCACCACGGGCTGGTGCTGCCGACCGAGGGCTCGTTCGCCGGCGCCGCGGTGCGCACGGCCGACCTGGTCGTCAGCACCGATGTCCGCAAGGACCCGCGGATCACCGCCGGACCGCCCCGCTGGGAGGGCCTGGGGCCGGCGGTCGCCGTGCCGGTCGGCACCGCGGAGGGCGGCATCCGCGGGGTGCTGATGCTGGCACGCACCACCGGCTCCGCGCTGTTCGACGACGACGAGTCCGCGCCGCTGAAGGGCTTCGCCGCGCAGGCCGCCGTCGCGATGGAGCTGGCCGAGCGGCGCCGCGACTCCGAGCAGGTCGCCCTGCTCCAGGAGCGCGACCGGATCGCCCGGGACCTGCACGACCTGGCCATCCAACGGCTCTTCGCGACCGGGATGACCCTGCAGGGGGCCACGCGGTTCATCGACCACCCCGACGCCACCGAACGGGTGCTGCGGGCGATCGACGACCTGGACGAGACCGCCAAGACGATCCGGTCGACCATCTTCGGCCTCCGGACCAAGCGGTCGGGGCCCGCCGGCCAGGGGCTGCGGGCCAGGGTGGTCGAGGTCGTGGAGCGGGCGGTGCCGGTGCTGGGGTTCACCCCGGCGCTGCGGATGACCGGCCTGCTCGACGTCACCGTCCCGCCGGAGGTGGCCCAGGAGGTGCTCGCCGTGCTGCAGGAGGCGCTGTCCAACGCCGCACGGCATGCCGAAGCCGGCGCCGTGGAGGTGTCGCTCGCCGCCGGCACGGACCTGGTCCTCACCGTCACGGACGACGGTGTCGGGCTGCCCGCGGACGGGCGGCGCAGCGGGCTGGCCAACCTCGCCGAGCGGGCCGCCGCGCTCGGCGGCGGCTTCGACGCCCACACCCGCCCCGGGGGCGGGACGGAGCTGGTCTGGCGGGTCCCGCTGCCGGCCGCCTGATCACTCGTCCCGGTCGTCCTCGTCGATGCTGTCGGTGACCGGGAGCCGCGGTGTCGGGGCGCCTTCGGGGCCGTAGCCGAGCCTGAGGATCATCTGCACGCAGCCGGGCCCGTGCGACGGGTCCCGCATCTCCCACCGCAGCTCGGGCCACTCGACGGCCTGGTGCAGCATCGATGCGCGGACCTGGTGGACGGTGGCGACCAGCAGCACGTGCTGCAGTGCCAGACCGGCCCTCAGCCAGTCCGCCGGGTCGTCCCGTTCGGTGGACAG